>NZ_SMKQ01000068.1 GCF_004348995.1 Nonomuraea terrae
GACAGGGGCGGGGACGGGGGCGGACGCGGGCTCGGGCTGTTCCGCCTCCGCCTTCGGCTTCGGCAGCGTCAGCGTGACCAGCGCGGCCGCCAGGGCGACGGCGCAGCCGATCAGCAGGGCCGTACGGAACCCCGACTCCGACGGCAGCGTGCGACCGCCCATCGTGATGGTCATCTGAGCCAGCACGACGCCGACCACGGCGGCCGACACGGACGTGCCGATGGAGCGCATCAGGGTGTTGAAGCTGTTGGCGGAGGCGGTCTCCGTCTTGGGCACCGCGCTCATGATCAGCGCGGGCATCGCGCCGTACGCCAGGCCGACGCCCATGCTGCCGACGGCGGCGGCGATCATCAAGCCCCAGGACCAGTCCATCAGGGCGAGCGCGGCGCCGTAACCGACGGCGATGACCAGCGCGCCGGCGAACAGGCTAGTCTTCGGGCCCCGGGCGGCCGACAGCCGGGCGCCGAAGGAGGAGACGGCCATCATCATCAGGCCGGACGGCGCCAGCCACAGGCCGGCCGCCAGCATCGACTGGCCCAGCCCGTAACCGGTCGCGGCCGGCAGCTGCAGGATCTGCATGAGGACGAGCGACTGCGCGTACATGGCGAAGCCGACCAGGATCGAGGCCAGGTTGGTGAGCAGCACCTGCGGACGGGCGGTGAGCCGCAGGTCCACCAGCGGGTCGCGGACGCGCAGCTCCCACAGCGCCCACAGCAGCGCGATCACCACCGCGGCGCCGAGCAGCGCGAGGGTGGTGCCGCTCCCCCAGCCCCAGTCGGCGCCCTTGGAGACGCCCAGCAGCAGGCTGACCAGCGCCGCCCCCAGGCCGAGCGCCCCGAGCAGGTCGAGGCGGCCTGCCTGCTCACGCGCGGGCGTGGCCGGCACGAGCAGCCAGATCAGCACGGCGACCAGCGCGCTCAGCGCGGCCGAGCCCCAGAACAGGATGCGCCAGTCGGCGTACTCGGCGACGGCCGCGGAGATGGGCAGCCCGAGCGCGCCGCCGATGCCCATGGAAGAGCTCATCAGCGCGATGGCCGGGCCGACGCGCTGGGGCGGCAGCAGGTCGCGCAGCGCGCTGACGCCGAGCGGGATCATGCCCACGCCCAGGCCCTGCAGGCCGCGGCCGACGATCACCGGGATCAGCGAGCCGCCCAGCGCGCACACCACCGACCCGGCGACGAGCGGGATGGAGCAGACGAGCATCATGCGCCGCTTGCCGTACATGTCGCCGAGCTTGCCGATCACGGGGGTGGCGACCGCACCCACGAGCAGCGTCGCGGTGAGCACCCAGGAGGTGTCGGCCGCCGAGGCGTTGAGCAGGTGTGGCAGCTCGCCGACCAGCGGCACCACCAAGGTCTGCATGAGTGAGCCGGCGATGCCGGCCACCGCGAGCACACTGACGATCCCGCCGCCAGACCGTGCACTGGGCGCAGAATGCACCAGATGTCCCCTTCGTCCCGTTTATGCCGATTGCACCATACACATGTTATGTTTCATGCACAACGAGTGCACGATACACATCACCTGCATCCCAGATGAGAGAGACCCCCATGTCGCTGCCCCGCCAGATCGAGTACGAGACCATGCTGCTCTGCCGGCATCGCGACCTGGCCGTGGACGGCGGACGCCTGGAGCGCAGCGCGTACGTCCTGCTCAGCCGCCTGCGCGCCGAGGGAGCGATGTCGATCGGGCAGCTCAGCGAGGCGTTCGGGGTGGCCAGGTCGACGATCCACCGGCAGATCACCGCCGCGCACTGCGCGGGGCTGGTGGATCGCATCCCCGACCCCGACGGCGGGCTGGCCAGAAAGTTCCGGGTCTCCCCCGAGGGTGAACGCCGCCTGCTGGAGGAGCGCGAACGCATCCTACGCGGCCTGGAACGCGTGCTCGCCGACTGGCCCCCCGAGGACGCCGCGGCCTTCGCGGGCTACCTCAAGCGCTTCAACGGCAGCGTCGAGGACATCTCCGGGCAGCGCTGGCCCCGCCCATGACTCACGGGCGCGGCCAGGTACGCCCTTCCAGCCGCTCGATGTCGGAGTTGAACCGCCTGAGGTAGGCGGCGAACGCGGCGACGTCTTCGTGCGGCCAGTCGGCCAGCACCTTCTCCAGGCTCCGGACGTTCTGCTCGCGCTCCACGCGCAGCCGGTGTTCGCCCTCCGCGGTGACGCGGAACTTGCGGGCGATGCCGCCCTCCGGGTCGGGGATGCGCTCGACCAGGCCCGCGCGCAGCATCGCGGAGGTCTGCCGGTTGAGTGTGGAGGGGTCGAGCCGGAAGGCGTCGCTGAGCTGCCCGATCGACATCGGGCCCGTCAGCTCCAGGCGGCTCAGCAGGATGTACGCGCTGCGCTCCAGGTGGCCGCCGTCATCGCGGAGCCGGGGCGCGGTCAGGGCGCGGTGCCGGCCGAGCAGCATGGTCTCGTACTCGATCGAGCGTGTGGACGAGTCCATGGACGGTCTCCCTCCCGCTCGGGCATGCATCGTACATATCGTGTGTATCGAACACACTATATGGAGCGCGCATATCACTGCTCAGGCCTGCGATGCCGGCGCGGATCCCCAGGCGGGCCGGGACGAGGCCGGTGCCCGCCGGGAGACGATCATAAGCCCGGGGCCGCCGGCTGGAACGTGCCAGGAGCGAGCTCGCGGCCGGCCGTCTCGGAGCTCGCGGCCCGCTGGCACTTCACCGACGGCAGCCACTTCACCCGGACGTTCAAGCAGCGCTACGGCGAGACCCCGACCCAGTACGCCCGCAGGACACGCGCCGGGCGGGCGGAGTAGCGGCTCAGCGGGTGCGGGCCACCAGCAGCGCGACGTCGTCCTCGGCCGCGCGCCCGCCGACCATGATGTCGATCACGCTGGTGCACAGGCGTTCCAGCGGGAGATCGGCGCAGCCGGCCAGGGCGGCGCGCAGGCGGGCCATGCCCGCGTCGAGGTCGTCCTCGCGCCGCTCGATCAGGCCGTCGGTGTAGAGGGCGACCAGGGCGCCGGCGGGCAGCTCGACGTCGAAGGACTCGTGCGTGGCCTCCAGGTTCAGCCCGACCGGCGGGCCGGTGGGCCCGCCGGGGAACGTGACCCGGCCGTCGGGGCCGACGACCGCGGGCGGCGGATGCCCGGCCGTGGCCATGGTGCAGCGCCGGGTGGCGGGGTCGTAGACCGCGTACAGGCAGGTGGAGCCCAGGATGGGGAGCGGGGCGCCGTCGGCGCCGACGTCCTGCTCGTGCAGCCGTGAGATCAGGTTGTCCAGCTGGGTGAGCAGCTCGCCGGGCGGCATGTCCATGTAGGCGAGCGTGCGGACGGCGGTGCGGACCCGGCCCATGGTGGCCGCGGCGTTGATGCCGTGCCCGGTCACGTCGCCGACGACCAGGGCGATCCGGCCGCCGCTCAGCGGGATCGTGTCGTACCAGTCGCCTCCGACGCCTCCGTGGGCGCCGGAGGGCAGGTAGCGGTAGGCCACGTCGAGGGCGTCGCCGCCGGAGAGCCGGCGCGGTAGCAGGTTGCGCTGCAGGGCGAGCGCGGCGGTGCGCTCGCGCGTGTAGCGGCGGGCGCTGTCCAGGCTGAGCGCGGCGCGGGCGACGAGCTCCTCGGCCAGCAGCAGGTCGTCGCGGGTGAACGGGGCCGGGTTGCGGCTGCGGACGAACGCGGTCACCCCGAGCGTCTCCCCGCGTGCCCGGAGCGGGACGACCATCAGGCTGTGTATTCCGGCGTCGTACACCGTCCTGGCACGGGCGGGGTCATGGTCGAGCCAGGTGCCCGGCGAGGTGTCCAGCTCGGGCTCGAAGTGGGCGTGTCCCGACGACAGGACCCGCGTCCACGGGGAGTCCGGCGGCACGAACACCGCCTCGCCCCGCTCCCAGGGCGATTCGGGCAGTCCCGGGGAGATCGAGGCCGCGCCCGCGCGGCGGAAGACGGGGACGTTCAGGTCCATGCCGCCCAGGCGCTCCAGTGGGACCTCCTCCGGCAGCATCGACTCGACGAGGTCCACCGCGGCGTAGTCGGCCAGCGCCGGCACGGCGAACTCGGCCAGCTCCTGGGCGGTCTGCCTGACGTCGAGCGAGGTGCCGATGCGCGCGCTCGCCTCCACGACCATGGCCAGCCGCTCGCGGGCCAGGCTCTGTGTGATGTCGATGGCCAGCGAGCAGACGCCGACCGGGTGCCCGTCCACGCCTTCGAGGCGGAAGAACGAGACCGACAGGGTGCGCTGCCCGAGCCCGTCCGACGAGGGCCAGTGCACCTCGTTGTCGACCACGGGAGCGCCGTCGGCGAGCACCTTCCGCAGCACGCGGTGGATCTGCTCGTTGCCGCGCGCCGGCGCGCAGTCCGCGGCCGGGGTCGTGAGCGAACCCTCCTGCAGGGCCCAGGCCCGTACGTTGCGCCAGACGCAGCGCAGCTCGCGGTCCCAGATCCACATCGCCACCGGAGAGCGCTGGATCAGCGGCTCCACCACCGAGCCGGCAGTGGGGTCCGTGGACGCCGGCCGCGCCGACAGCACCCAGGTGGGCCTGCCCTCCAGGGTGGTGAGCCGGTGGCCCTGGAGATGCAGCATGACCGGGTGGCCGGCGCTGTGGCGGGCCTCGGCCAGGCCCGACCAGCGGTCGAGGTGGCCGTACTGCCGGGTCCAGGCCGACAGCCGCTCGCGGTGGTCGCCCGGGGTGAGCAGGACCGCCCCGGAGCGGCCCACGACGTCGGACGCGCGGTAGCCGAGGAGCCGCTCGGCCGCTCGCGTCCAGGCGATCACGGTGCCGTGGATGTCGATGACGGCGGTCGCCGGGGCCGCTCCACACCTGACGGGCGGAGTTGCGGACATATCAGTATCCATCCGTACTTATGGAGAAACATCGCGTCGATCTCTGTCATGCGGCCGTCTCACGGGACGGCCGGATCGACACCGGGGAACGAGACGAGGAGAGCGTCGCCGCCCTCCTCGTACGCTGCCGGATGCGCCTCTCCGCGCCGTGCCTACGTGAGCCGCGCGCCGCGCCCGGTCCGCCGGAACATCGCCGGCCCTGTGCGCGCCTGAGGTCCCACGAAGACACACCCCCGATGTCATGTCGCGCCGCATGAACCCCCGTTCGCGGCATATCGACGCTAACGCCGGGTATGTTACCAAATGTACCGTTACGGCGCTACCATCCGAATCGATATGATCGCTACCCTGACGACCCGCGAGAGGTTGCTCTTCGCGGCGGCGAAGCTGCTGGCGAGCGGCGGGCGCGAGGCTGTCTCCACCCGGGCCGTGTGTGCCGCGGTCGGCGTTCAGGCGCCGACCCTCTACCGGCTGTTCGGCGACAAGGACGGCCTGCTCGAAGCGGTCGCCGCCCACGGCCTGCGCGAGTACCTGGCGAGCAAGCAGGCGCTCCCCGAGACCGACGACCCGGTCGACGACCTGCGCCGGCTCTGGAACATACACGTCGACTTCGGCCTGTCCCGGCCCGCCTTCTACACGCTCACGTTCGGCGACGGCGGGCCGGCGAAGGACTCTCCGACGCGGCGGGAGATCATGGCCAGTCTGCGGCACCGCATCGCCCGCGTCGGCGAGGCCGGCCGGCTGCGCATGAGCGTCGACCGGGCCACGTACCTCTTCCACGCCACCGGCATGGGGGTCGTGCTCACACTGCTGTCGGTGCCGCCCGACGCGCGCGACCCCGGCCTGTCGCCGACCGCCCGCGAGCAGGCCCTGCGTACGATCTCGACCGGCGGGCCCCCGCCGCCCGACCGCACGGCCGCCGGCCGGGCCGCCGCTCTGCGTGAGACGCTGCGCGGCACCGCCGACGTCCCCCTGACCGCCACCGAACGCGCCCTGCTCGCCGAATGGCTCGACCGCATCGCGAACAACTCGTGAGGGCGGCGTCCCGCGGCCCTTGATCGCTTACGATGCGGGTCTGGTGCGGATCATCCCGGGGCTGGAGGGCGGGGCGCCCGGCGCACCATCCCACTGGACAGGAAAGGGGCTGTGGTCAGGACATGGACGCTGTGACGCGGGAGTCGTTCGGGCGGGTAGGGATCTGGACCTGGGCGCTGCGCAGCACGACGGCCGGCGAGGCGCGGCGCGCCGAGATCGCCGAGGCCGTCGCCGAGCTGGAGGAGCTGGGGTACGGGACGGTCTGGCTGGGCGGCAGCCCGTCGATCGCCGACGCCGCGGCCGTGACGCGGGCCACCGAGCGCGTCACCGTCGCCACCGGGATCCTGAGCATCTGGGACTTCACCGCGCAGGAGGCGGCCGAGCAGGTCGCCGCACTGGAGGAGGAGTCGCCGGGCAGGTTCGTGCTGGGGCTCGGGGCCAGCCACGCGATCGTGACGCCGAAGTACGCCAAGCCGTACTCGAACATGGTGCGTTACCTCGACGAGCTCGACGCCGCGCCGGTGCCGGTGGGCCGGGAGCGGCGGCTGATCGCGGCGCTCGGGCCGAAGATGCTCGCGCTGGCCGCGGAGCGGTCGCTGGGGGCGCACCCGTACCTGGTGACGGCCGAGCACACGGCGTACGCGCGTTCCGTCATGGGGCCGCAGGCTTTGCTGGCGCCGGAGGTGAAGGTCGTCCTCGACACCGACCTGGAGCGGGCCAGGGCGCGGGCACGCGCGGTGATCGAGCCGTACCTGGGGCTGCCCAACTACACCAACAACCTGCTGCGGCACGGCTTCGAGCAGTCCGATCTGGCCGACGGCGGGAGCGACCGGCTGGTGGAGGCGCTGTGCTCGCTGGGCGGCGCCGAACGGGCCGCGGCGCGGATCGAGGAGCACCTGAAGGCCGGCGCCGACCACGTGACCGTGCAGGTCGTGGTGGACGGCGGCCCGCAGGACAGCGCCCTGCCCCGCGCCGAGTGGCGTGAGCTGGCCGCCGCGCTCTCCCTCTCCTGATCTCCCGGACACGCGGCGACGCCCGGCGCACCGATGGTGTGCCGGGCGTCGCGGTGTGTACGGCCCGTCAGGAGGTCACCTCGGCGAGCCTGCCGTCGCCGGCGGCGGGGGTCCGGGGCGCGGGGCGGCGCAGGACGAACAGGGCCACCGCGAAGGCCGCGGTCAGGAGGCCGGCGGCGATGGCGAAGGCCAGGCGGTAGCCGCCGGTCAGCGCGGCCGGCTCACCGGCTCCTGCGGCCAGCAGTTCCCCGGTACGCGAGGCGGCCATCGTGGACAGCACGGCCACGCCGATCGCCATGCCGACCTGCTGGGTGGTGTTGAACAGCCCGGAGGCCAGGCCGGCGTCGCTCTCCCGCGCTCCCGACATGCCGAGCGCGGCCAGCGCCGGCAGCACCAGGCCGCCGCCCGCGATGAGCACCATCGGCGGGAGCAGGTGGGTGACGTACCCGGCGTCCGGGGTGACCCGGGTGAGCAGCAGCATCGCCGTGACGAGCAGCGCCAGGCCGGTCATCAGGACGGCACGGGCGCCGAAACGGGCGCTGAGCCGGGCCGAGGCGAACAACGAGATCGAGCCGATGAGCAGCGCGGCCGGCAACATCGCCAGCCCGGTCTCCAGGGCGCCGTAGCCGAGCACCCGCTGCATGTAGAGGGCGACGAGCACCTGGAAGGCGAACATCCCCGACAGGGCCAGCATCTGGGCGAGGTTCGCCCCGGCCACGTTGCGGGAGCGCAGGACGCGCAGCGGCATGAGCGGGGTCGCCGCGGTGGCCTGCCGGGCGACGAACGCCGCCAGCAGCACCAGTGACACCGCGCCCAGCCCCAGCGTGCGCCCGGACAGCCAGCCGTGCTCCTCGACCTGGACGACCGTGTAGATGCCGAGCATCAGGCCGGCGGTGACCAGCACGGCCCCGGCGACGTCCGCGCCGCCCGACAGTCCGATCCCCCGGTCCCCGGGCAGCACCCGCAGCGCGAGCGCGATGGTGACCGCCCCGATCGGCACGTTGATGAAGAAGATCCACGGCCAGCTGAGCGCGTCGGTGAGCAGCCCGCCCAGCACCTGGCCGATCGAGGCGCCGGCCGCGCCGGTGAAGCTGAAGATCGCGATCGCCTTGCCCCGCTCCACGGGGTCGGTGAACAGCGTCACGAGGATGCCCAGCACGACCGCGGAGGCCAGCGCGCTGCCCACGCCTTGCAGGAGGCGGGCGGCGATCAGCATGCCGGGGCCGGTGGCCGCGCCCGCCAGCAGCGAGGCGGCCGTGAAGACGACGTTCCCGGTCAGGAACATCGTGCGGCGGCCGATCAGGTCGCCGAGCCGCCCGGCCAGCAGCAGCAACCCGCCGAAGGGGATCAGGTAGGCGTTGACGATCCAGCTCAGCCCGGCGGCCGAGAAGCCGAGGTCCTGCTGGATGGCGGGCATGGCCACCGTCACGATGCTGCCGTCCAGGATCGTCATCAGCCCCGTCGCGGACAGCACGGCGAGTGCCGTCCAGCGCGAGCTCCGTACGTACGACATGGTCTCTCCCGTCTCAAGTCGACAAGAGAGACCGTAGCAGATAGTTCTGTTGTAGATGATTTTTTACGGATCTACTTCGTGCGCTCCCGCGCCCGGCGGGCCGGCTGCGCACCCTCGACGGGAGTGGCGAGATGGCCGCCGACCAGGCGGTTCAGGGCGCGGACGAGCACCTCGCGCTCGTCGCCGGGCAGCGACCCCAGCGCGGCGCGGTGCACGCCGTCGACGACCTCCTGACTGCGGCGGGCGATCCGCGCCCCCGCTTCGGTCACCGCGATGATCCGCGCCCGCCGGTCGGTGCTGGACGGCCGGCGCTCGGCGTAGCCGGCCTTCTCCAGCGCGTCGACGGTCACCACCATCGTGGTCTTGTCCATGTCGCCCAGCCCGGCGAGCTGGATCTGGGTGCGCTCCTCCTCCAGGGCATGCACCAGCACGCAGTGCATCCGGGGCGTGAGCCCGATCTCGGCCAGCGCCGCCGTCATCTGGGTGCGCAGCACATGGCTGGTGTGGTCGAGCAGGAAGGACAGGTCGGTTTCGGTACGCGCGGGAGCCATCGCCGTCATGTCTCCAGCCTACCCAGTGGTCCCGGTGCGGATTATCCGCGAAGGAACTACCTGAGGCTCATAGGCCCTTTTTATGGATGATTGACCGTTATGTCCACTATGGCGTAGCGTCGCATCGCAGGATGATGACGCGCTCCCATCAGGAAGAGGGAGACATGGGCGTACCTGACACCACCGGGCATGACGCGGAACTGCCCGCGATCGCCATCATCGACTCCGACGGAACCTTGATCGGCTGGACCCGAGCCGCCGAACGGCTGCTCGGCTACCGCGCCGCCGACGTCGTGGGCCGTTCCGGCGCGCTGCTGCTCACTCCCGGCGACCACCACGAGCGGTTGTCGGCCTGGGCCCGTCAGAACGCCGACCTCGACCGCTGGTCGGGCCTGGCCGAGATCCGCCATCGCGCCGGCCACCCGATCCTGCTGCACGTCCAGGGCCATCGGCTGGCCGCATCGGCGCACAGGGGCGCATGGCTGCTGTCGGCGAACACGGCCGTCGGCGCCCATCCCGCCGTCTCCGTCCTGGAACCGCTGGTCAACCGCTCACCCGCAGCCCTGTGGATCTGGGACGGCGACCTGCGCCGCGTCTGGTGCAACGGGCCGGCCCAGCGGATGGAAACGCTCCTGCTGCGCAGCGGAGCCGGCGACCTGCCGGCGTTCGGCAACGTGGGAAGCGGGGCGTTGATGCGTCGGGTGCTCTCCGACGGCATCCCCGTGATCGACGCCGAGATACACCGCCCGGCGGTGGACGGGCAGGGCGACCATGTGCTGTCCATGTCGGTCTTCCGCCTCGACGGCGTGGACGGCCAGCCGATCGGCGTGTGCACACTGGCCATCGACGTCACGCAGAGCCTGGCCCGCAAGCGGCTCGCGCTGCTCATCGAGGCGAGCGGGCGCATCGGCACCACGCTGGACGTCTGCAAGACCGCGCAGGAGCTGGCCGACCTGGCCATGCCGACCCTGGCCGACTACATCACGGTGGACCTCTCCGAGGCCGTGGTGCCGAGCGAGGAGCCGCCGCTGCGGCCCCCGGAGGGGATGCTCACCCCGGCCTTCCGCCGGGCGGGAATGGCGTCCATCCACAAGTCGTTGCCGGAGACGCTCTGGCGGCCGGGGGTTCCGGTCATCGTGCCGCTGGCGGCTCCGCAGGCCGAGGTCCTGTACTCGGGACGCTCCCATCTGGATCCCGAGCTGGACCTCTCGCCGGGGACCTGGCTCGACCACGATCCCGACCGCGCCCGCCTGGCCCGCGAGACCGGGATGCACAGCGTGATGATCGTCCCGGTGCTCGCCAGGGGCGAGATCCTGGGCATCACCGTGTTCGTGCGCAGCCAGAACCCGGCCCCGTTCACCCCTGACGACCTGGTGCTCGCCGAGCAGCTCGTCGCCCGCGCCGCGCTCAGCCTGGACAGCGCCCGCCGCTACACCCGCGAGCGTGACACCGCCCGCGCCCTGCAGCGGCATCTCCTGCCGCGCAGCCTGTCGGGCTGCGACGCCGTCGAGTTGGCCGCCCGTTACCTCGCCTCCGACGTGTACGAGGGCGTCGGAGGCGGCTGGTTCGACGCGATCTCGCTGCCCCGCGGGCGGATCGCACTGACCGTCGGCGACGTCAGCGGGCGGGGCGTCAACGCCGCGGCCACGATGGGCCGCATGCGCACCGCCATCCGCACACTGGCCTCCGTGGACCTGCCGCCCGATGAGCTGCTCACCCACCTCGACGAGCTGACCACGCTCCAGAACTCCGACCCGGACCTGTTCATCAGCGCCGCCTGCCTGTACGCGGTCTACGACCCGGCCACCCGCCGCTTCGTCGTGGCGGCGGCGGCCAACCCGCCTCCCGCGATCGTCTGCCCGGGCGGGGAGGCCACGTTCGCCCGCCTCAGCACCGGCGCCTCGATCGGGCTCGGCCTCGGCCGCTACGAGGCCCTCGACCTGGAGCTGCCCGTGGGATCGCTGATCGTGCTGCACACCGAGGGCCTGGTCGAGAAGCGCGACGGCGGCGACCCGCGCACCGGTCCGGAACGGCTGAGAGCCGCCCTGAGCGCGGCGCCGCACCCGCTGGAGCAGCTGTGCACCAGCGTGATCGACACCATGATGGGCGGCTCATGCAGCGGCGAGGACGACGTCGCGCTCCTCGTGGCCCGCACACGCTGACCGGCCGCCGGCCCCCCGCCGGCGGCCGGAGTCCTGAATTACTTGAGGAAGTCGAGCAGCGCGGCGTTGACCTCGTCGGGGTGCGTCCAGCCGATGGCGTGCGGGCCGCCGGGGATCTCCTCGTAGCGCAGGCCCGCGATGAGGGCGGGCAGCCGCCTGCCGGTGCTGTCGATGGGCAGGATGCGGTCGTCGTCGCCCTGCACCACCAGCACCGGCACGTCGAGCTTCGGCAGGTCGGCGCGGAAGTCGGTCAGCCAGGTGCCGACGCACTTGAGCGTGCCGATCGCGGAGGCGCCCACGGCGACGTTCCAGCTGAGCTGCCAGGCCTGCTCGCTGATCCGGGTGCCGCCCAAGGTGTCGACGTTGTAGAAGTCGTCGAGGAACGCCTTCAGGAACGCCGGCCGGTCCGCGACGATGGCCTGCTCGATGCCTTCGAACACGCCGCTGTCGACGCCCTCGGGGTTGTCGTCCGTCTTGCGCAGGAACGGCTGCAGCGGCGCCAGCAGCACGGCCCTGCTCACCCGCTCGGAGCCGTAGGCGCCCAGGTAGCGCACGACTTCGCCGCTGCCCATGGAGAACCCGACGAGGGTGACGTCACGCAGGTCGAGCCGGTCGATGAGCGCCTTGAGGTCGGCGGCGAAGGTGTCGTAGTCGTAGCCGGTGACCGGCTGGCTGGACTTGCCGAACCCGCGCCGGTCGTAGGTGATCACCCGGTGTCCGGCGTCCAGCAGCGCGGGCACCTGCTTCTCCCAGGAGGCGCCGTTGAGCGGGAAGCCGTGGATGAGGATGACCGGGCGGCCGGAGCCGTGGTCCTCGTAGTAGAGCTCGATGGGACCGGAGTTCTCCTCGCCGACCTTGATGTACGGCATATGTGGTCCTTCTCCGTTCGGTGGATGGCGATCGTCGGCGGCTCTCCGCTGAGCCACGGCTTCATGGTCCTCGGACGAGCAGGACCGCCCATCGGTCAAATGACTGTATCCACGACCACACCGCTCAGAACGCGACGTCGTCCCTGTTCAGCTTATCGCCCAGCGCGTCGCGCAGCGCGGCACGCGAGGTGATGCCGAGCTTCGGGAAGACACGGTAGAGGTGGGCGCTGATGGTGCGCGGCGACAGGTGCAGGCGCTGCGCGATCTGCTTGTTGGTCAGGCCGGTGGCGGCGAGGTGGGCGATCTGCCGTTCCTGCGGGGTGAGGCCCTCATGCGGCGGCGACTGGCCCGTGGCGCGCAGCTCGTTGCGGGCGCGCTCGGCCCACGGCCGCGCGCCGAGGCGTTCGAACGTCTCCAGCGCCTGCGCCAGCTGGGTCCGCGCCCGGTGGATGGCGCGGGTGCGGCGGCAGTGCTCCCCGTAGGCCAGGCGGATCCTGGCCAGGTCGAACGGCCAGCGTTCCGCGCCGGGCACGGCGAGCGCGCGCTCGAAGCGGGCGTCGGCCTCGGCGGCGGGCGCGGAGACGGCCGCCGCCCCCTCGACGGCCAGGGCGAGCCGCGCCGACATGTCGGTGAACCCGGCCTCCCGCATCGCGGCGACGTGCCGGCGGGCCTCGGCGGGCCGGCCGCTGCCGACCGCCGCCTCGACGAGCACCGGCGCGGCCCACATGACGAGCGGGACGTAACGGGCGAGCACACCGGGCGGGCTGATGGAGGCCAGGTCCTGGTAGGCCGCCTCGGCGTCTCCCCTGCCGAGCGCCGCCAGGGCGCGCACGTACCGGGCGTAGAACAGGACCTTGCCCGCACGGCGGGGCGTCCCCCAGCGGACCATCTTGTCGGCCAGCGCCAGCGCGGTCTCCTCGTCGCCCCGCTGCGCGGCCAGGATCGCCTGGACGAACCAGAGCGGCCACTCCAGCAGCAGGTAGCCGTGCCGGCGGCACAGCCGCAGCCCCTCCTCGGCCAGCTGGGCGGACTCGTCCCACTGGCCGATGAGCAGGTCGTCGAGGCTGAGGCTGATGAGCGCGCCGATGGCCGAGGTGACCGCACCGCCGTCGCGCCCGTCGCGGACGACCCGCCACAGCGCCTCCCGGCAGCACTGCATCCGGTCGTAGAAGAAGCCGGAACGGCCGATCCACACGATCCGGTCCTGGTCGGCCTCCTCCGGGAATCGGCTGATGAGGTCGTCCAGCTCCGCCAGCGTGGCGGGCGTGGCGTGCGCGGGGTCGGCGAAGATCGCCGTGCACACCGCGAGCACCTCGGGCGGCCGCGGCGTCAGCCGGGCGACGATGGCCTGGAACGGCTCCCACAGCTCGGGGCGCGGGCCGGCGGAGAAGCACACGAGCAGCATGGTGAACAGCGCCTCGACCAGCGCGTGGTCGTCGGCGCGGAGCTCGCCGCCGCGCGCCTCGATCGCCCCCATCAGCAGCCGGTACGCCGTGTCGGCGTCGCCCTCTCCGTTGATCAGCAGGTACGCGGTCGCGACCGCCGCCTCCAGCGACCTGTCCAGCCCCGGGTCGGCCCGGCGCGCGTCGACGAGCAGGCGCGGCACGTCCCGCAGCCCGCCGGTCACGTTCGCCCCGACGTACGCGGCCTCGGCCAGCCGCCGGCTGCGGTCGGCGCTGCGCGGGCTGAGGTCGGCGGCGCGCAGCAGCGCGGCCACGGCGCCGGCCGCGTCGCCGCAGCGCAGCGCCCGGCGGGAGACCTGTTCCAGCAGCGCGGCCACCCGCTCGTCGGCGCCGATCGTGGCGTCGGCCAGCTGCCAGGCCTGGCGTTCCGGCTGGTCGGCCAGGGCGTCGGCGAGCGCCCGGCGGGCGCGGCGGCGCTCGGCCTCGGTGAAGAAGTTCACCACCGTGGAGCGGACGACGGGATGCCGGAAGATCAGCCGCCTGGTGGCCAGGTCGACCCCGGCCAGCCCGGCCCGCTCGGCGGGGCCAAGCTCCTCCAGGCAGCCGCCGGTCGCCGCCTCCAGCACGCCCAGGTCGCCCGTGCTGTCGAGGGCCGCGAGCAGCAGCAGCCGGCAGGTCCTGGCCGGCAGGTCGGCGATGCGGGAGGTGAACAGCGTCTGGAGCCGCTGGCTGAGCGGCAGCACCTCGGGCAGCGCCTCGTCGCCGGCGCGCTGCAGGTCGCTCAGCACCTGCGGCAGCTCCACGAGCACGAGCGGGTTGCCCTGCGCCTCGGCGATCACCCGCCGCCGCACGGGCTCGGCCAGGCCGGGGAATCGGACGCCGAGCAGGCCGTCGGCGGCGGCGCCGTCGAGCGGGCGCACCTCGTGCTCGGGCAGCCCGCCGCGGTCGAAGAAGGTGTCCGGCCCCAGCCGGGAGGCGGCGATCAGGCCGACCCGGCTGCCGGCCAGCCGGCGCGCCATGAACCCCAGCACCCCCGCGCTGGAGCGGTCGAGCCAGTGCAGGTCGTCGACGACGATCAGCAGCGGACAGTCCTCGGCCACCTGCCGCAGCAGCGTCAGCGCGGCGGTGGACACGGTGAGGCGGTCGGCCATGGTGCCCTCGCCGAAGCCCAGCGCTAACGACAGCGCGGAGCGCTGCGCCAGGCTGAGCCGGTCGACGTGGTCCTGGTAGACCGGGAAGAGCAGCTGGTTCAGCCCCGAGAACGCGATGTCGGCCTCGAACTCCACGCCGGCCACGCGCAGCACCCGGGTGCCGCACCCCGCCGCGGCGCGTGCCGCGGCCTCCAGCAGCACGGTCTTGCCCACGCCCGGCTCACCCGACAACACCAGGGCGGCGCCGTCCTCCGCGGCGCGTTCCAGGAAGTCCCGGATGAGCGTGAGCTCCGTGTCCCGTCCGACCGGCCCCTTGAGCTCGCCGGACAGGCGTTGATCAACATATTCCCCGACATCGTTCATTCCGGTCGCCCCCCGCGCGATCGCAACGTGAACAGGTTACGGCGGCTCATCCCCAATGCAGTAATCAAATGTGGTCATTTGACTTAAGTCCCCACGAAACCATCGCACACAGACTTCGACCCATGGGTATCGACCTCACCGCCGAAGCGGCTTCCCGCCACCAAGCGCCGACCGTGCGCGGTCCGTCCGAGGAGCCCGTCGTCCTGACGATCAACGGTACGCACCACACGGTCGGCCTCGAACCCCGCGTGAGCCTGCTCGACGCGCTGCGCGACCGGCTGGGCCTCACCGGCTCCAAGAAGGGCTGCGACCAGGGCACCTGCGGCGCCTGCACGGTCTGGGTGGACGGCCGGCGGGTGCTCGCCTGCCTGACCCTGGCGATCGCGTGCGAGGGCCGGCAGGTCACCACGATCGAGGGCCTGGCCGCCGACGGGGAGCCGCACCCGATGCAGCGCGCGTTCGTCGAGCACGACGCCTTCCAGTGCGGCTACTGCACCCCGGGTCAGATCATGTCGGCCATCGCCCTGATCGAGGAGGGCAACGCCGAGACCGACGAGGACATCGCCGAGTTCATGAGCGGCAACATCTGCCGCTGCGCCGCCTACCCGGGCATCCGCCAGGCGATCAAGGACGTACGCGACGCGCGGGAGCGCCCGTGAGACCACTCGGCTACGCCCGCGTCAGCACGGTCGCCGAGGCCGTGGAGATCGTCGCCACAGACCCGGCCGGCGCCTTCCTGGCCGGCGGCACCACCGAGATCGACCTGGTCCGCCTCGGGGTCGCCCGGCCCGACCTGCTGGTCGACATCAACGACCTGCCTCTGCACGACATCGACGACCTGCCCGGCGGCGGCGTGCGGATCGGCGCGCTGGCCCGCATGAGCGAGGTCGCCCGCACGCCGGCGATCGCCGGCCGCTACCCGGGCGTCGCGCAGGCTCTCCTGCTCGGCGCCTCCCAGCAGCTGCGCAACATGGCCTCGATGGGCGGCAACCTGTGCCAGCGCACGCGCTGCGCGTACTTCAGGGACGGCGTCTCGCCGTGCAACAAGCGGGAGCCGGGCACCGGCTGCTCGGCCCTGGACGGGCTCAACCGCGGCCACGCCATCCTCGGCACGAGCGAGCACTGCGTCGCCACCCACCCGTCCGACGTGGCCGTCGCGCTCGTCGCCTTCGACGCGGTCGTGCACACGGCCGGGCCGGGCGGCGTCCGCCGCATCCCGATCGACGACTTCTACCTGATGCCCGGCGACACGCCGGACCGGGAGAACCCGCTGCGGCACGGCGAGCTGATCACCGCGATCGACCTGCCGCCGGCCGGCATCGCGGAGCGGTCGGTCTACCTGAAGTTCCGCGACCGTCAGTCGTACGAGTTCGCGCTCGTCTCGGTCTGCGCGGCGGTGCGCGTGGAGGACGGCATCGTCACCGAGGCACGCGTGGCGCTCGGCGGCGTCGGCACCAAGCCCTGGCGCGCCCGCCTCGCCGAGCAGCACCTGCTCGGGGTGCCCGCCACCGCCGAGTCGTACGCCGCCGCGGCCGCGTACGAGCTGAGCGCGGCGGTCCCGCGGCGGCACAACGCGTTCAAGGTGGAGCTCGCTCAGCGGGCGATCGTCCGCGGCCTGACCCAGGCCGCGCGGGGAGGTATGCGATGAACACCGCGATCGGCCGGCCCGTCGACCGGGTCGACAGCCAGGCCAAGGTCACCGGCGGCGCCCGCTACACGGCGGAGATCTCCCTGCCCGGCCTGACGTACGCGGCCGTCGTGGGAGCGCGGATCCCGAGCGGCCGGGTGGAGGCCGTGGACGCCTCCCGCGCGCTCGCCGCGGGAGGCGTGCTGGCCGTCCTCACCCACGAGAACCTTCCGGAGATCGCGGGGCAGCCACACCTGCTGCCGTCGCTGCTCGGCGCCGCCGCGCCCGGCCAGAGCTTCTTCCCGATGCAGGACGCGGCCGTGCACTACGCCGGCCAACCGGTCGCACTGGTCGTCGCCGAGAGCCACGAGCAGGCCCAGTACGCCGCCTCGCTGGTGGACGTGACCTACCGGCGCGAGCCGTCGATCACCTCCATCGACGAGGGCCGCGACCGGGTGTACGAGGCGCAGCGGCTGTTCGGCGGGCTCATGCCCGGCCGCGACGAGCGCGGCGACGTCGAGACGGCGCTGGCCGAGGCGCCGGTGCGCATCGAGGCCGGCTACCGGTTCGCCGCCAACCACCACAACGCGCTCGAGCCGCCGGCCACCACGGCGGTGTGGCAGGACGGCCGGCTGACCCTCTACGACTCGACGATGGGCATCCGCGCCACCCAGCTGACCGTGGCGCACCTGCTCGGGCTGCCGTTGTCGCACGTCCGGGTCATCACGCACTTCGTCGGCGGCGGCTTCGGCTCGAAGGCGATGACCTGGCCGCACGTGACGCTCGCCGCGATGGCCGCACGGCACGTCGGCAGGCCCGTACGGCTGGCGCTCACCCGGGCGCAGACGTACACCTCCAACGGGCACCGCGAGGAGCAGGAGCAGTCGATCTCGCTCGGCGCGACCCGGGACGGGCGGCTGACCGCGATCCGCCACCACAAGCTCTCGATCACCTCCCGCTTCGACGACTGGGCCGAGCCGGCGACCGGGGTGTCCTCCCAGCTGTACGACGTCGAGCACTACGAGGGCGTGCACAGCCTGATCCAGGGCAACACGATGACGCCGACGTTCACCCGCGGGCCCGGTGAGACACTGGGCGTCTTCACGCTGGAGACCGCGATGGACGAGCTCGCGTACGAGCTCGGCGTCGACCCGGTGGAGCTGCGGCTGCGCAACCACGCCGGCGCCGACCCGCGCGGCAATCCCTGGTCGAGCGACGGACTGGCCGAATGCCTGCGCCTCGGCGCGGAGCGGTTCGGCTGGCACGGGCGCGACCCGAGGCCGCGCGCCCGCCGGGACGGCGACTGGCTGATCGGCACCGGGATGGCCGCGGCGGCGTACCCGGTGGCGTTCTTCATGCCGGAGCAGCGCGCCCGCGCCCGCGTGTACGAGGACGGCAGCGCGGTCGTGCAGACCGGCACTCAGGAGTTCGGCACGGGGGTGCTGACCGTGGCCACGCAGGTCGCCGCCGACGCGCTCGGCCTGCCCCTGGAGTCCGTACGGTTCGAGGCGGGCGACACCGACCTGCCGAACACCTCGGCCGCGGTGGGCTCGGCCGGCGCCGGCATGGTGAGCGCCGCCGTGCACGCCGCCGCGACGGCGCTGCGCGACCGGCTCGTCGCGATGGCGGTCGCCGACGCGGCCTCGCCGCTACACGGCGCGGATCCGGCGGCCGTGGACGTCGCCGACGGGCGGATGCGGCTGCGCGACCGGCCAGGGACCGGGGAGTCCTACGCCGACCTGATGATCCGCCACCGGCTGGCGGACACCGAGGCGGTGGGCAGCTGGACGCCGCCGCCGCTGGACACCCCGCACGGCCTGCTGACCTTCGGCGCCCAGTTCGCCGAGGTCGCCGTGGATCCGGACCTCGGCCTGGTCCGGGTCCGGCGCATGGTCGGCGTGTTCGCGCCGGGACGGGTGCTGAACCCCAAGCTGGCGCGCAGCCAGCTCGTGGGCGGCATGGTGTGGGGTCTGAGCCAGGCGCTGCTCGAAGGCAACGAGATGGACACCCGCCACGGCCGCTGGGGCGCGAGCAACCTCGGAGAGTACCTCGTGCCGGTCAACGCCGACATCCCGGAGATCACCGTCGAGTTCGTCGAGGTCGAGGACGACGTCGTGCCGCTCGGGATCAAGGGTGTGGGCGAGATCGGCCAGGTGGGGGCCGCCGCGGCCGTGGCCAACGCGGTCTTCCACGCGACCGGGCGCCGCCTGCGGCGGCTGCCGCTCGCCGCCGAGCTCGTCATGGACCCGCCCGCGTCCTCATGAGCGACGTCCCTCTGCCCGACCGCCCTCTCCTCACCGCCCACCGGCGTCCCCACCTCGACGCGGAGCTGTGGCGGCACGCCCGCCAGCCGGGTCTCGGCCTGATCGGGCTGGTGCTCGTGCTGCCGGTGGCCGTCCTGCTCTCCGTCGGCGTGGGCGGCCCCGAGGGGTCGGTGCTGGTGCTCGGCCCGCTGATCACGTTCTCGCTGCCGGTGGTGGCGATGATCGCGTTCTGGTGGGAGGACTGGCCCGGCTCCAGCCTGCGCCCCGGTTGGTCGGGACCGGCCGACACGCTGGTGATCGCGTTCGCCGGGATCCTGCTGACCATGCTCGCCCAGGCCGTGGTCGACCGGCCCGACCTGCGCGGCGTCTTCGATCCCACCCCCGGAGCGGGGCATGCGGCCACGTTCCCGGCCACCATGTCGATCGGGGGCGGCGCCTTCGTCGCGATGCTGCAGATCACCTTCGCCTGGGAGGGCTGGCCGCTGCGGCGCCTCGGCAGGATCGCCTCGGGGGCGTGCGCGCTGGCGGTGGCGTGGGCGGCGGCCCTGGTGGTGCACTTCGCGGTCGAGCGCGGCGGGTTGTTGAGCGGCTCGGAGCTGGGGGCGCTGCTCGTGCTCACCGGGCTCTGGCAGGTCGGGATCTACGTCGTCTGGCGCGGCTGGCCGTTCGCCGGGCTCGGCCGGCGGTGGGTGCGGATCCTGTCGGCCAACGTCGTCGTCGTGGGCGGGGCCTTACTGACGTACGCGGCCGTGCACGTCGCGGGCGAGGTGCGCACGGACGTCATCACCGCCGTGGCTGGGCAGCTCATCGCCGCGGGGCTCGTGGTCGGGATCCTGTTCGAGGGGTGGCTGCAGTCGCGCCTGCCGCCCGCGGCCGAGCGCGTCGTCTCCCTCGCCGCCGTGATCGTGCTCGCCGCCGTCCTGTCGTTCGCGCTGGAGGCGTACGCGGCCACGCTCGCGTGGGACAGAGCGACCGCCGACGACTGGGTCGGCCACGTCGGGCTCAACGCCCTCGGCCTCGCCGTCATCCTGCACGTCGCGATAGCCCGCCGCTGGCCCTTCACCTCGGGCTCCCCCTCCTGAGTCGGCGACTCCCTCTGGCCGGCCGCACGCTGACGGAGTCGAACGCGCGCGGCGCTGCACCCGGCGAAGCCGCGGTGCACCGTTGGCACGAACGGCACGATCGGCAGCGCCGCTCCCTCACCGCGCTGGTGGCACCCGTCCACCGTCAGTAGTTCATTCGGAATTCACCAAAAGGGCGAATGGGACAAACAGCCATAAAGATACTCTTTCGTACGCGCTGTCCGGACAGCATGTTCGATGACCATCAGGAAGGGCCTGATGGCGCGGCATGCCGGGCGTAGGGGGAAAGAGACATGGAAGCTGAGAACAAAGCACCGAATGATGGCGGCCTCTCTCGGCGACGGACGCTGGGGCTGTTCGGCGGGGTCGGCGCCGGGGCCGCGGCCGCGGTGCTGACCAGCACCGCGGCGCGTGCTACTGCTCTCACACACGGAGGAAGCGGGCATTCGGGGCATTCATCCCCGACGTACGTCCTGATTCCCGGCGCCTGGCACGGCGCCTGGGCCTGGGAGCCGGTGGCGAAGCGTCTGCGCGCGGCCGGCCGTCGCGCGGTGGCCCTCACCCTTCCCGGCCTCGGCTATGAGGACGATCCCGCCGGGTTGCGGCTTGAGGACGCGATCGACCATGTGGTCCGCCAGGTCAAGAAGCTCTCCAGCAAGAACGTGATCATGGTCTGCCACAGCTGGGGCGGTTACCCGACGACTGGGGCCGCTGCTCGCCTGCGGAACCAAGTCACCGAGGTCATCTACTTCAGCGCCTACGTTCCCCGGCCCAACACGTCATCCGTGGCGGAGAACCCGCCGGAGGTCCGGGCTCTCATCGAGCAGATAATCTCGTCCTCTCCGGGCCGGGCCTGGACGGCCGGCCTTGAGGATGTCGTCAAGCCGCTGCTCCTGCAGGGATTCCCGGAGGAGGCCCAGCGCATGCTCCTCGAATTGCTGACCCCGCAGCCCGGCGCCTACATGCTGGATGTCCTGCGTGCGCCTCTGGTGACCGATCTCGGGATCCGCGCGCGGTACCTGCTCGCCGGGAACGACACGGCCCTGCCGCGACCGGGAGCCGAGTTCGCCGCACGCCTCGGGCTCAAGCCGGAGATCATCCCTGGTCTGACCCATGAAGGGATGATCACCCACCCTGACGAGGTCGCCCAGGCCGTACTTCGAGCGAACGCGTAGCTGCTGGAACCATAGGAACGGCACCACTCCGTTCGGGTGGTGCCACGTTCGTTCCTGGCACCAGGCGTCGGTGGGGGATCATCGACGCACGGCGGCGATGGGAATGAGCCGCACGAAGGGTCCCTCCTTCCGGCCGGTGCTTGAGCCGTCGCAGGTTGCGGCGTTCCCGCAGAGTCGCTCGACTCTTCTGGCCGGCCTCCGGCGCGGCCCGTCGTCACATGGATCCAGTCCAGGGCCTCAGCCGGTCATCACGGCGCGTCGGACGCTTTCGCGGAGCAGGGCGCGGCGGCGTTCGTGCAGCTCGGCGGGCTCGGCGGCGGTGGCGGCATAGACGTTGCTGACCGGCGACCAGGCCATGGACATCGCGATGACCAGGGCCATCACGTCGAACGGGTCGCCGGGGCGCACGATGCCCGCCGCCTGGGCCTCTGCGACGGCGCGCAGCTTGGGGTCGTCGAGACGATCGGCCTCCTCGACGAGATGGCCGGCCGGGCGGCGCTCCAGGCGGGCCCAGGTGGCCAGCCGGATGAGGTCGGGGCGGCGCAGGTATTCGTCGTAGAGGCGCACGGCCCAGTCGGCGAGGTCGGTGCCGTCGATCGGCACGACGTTCATGATCCGTTCCAGCGAGCCGAGGAAGATCGCGTCGAACAGCCCTTCCTTGCTGCCGAAGTAGGCGTAGAGCTGCGCCTTGTTCGTACGGGCGGCGGCGACGATGCGTTCGATGCGCGCCCCGGCGATGCCGTGCTCGGCGAACTCGCGGGTCGCCACCTCGAGGATGCGCTTGCGGGTGGCGGCGCCACGGGAGGTCAGCTGCTGGTCGACCATGCCCGCCAGGCTACCAAACAGACCATTCGGTTTGCTTGCCGTTCGAAGCGAGGCTAGTGTCAAACAGACCGAACAGTCTGTTTATAGGAGTCTCCCCATGAGGACCACAGTGGGCTGGCGAGCGGACGGCCCCACGACGCCGCTGCGGCGGGCGTCCCTCGAACGGCGCGACCTGCGTCCCGACGACCTCGCCGTACGGGTGGACTACTGCGGCGTCTGCCACAGCGATCTGCACGCCGTGGCCTCCCATCCCGGCGGCGCGCTGGTGCCGGGCCACGAGTTCACCGGGGTCGTGACCGAGGTCGGCCCGGACGTCACCGGCTTCGCCCCCGGCGACCCGGTCGCGGTCGGCAACATCGTCGACTCGTGCGGCGTGTGCCCCATGTGCCGGGCCGGCCAGGAGAACTTCTGCCACGAGTTCCCGACCCTGACCTACGGCGGCACCGACCGCCACGACGGATCGACCACCCTGGGCGGCTACTCCCGCGAGTACGTCGTCCGCGACCGGTTCGCCTACCGCCTGCCCGCCGGTCTCGACCCCGCCGGCATGGCCCCGCTGCTCTGCGCCGGGATCACCGTCTGGGAGCCGCTACGCGCCCTCGGCGTGGGGCCGGACACCCGCGTCGCCGTAGCGGGGCTCGGCGGCCTGGGGCACCTCGCGGTCAAGCTCGCCGTCGCGCTCGGCGCCGAGACCACGGTCATCAGCCGATCGCCCGACAAGGCGGACGACGCCCGCCGTCTCGGCGCCCACGACCTTCTCGTGTCCACGGATGCGGCCCGGATGGCCGACGCCCGAGACCGGTTCGACGTCGTCATCGACACCACCTCCGCCGACCACGACCTCGGCCCGTACCTGCGGCTCGTCGCCATGGACGGGACGCTCAGCCAGGTCGGCCACCTCGGCCCGGTCACCGTGCAGACCACCGACCTGCTGATCGGGCGCAAGAAGCTCAGCTCGGCGGGCAGCGGCGGCCGGCCCGCGACCGCCGCCCTGCTGGACTTCTGCGCCGAGCATGGCGTCATCGCCGACATCGAGCTGCTGCCCTCGGCTCAGGTGAACGAGGCGTTCGACCGCCTCCGGCGCAACGACGTCCGCTACCGGTTCGTCCTCGACCTGTCGGACTTGTCCTGATCGGCCAGCTCCTCGTCCGTGACGGTGAAGCCGCCGCGGCCGTCGAAGGTCACGGTGCGCACGGCGTCGAACCCGTCCGACCGGCGCGGGCGGCGCAGCCGCCGGAACGTGGCCCGTACGCCGGCCTCCGGCACCCGCGACCGCCCGAGGCGCAGCAGGTTGCGGGCCAGGGAACCGGCCAGGTCGGGCGGGAACCAGTAGGCCACCACGCGGGCGCCGCGCTCCTTGGCCGGCACGACGAGCGGGCTCCACTCCTCGGGAGAGGGGTTGGTGTTGTCCACGGCGACGTCGCGGCCCCGCTCCAGCGCCTCCGCGACGAGCCTGAGCTGGCGCCGCTGACGGTGGCGGGCGTTGGGGAAGGCGTCCTTGCTCACGTGGACGTGCGTCTCCGCCAGCCGGCGGCGGTAGAACGTGCTCTTGCCCGACGCCTGCAGCCCCACGAGCACGGCCACCTCGCTCACGCGCGCACGACCGCGACCGGGCAGGTGACGTGGCGCAGCACGCCGTGGCTGACCGAGCCGAGCACCGCCGCGGCCAGCCCGCCGCGGCCGTGCGAGCCCACCACGACCAGGTCGGCCGTCTCGGAGATCCGGGTCAGGGCCGGCACGGGGTGGTCGCGCGGCTGGTCGTCGGTGATGATCAGGCCGGGGTTGCGCTCCCGCCACGGCTGGACCCGGGCGCGCGCCGTCTCCAGCTCCGCGCGTACGGCCTCCTCGATGAGGTCGTCGTAGGCCGGCGCATACGGGGCCGGCACCGGCACCGGCCAGGCCGTGACCACGTGCAGCTGCGCCAGGCGGGACCGGGCCTGCTCGACGGCGAACTCCATGGCCGCCTCCGCCTGCTCGGAGCCGTCGTAGCCGACGACGACCCGGCCGTACTCGACGACGCGGGGGCCGCGGACGACGACGACCGGCGCGTGCGCGTGCCCGGCCACGCCCATGCTGACCGAGCCGGCCACCATCCCGGCGAACCCGCCGCGCCCCCGGCTGCCCACCACGAGCGTGTCGGCCTGCGAGGAGGCGGCGATGAGCTCGCCGACGACGTTCCCGGTACGCGACTCCGCGGTGACGGCGACGCCGCCGGTCAGAGCGTGTGCCCGGGCGGCGGCGTCCTCCAGCAGGCCGGCGCTCTCTTCCGCGGGCTCGCCCACGTGCACGATCAACAGGTCGAGCTCGCGCCGCCGGGCGTCGGCGGCGGCCCACTCCACGGCCGCCACGGCCGGCGCGGACCCGTCGAAGCCGACCACGATCCGTCTGGACATCGCCCACCCCCTCACGAGGAGAAGTGCTCCCTTACAGCCTCGCAAAGCCGGCGCCCGCTGCGCAGGTCAGGCCCGCCCCTGGCGCCACCCCGTTGATCGCTGTCAGCGTCGGAGGCGGTGCGCCGGGAAGTCTGGTCGGCAGGTCCCCCGTTCCCGACCGCGAAGGATGCCCCATGCGCGCCCGAGACCTGCTCGCCGACTTCCCCACCGTCGGCCTCGACTCCCCCGTGATCGACGCGGCCCGGCTGCTGGCCGACCAGGATCTGCCCGGACTCATCGTGGTCGGCGACGACGGCACGCCGGTCACGATCCTGCCCGGCACCCAAGTGCTGCGGCTGGCCGTGCCCGCGTACTGCCAGGACGATCCCGCGCTGGCCCGCGTGGTGGACGAGGCGCACGCCGACGCGTTCCTGAACGGGCTGGACGGCCGCACCGTGCGCGAGGCGCTGCCCGGGCGGCGGCGCGAGCTGCCGCTCACCGACCCCGACGCCACCGTGCTGGAGCTGGCCGCGCTCATGGCCCGCACCCGCAGCCCGCTGGTCGCCGTGGTCGGCGACGACCGTCGGCTGATCGGCGCCGTGACCCTCCAGGCACTCGTGGACCGGCTGCTCGCACCCTGACCGGCTCCCCGCACAACCTTTCGGCGGCCAGGGCGCGTTGGGAAGGGGTGAGAGGAGGAGCGCATGGAAGGACACGACGGCCCCAGCCTGCGGGCCTCGGCGCGCACCGCCCGTCCCGCCGGAGAGGTGAGCCGGTGACGAGTCTGCGCCAGGCCATGAAGGAGCTCGCCGAGCAGGCGCCGCCGGTCGACCTGGCCGACACAGCCATCGCCCGGCACCGGCAAAGGCGGCACGCCCGGCTCGCGGTGGCCGCCGCGGCGGTCGTCGCGGCGGTCGTGGCGGCGGTCGTGGCGGCGGTGGCCACGACGGCGGGCGGGGTGGCGCTGTGGCCCCGCGCGGCCGAGCCGGCGGCGCCACAGGTGGTGGCGGAGGAAGCTGGGACCGTACGCGACCTGCCCGCCGGTGCGGTGGGCGCGATCAGCCACGCCTACCTGTCGCCGTGCGAGCTCAACCACCAGATGGTCACGCCGACCTGCGACGCCTCCGAGTGGCGGGTGGTCACGCGCGGCGGCGCGATCTACCGGGTCCGGGAGGCGCTCGTCTCGACCGACGAGGAACCGCGGGTGCCCATCGCGATCAGCCGGAACGGGCACGCGCTGGCCTACTACAGCAGGAAGGCCGGGGCACACGTCGTGCGCGACCTGGTGACCGGCGCCGAGGTGACCTCGCCGGTCGCGGTGGCGGAGGAGCGGATCGGCGCGGGCTCGCAGCTCGTGCTCTCCGACGACGGCCGCTACCTCGCCTTCGACCCGCACGTGGGCGGCAGGGAGCCCGGCGTGATCATCGACATGCGCACCGGCAGGACGGTGTCGGTGCCAGGCCGGTACGTGCTCTACGGCATCAAGGACGGCGTCGCCGAGCTGGTCCGGCACGTCAAGACCGACCTGTGGCTGCGACCGGTCGCGGGCGGCGGCAAGGAGGTGCGGTTCGACGGCACGTTCCTCTGGTTCAGCGAGCTCGCCCCGGACGGCCGCACGGTGGCCGCCGTCGAGCACATGGACCTGCCGAAGCCCACCCTCACCCTGCTCGACGCCACGACCGGCCGGCGGCTGCGCAAGGTGCCCGTCGCCGGGCTGCCGCCGGACGCGAACCTGCTGGGCACCGGCGTCTGGCGGAGCCGGGACGAGGTGGAGATCGTCGTCTCCAGCGGGAAGCGTTACTACTCCTACGCCGTCGACGCCCGCACCGGACGCGCCCGCCAGGTCGCCGTCTACCCGCAGGAGATGCAGTTCTCGACCCTGACACTGCCCGGCGTCCTCATGCGCTAGAGATCCACCACACACGAAACGGAATCGTCTTGACGTCTTTCAGCCGCGTTCTCACCGCTTGCGTCGCCGCGGCGGCGCTGTTATCCGCCTGCTCCAGCGCCGGCGCCACCGAGCGGGCCCCGCGGCAGGTCACGGTCCAGGCGCCCGAGCGCGACACCATCACCGTGGGGTTCGTGCCGTCGGCCGAGGCCGCTCCGCTGTTCCTGGCCCGGTCGGAGGGCTACTTCGAGGAGGAGGGGCTCACCGTGAAGCCGCTGGCCATCGTGGGCGGTGGCGCGGCGATCCCCGCCATGCTGGCCGGGCGGCTGGACCTCGCGCAGGCCGACTACGTCGCCGCGTTCCTCGCCCGCAGCAGGGACCTTCCGATCGACGTCACCGGGGAGATGCACCGCGCGGCGCCGGGGGCGTACGGGCTCGTCGTCCCGGCCCGCTCCCCCATCAGGAAGGTCGCCCAGCTCAAGGAGAAGAAGGTCGCGGTCAACGTCCTGGTCGGCACCGCCCAGCTCACGATCGACGCCACGTTGCGCGGGCACGGCCTGTCGTCCGAAGCCCTCGTCCTGCGCGAGACGCCCTTCCCCGACATGACCGCCGTGCTGAAGGAGGGCACCGCGGACGCCGCCTGGCTGCCGGAGCCGTTCCTGTCCGCGGGGCTGAAGAGCGGTGCGCTGCGGCTGCTGGCCGACCCCATGACCGGCCCCGCAGCGGGCCTGCCGACCGCCGGCTGGATGACCTCGGCGACCTGGCGCACGGCCAACCCGCGGACGCTGGCCGCCTTCCAGCGGGCGCTCGCCAAGGCCCAGCGTCTGGCCGCCGCCGACCGCAAGAAGGTAGCGTCGATCCTGCCGACGTACATCCGCGTCCCGGCGTCGGCGGCCGCCCGCGCGGCCCTGGGGGCCTATCCGGCCAGGACGGACACCCGGCGGCTGCAGCGCGTCGCCGACCTCATGCTCGACCTGAAGTATCTGCGCGAGCGGCTGGACGTGAAGACGTTCGCCGCGGCGGGCTGAGGGGTCACGCCTCCACGAGGGCGAGGACGTCGGTCAGCGCGGGCAGGAACGGCCCTGGCCAGTCGTCCTCGCGCGCGTGAGGGCCCTCCTCGCACGAGAACACGCGGGCGTCGACCAGCTCGGCCAACGCCAGCCCTGGCCAGGCGTCCACCAGCTCGACGGTGCAGTCGCTGAGCACGCCCACGCGCGACCCCCGCTCCCGCAGCGCGCTCAGCGTCGGGATCACATCGTCGCGCAGGACGAAAAGCTCCCGCTGGGACGCCGCCCGCGCCGCGCACGCCGCCGTGAGCGCCTCCTCCCCGGGATCGACGCCGTGGCGGCGGGCCAGCGCCAGGAAGGTCGCCGCCAGGTCGCCCAGGACCCCGGTCGCCCGCTCGGAAAAGGAGTCGTTCAAGATCGCGCGCCAGGCGGGCGCGGGGATGCCGAGCGGGGCGGCGCTCCGGGCGGCGTGGTCGTCCCAGACGTGCGCCGGCGTGCTGGGCGTGAGGGTGCCGAAGAAATCGAAGACGACGGCGGCAGGGGACATGATCACGACTTCAGCCCGGCGTCAGCAGACGCCGTCCCAGAGGGTGCGTTCCTCCGGTTGCGGATCTTCGAGGAGAACCAGGGTGTCGCCGAAGCGCATGACCGGCCGCCGGGCCGCGTCGTAACGGGGCCAGCCGGGGTCCCCACAGGGATCCGGTACCACCAGTCGCGTTGCAGCAGCGCCAGCAGATCCCCCGGTCCCGCGCCGGGGGCGGCCGCGCCGTACACCGCCCTGGCGCGCTCCGGCGCCAGCCCGTACAGGCTCGTGGCGGTGGCCAGGTCGGCTTCGGTCACGGCCTCCAGCGCTCCGAAGGGCACCAGCGACAGCCGTCCCTCCTCCGCGTTGGTGCCGATCAGGATGTCGACGTCCGGCCCGATGAGGTCGAGCGGTCTGCCGGGCAGGGTGGCCGCGTCGATGACCGGTTTCCAGGCGGTCACGCGTGCGCCCGGCTCGCCGTTCCACCGCCGGGGGTCGGGGTGCGCCGCCAGGTCGGCCATCATCTCGGTCTGAGCGTCGAGCAGCCGTTCAACGGGCACGGCGGCGAGCGCCTCGCGCGTGAACGGGACGCCGAGCCGGGCGGCCAGCAGGTCGCCGACGTGCCGGGCCGTCTCGGGATCCTGGACGAGGTTCCCGGCGCCGCTCTGCAGGATCGCGCGCCGGAACAGCCCCCGGGCCGCGGGCATGCCGAGCAGCGCACCCACGCACATCGCGCCGGAGGACTGCCCGAACACGGTGACGTTGCCGGGGTCGCCGCCGAAGGCCGCGACGTTCTCCCGCACCCAGCGCAACGCGGCGACCTGGTCGAGCAGAGCGAGGTTGGCGAGCCCGTCGCCGGGCGCGAGGAAACCCTCGGCGCCGAGCCGGTAATTGACGCTCACCAGGACGACGCCGTCGCGGGCGAACCGGCCGCCGTCGTAGAGCACGCTGCTGCCGCCGTCGAACCCCCCGCCGTGCAGCCACACCATGACCGGTTGCCCGGCCCGGCCCGGATCACCGGTCCAGACGTTGAGGTTGAGGCAGTCGTCCCCGGCCACGACCGGATAGAAGCCCTCCATCCCGGCGGGCAGCGGGAAACGGGGCTGGGTCGCGGTTGGCCCGAACGCGCCGGCGTCGCGCACGCCGTCCCAGGGGGCGACCGGCTCCGGCGGGCGAAACCGCCGGGCGCCGGTGGGCGGCAGGGCGCACGGAACGCCTTTGAACACGTGGACACCGTCGATGGCACGACCGCGCAGCCGCCCGGCGCGGGTGACGCCGAACCGTCCCCGCGGCCAGAACGCCGGGCTCACCCGGCAGGCGATCCTCCAGGCGGCCCTGGCGCTGGCCGACCGCGAAGGGCTGAAGGCGTTGTCGATGCGCCGCATCGGCCGGGAGCTCGGGGTCGAGGCCATGTCCCTCTACCAGCACGTCGCCGACAAGGAGGCCCTGCTGGACGGGCTGGTCGAGCAGCTCTTCACCCAGGCCGCGCCGCCGCTGGTCAAGGCGGCGTCATGGCAGGAGGGCCTGCGCGACTACGCGTACGCGCTGCTGCGCACCCTGCTCGCGCACCCGCGCGTCATCCCCCTCGTGGTCACCCGCCCGGCGGTCACCCGGCAGAACCTGCGCATCATGGAGACCGCGCTCGAAACCCTGCGGACGGCGGGCTTCACCCTGGAGCGGGCTCTCGACATGTTGTACGCCGTGACCGGTTTCGTCGTCGGCCACGTCGCCATGCTGGCCCCCGCCGGGCGCCCGGCGGCCGGCGCGCAGCCGATGCCCGAGGTGGACCCGGACGAGACCCCGCTCCTGGCCGCGGCCACCAGGGCCCGCCACGCCTCCGGGCCGGAGGACCGCTTCGACTTCGCGCTCGGGGCCATGCTGCGCGGCTTCGCCGCGCTCTGAACGCCCTCAGGATCGGGGGCGCAGGGCGAGCAGCGCGACGTCGTCCATCACGTCGTTGCGCATGCGACCGAGGATCTCGGTGCAGAACATCGGCAGCGGCAGGCCGGCCAGCGCGGCGGCGTGCCGGCTCAGGCGGCTCATGCCCTCGTCGAGAGACTCCTCGCGGTTCTCGATGAGACCGTCGGTGTAGAGCAGGACGGTGCCGCCCGGCGGGATGGGCACGACGGCGTCGGTCCGCTCCATGGCCAGGCCGGTGCCGAGCAGCAGGCCCTCGGCCCCCTCCAGGAAGACCGTGCCGCCGTCGTCGCCGACCAGCAGCGGCGGCGGATGCCCGGCGCTGGTCCAGCGCAGCCGCCATCGTCCCCGCTCGCGCCGCTCGGCCAGCGCCAGCACCAGCGTGGCCATCAGGTCGCCGGCGATGTACGGCAGCGCCTCGTCGAGCCGGGCGACCACCCGGCTGGGTGACGTGCGCTCGGCCCAGGCCATCGTGCGCAGCATGTTGCGGATCTGCGACATGTCGGCCGCGGCCTGCAGGTCGTGGCCCGTCACGTCGCCGATGACGAGCGCGGTCAGGCCGCCGGGCAGCGGGAACGCGTCGTACCAGTCGCCGCCGACCCGGGAGCCGCGCGGCGCGGGCTGGTAGCGGGCGGCCAGCTCCAGCTCCTCGATCGCGGGCAGCGGGCTGATCAGGTGGCGCTGCATGGTCTCGGCGATGCGGCGCTGCACCTCGTACATGTCGGCGTTGTCCACGGACAGCCCGGCGCGGCCCGCGATGTCGTCGATCAGCGACAGGTCCGGCATGTCGAAGTCGGGAGTGGGCGCGCACCGGGCGAGCGAGATCGCGCCCAGTACGCGGCGCGGGGTGCGCAGCGGCGCGATGACCACCGAAGTGGGCCTGATGTGGTCGAAAAGCCTGCGCTGGAAGACGCAGAACGGTGACCCGTCGCGACTCGCCAGATCGTGCCCGGTGAGCAGGACCGAGGGGCTGCCGCGCAGCACCCGGGCCATCGGCGAGTGGGAGAGCTGGTCCGGTGCGGGCAGCACCCCCTCCCACTGCCTCGCTCTGGCGTTGTCCTCCCTGTTGCCGGAGACGATCGAGACCCTGCGCAGCTCGCCGCCGGGGCCGAGCAGGTCGATCACCGCCCAGTCGGCCAGCCGGGGCACCACCAGCCGGGTGAGCCGCCGCAGTGCCTCCTCCTTGTCCAGGGTGGAGGCCAGCACGGTGCTGATCTCGGCCATCAGCGACAGCCGCCCGGTCAGTTCCTCCAGCACGGACAGGTGGGCCGCCTGCTCCTGTTCGATCGCCTTGTGCCGGCGCAGGTCGTAGAAGAGCACGACCGCCCCCAGGCGGCCGTCCAGCTGGATCGCCGCCCCCATCAGGCCGAGGGGGACGAGCTCCCCGTCGCTCCGGACGAACCACGTCTCCTCGGTGTGCACGCTGTCGGCCATCTCCAGCGCCTGGATCTGCGGGCACTGGCTCCGGGGCAGTTTGCTGCCGTCGGGGTTACGGTGCAGCAGGTCGTGCGCGTCGGCTCCGATCAGCTCGCGGGCGGAACGCCCCAGCACCTGCTCGGCGTACGGGTTGGTCATGATGATCCGGCCGCACTCGTCGAGGATGTAGAGGCCCAGGTGCACCCCGTGGAGGAGTGCTCGCATGAGTTCCTGGCTGAGCCCGTATCTCTCCAGAGCGGAAACGGCGTCGCTGGGTTCCATAGTGATCCCACCATCACACCTGTCCGGCCGGGCCCAGTGGGCCATACGGGACCCACGATTTCGCAAAATGTCGGAGGCCGTCACGGACAGGTCAGGCGGTCAACCCATCCGTCACACGCACCCCTTGTGTCCCGTACGAATAGCGCCGCGTCGGCCGAAGGCCGCAAACTTTACCCAGCCCAGAGCCCCGGCATACACGGGGTTTCAGCGCCTTTAAGGCGAAAAATCACGCGATTCCGATACATACCACTTGCACTCCCTATGGAGAGGTGCATACCTTTTTACCTATTCGCGGCAAAGGTCAGATGACCTCTCGCCGCTTCGTTGACAGGACCGTACGCCGCTCCCACATCGGGAGCCGTGCGGCCGCCGAATCCGCCTCTCGCGGAACCGGGGACCCACCTTTCTGGGGTGAATCGGACACCAGCCGCACGCTGCGCCCGTAGGGCACTTCCAAGCCCGAACCCGTCAGCTAACCCGGTAGGCGGCATGGAAGCTAGGAGTCAATGCCCTCATGCTCATCCCCCGTACCTTGAAGAGTCGCCTCGATCTGCCCGTCAAGCGTGTCGGCCTCGCCGTGGGCGGCGCCGTCCTGGCCGCGTCCACCGCCTTCGCCGCCCTGCCCGGCGCCGCGCAGGCCGCGCAGGTCACGCCCGCCGACCGCGCTCCCGCGCCCGCCGCCGAGGCCGGGCCCCTCACCTACGGTCTCGACGTCTCGCACTACCAGCCCACCTACGACTGGGCCGACAGCTCCGCGCAGTTCGGCATCATCAAGGCCACCGAGGGCACCGACTTCGTCGACTCCTCCTTCGCCAGGCACTGGCGCGAGCTCGGCAAGAAGGGCATCGTTCGCGGGGCCTACCACTTCGCCCACCCGGGCAACGACGCCGTCAGCGAGGCCAAGCACTTCCTGTCCGTGGTGAACTCGCAGCCCGCCAAGGCCGGCGACCTGCTGGTGCTCGACCTGGAGAGTGCCGACGGCCAGTCCGTCGACGAGGTCAACGCCTGGGCCAAGACATGGCTGGGGTACGTGAAGGAGAAGACCGGGATCACCCCGATGTTCTACAGCGGCTGGAACTTCGCCGACACCTACGGCAAGGGCCTGTCGGAGTACCCGCTGTGGGTCGCGCACTACAGCAAGGCCAGGGGCCAGGTGAGTCCGCCCGCCGACTGGAAGTCGTGGACGATCCACCAGTACACCGACTCCCCCATCGACCAGAACGTCTCCGCGCTGACCGTGAACCAGCTGCGTGACCTGGGCCGCCGTACCGCCTGACCACTCCCCCGCATGAGCGCGGTCCCCGCGGCCGCGCCCGGCGGGGCCCTCCCCGCGCCGACAGCCACGCGCATCGGACGTCGGGGCGGGCCCCGCCGGGCCCCTCGCACACCAGGAAGCCACGGCCGTTCGGCCGTGGCTTCCGGTTCTTGGACGTCGGTCGAGCCGCGTCACGCCGGGGCGTAGACCCGGTGGACGAACTCGGCCAGCTTGCTGTCGGGCAGCTCCTTGGCCAGGTCGGACTCGCTGACCATGCCGACGATCCGGTGGTTGTCGATCACCGGCAGGCGCTTGATCTGGTGCTGCTCCATCTTCTGCAGCGCCTCCTCGACGCTGGTGTGAGCCTCCACCCACACCAGCCCGCGGGCCAGCTCGCCCGCCGTGGTCGTGTCGAGGTTCTTGCCCTCGGCACAGCATTTGACCACGATGTCCCGGTCGGTGATGATGCCCTTCAGCCGGTCGTCCTCACCGCAGATCGGCAGCGAGCCGACCGACATGTCGCGCATCATTTCCGACGCCCGGCGCAGGGAGTCGTTCTCGCCGACGCAGGCGGCTCCCTTGTGCATGACGTCCTGGACGGTCTTGCCGACTCCTGAGGTACCCATATCGGCCTCCCGTGGTAGACGAACCGGGTTCACTGCTCCCCTACCCGTCAGATCGAGGCTCAGTAGCGGTCAGCGCCCGTAGGTTCCGACGAATGTTCCCGAGGCCAGCGTGTTGCCGTCGATCGCGCGCCGGAACTCGTCGGCGGAGAAGCCGTCGGACAGCCCGGACGGCCGGGTCAGCGCGAAAAGCCGGAAGAAGTAGCGGTGCGGCGCGTCGCCGACGGGCGGATGCGGGCCGCCGTACCCCTGCCCGCCGTAGTCGTTGCGGCCGACGGCGAGCCCTTTGAGGTCGGCGCCTGGGTCGAGCCCCGTCGTGTCGGGCGGGATGCCCGCGACCAGCCAATGGGTGAAGCTGCCCATCGGCGCGTCCGGATCGTCGCACAGCAGCGCCAACTCGGCCGCGCCGTCGGGCACGCCCTCCCATTCCAGCTCCGGCGACAGGTCACCGGCCTCGTGGGAGTGCTCGTACGGGATGAGCGTGTGGTCGTTGAAGGCGCTGCTGCGCAGTGTGATGCCAGCCATGCCTGCCCGCTGCCCGTGCTCCCCCGCTCCACACCCGGCCCGCGAAGCACCTGGTCAACGGCCAAAGCAGGCGATGCCACCGGATGCCAGCGCCTACCTGGATTTTCCGCGACACGGAGACATGAGCCAGCGAGCCGCCCGGCGCTCGTTGGGATGCTCACTGCTATGACGCTGGAGGAACAGGAACCGGAGCTCGGCCCGGAGCACTCACCGGCGCTCGCGGCGGACGTCCGCGCCGCGCGCGGCCGGTACCGGGAGCTGCTGGAGCGGCTCGACGCCCGGCTCGACGAGCCGGGCCCGCAGGTCTCGACCGTCGCCTACGTGGCGCTCGCCGCCCAGCTCGCGCTCGCCCACGCGGTCGAGCTGGCGTCCCTGCTGCACGGCGAGGACCTGGAGGCGAAGGCGGCCAAGCTCGTGGACGCGGTGTGGGACGGCGTGCGCCTCGACGTCGCGCGGGAGAGCTGCGCCCGCAGCATCCGCGCGAGCTGGTCGGCGAGCCTGGCCGACATGCTGGAGGAGTGCGACCTCGACGAGCAGGTGCCGCCGCGGGCGGTGATGGCGCTGGCGGCGACGCTGGCCGCGGGCCTGGTCCAGGCCCAGGTGGAGCCCGAGCACTGGCCGCTGCGCGAGATGGCGCGGACGGTGACCAAGCAGTCTCTGCAGTCGGCCGTGGCCGGCCGCCGGGACGAGGCGATGGCCCACTGGTTCGCCTCGTTCGGACGTATCCGGCCCCGCTGAACGCTACGGCGCGGAGCGGGCGGGGGTGCTGTCGCGCAGGACGACGCGGGTCGGCATCTCCGCCGACAGCTCCGCGCCCGCCGCCTCGTCCTGCGCCAGCGCGAGCCGCATGGCCCGCGTGCCGGCCTCCCGCAGCGGGACGGCCACGGAGGTGAGCGCCGGGACGACGTCGACCGCCGAGGCGATGTCGTCGAACCCCGCCACCCCGATGTCGGCGCCCGGAACGACGCCGGCGTCGCGGAAGGCGGTCATGGCGCCGATCGCCATCACGTCGTTGACCGCGAACACCGCCTCCACGTCCTCGAACCCGCGCGCCACCAGCCGCCGCGCCGCCTCGTAACCGCCCTCCCTGGTGAAGCCGGTCTCGACGGCGAGCGGCTCGGGCACGCCGCAGCCGCGCAGCCCGGCGAGGAAGCCCTCGTGCCGGTCGCGGGACGTGCGGATCGCCGCAGGCGCCACGAAGACGGCGAAGCGGCGGTAGCCGGCGCCGAGCAGCGCCCGCGCGAGCCGTTCCGCGCCGCCGCGGTTGTCGATGGTGACGGTCGGGAACGGCAGGTCCTGCTGGCTGATCAGCACCACCCGCCCGCCGGCCGTACGGTAGTGGCGCAGCTCCTCGGCCAGGGCGTCGCCGGTGCCGGCGCCGTCGACGCGGCTGCCGGCGACGATGATGACGCGCGGACGCTGGCCGCGCAGGGTCCTGACGATCTCCAGCTCGCGTTCGGGCGAGCCCTCGGCCACCGCCATGGTGACGATGAGCCGGTCCGCCTCCGCCGCCCGGCTGACCCCGGCGGCGATGGCGGAGAAGTAGGGGTCGGCCACGTCGCGCACCACCAGCGCGACGGTCCTGGTCGACCCCTTCGCGATGGCCTGCGCCGACAGGTGCGGCTGGTAGCCGAGCTTGGCCGCCGCCGCCCGCACCCGGGAGGCGTTCTCCGACCTGACGTTGCGCGTGCTGCCGTTGAGCGCGCGCGACGCCGTGGCGATGGAGACGCCGGCCTCCCGGGCGACGTCGTGCAGCGTTGGCGGGGACTTGGGCCCGTCGTGCATGCCGGTCATTGTGGCATCGGCGTCACGCGCCCGCGGCTCCCTCGACGGCGAGCCCCTGCGAGACCCGGAAGTCGTCGATGGTGACGCTGCCGTAGTTGGAGCTGTTGGCGTAGTAGTCGACCTGCGCGACGGCGTCCAGCGGGGCTCGGAAGGCGGCGTCGTCCAGCACGCGCCGGCCGTCGAGGTACAGGTCGAAGTGCTGGTTGACGGTGTCGATGACGATGGAGACGCGATACCGGCGGCCGGGTTCGTAGGCGCCGAGCGTCTTGGTGGCCGTGCCCTCGTAGGCGACGATCGTGTCCTTGGTGAAGGCGACGCTGACGGCGTTCTGGCCGTTCGTGCCCCTGATGTACGGCACGCCCCACCAGTGGTTGCCGGAGGTGTACGGCTCCTCGCTCATGACGTTCGCCTCGACGGTCACGATGCCGTTCAGAGCGAACGTCCGGGACAGGCTGGTGCTGCCGCTGTCGGCGGTGCGGGAGAGCCTGGCGCTCTTGCCGTCCGGCGTCTCGACGACCTCGACGCTGCCGCCCGCGCTGCTCACCACGAGGCCGTCGCCGCTGGTCAGAGGCCCGGCCGGCAGGTCGTCGAAGGTGTGCTCGGCCACGGTCTCGGCGGTCGGGCTCAGCAGGAGCAGCGAGCCGGCGTCGGTCTCGGTGACGGGCTCCACGGTGACGCCCGTCCGGGTCGCCGCGAGGTGACCGGCGGCCTCGGCGCGGACCGTGTACCCCTCCCCCATCGGCACGTCCGCCACGGCGAAGCCGCCGTCGGCGCCGCTGGTGGCGGTGGCTAGCGGGCGGTCGCCGTCCAGGACGGTGACGGTGGCGCCGGGCAGCGGCCGGGCGGCCTGGTCGAGGACGCGGCCGGTGACCGAACCGGCCGTGCTGTTCGGCGTCAGGGTGAGGTCCGCCGTGGAAACGTTGCCGTACCGGACGCGGGCGGTGGCGGTCGCCTGGTCGTATGCGTCCTTGGCGGCCGTCACGGTGACGTCGCCGAAGCGCACGTCCTTGACCGCGTACCGGCCGTCGGAACCGGTGGTGGCGCTCGCGCCCGCCACGGTCACGGTGGCGCCGGCGACCGGGTTGCCCGACGGGCTGCGCACGGTGCCGATGACCGCCTCGCCCTTCGCGCCCCTGGCCGTGGCGTACTCGAAGGCGCCGAGGTCGGGGGCACCGTTGTACAGCGGCCGGCCCGCGTAGTCGCGCCCGCCGTTCCCGTCGATCCGCGTGCCCGTGTCGATGGCGTACGAGCCGGAGGTGACGCGCAGCCCGTACGCGGTCTCCAGGCGCGGGCCGGTCTCCGGCGTGCCGTAGGGGCCGTCGAGGGGAGCGTCGGCGAAGTGCGGGTCGGCGATCACCGCGTGCTCGTCACCCTCGGGCACCGCGAGATCCGCGCCGCCGTACAGGTTGTGGTCGTAGGTGATGGTCGGGCTCGTCGTCAGCGTCGCGGGCCGCGTCGAGAACAACACGTTGTCGCTGATGTCGTAGCGGGCTTCGAGGTACGAGCCATACCCGTAGATGAGGTACGCGGATTTGTCGTTGTAAATCGTGTTGTTGTAGATCTTCGCGCTGGCGGCGCGGTCGGAGTGCAGGTAGATCTGGTAGCGGCTGTTGCCCGCGATGACGTTGTACCTGACGACGGCGTCACCGAAGGCGAACTGGCACAGCAGCACGCCGTCGCCGTTGTCGTGGATGTAGTTGTACTGCACGACGTGCCGGGTGGTGCCCTTGTCGGGGTCGATGCCGTTGGAGTCGGCGCCGCCGGCCTTCTGCTGCGTCTCGTACACCTCGTTGAACTGGATCGTCACGTCGTCGGAGAAGTACGACTCGATGCCGGAGGTGCCGGTGCGGTGGACGACGTTGTGCTCGACGCGCCCGCCGCGCACGTTCGTCAGGTAGACGCCGTTGCAGCCGTAGTCCGTGCCGGCCTGGCTGATGTGGTTGTTCCTGATGACGATGTTCGTGTGCGGGGTGAACCTGGGGTCGTCCGCGCTCTGCCGGGTGCCCCAGCCGGTCGCCGTCGCGATGGTCTCGCCCGCGTCGTTCCTGCCGTCGCCGGTGTACTGCTTGACCACGATGCCGGCGAACGACGTGTCGGCGACGACCGAGTTCTGGATCACCACGTCGTTCAGCACGGTCGCCCGTTCCGGGGGCGCGGTGATGTCGGGCACCGTGGTGTCGAAGACGATGCCGCCGGTCTTCTTCGAGCCGTCCCAGCCGGTCTGGAAACGCACGCCGGGCGCGTTGTCGGCGATGCTGCCGCCGATCCAGTTCACCTGGCCGGTGACGTCGTGCACGTGCACGCCGTCGATGACGAAGCCGTCGAGGGTCTCGCTGTTGTCGCCGGAGACGTGGATGCCGCGCAGGTCGCGCAGGTTCTCCCCTGGGGTGCCGGTCGGCGGGACCTCGTTGGTGACCTCCAGGTTGCGGATGGTCCAGTACTCCTGGTTGAACAGCCGCACGGCGTCGCCGACCTGTCCCGCGCCGTCGATGCGCGGCTTGCCGCCCTTGCCGTAGGCGTCGACGGTGACGGGCGCGCCGCTCGCGCCCGAGCCCTTGGGCCACAGCCGGCCCTGCCAGCGCTGTCCCGCGCGCAGCAGGATGCGGTCGCCGGGGGCGAACGTGGTCGCGTTCACCTTCTCCAGGCTCTTCCAGGGGTGCGCCCGGTCGCGGCCGGAGGCCGAGTCGTCGCCGTGGACGGCGTCGACGTAGTAGGTCGTGCCCTTGGTCGCCGCCGCGGCGGGCGCGGCGGGCAGGGCGGCGGGCAGGGCGGTCAGGGTGAGCGCCGCGGCCATGGCGGCGCCCAGGAACAGTCGGACAGCGTGCATCGCCACGCTCCTTGAGAAAGCCGGCGCGCCCGGGCACGCCGGCGGCCGATCAGCTCGGGTCTGGGGGTGTGGGCGGGTGCCGGCCCGGGC
>NZ_SMKQ01000069.1 GCF_004348995.1 Nonomuraea terrae
CACGAGCTCCGGCCCTGTCGGCCCGCTGCTGGAGCAGGTGGCGGCGGCACACGCCCGGCTCGCCGAGGACGTGCGCCCGGCCGTTCCCGCGGGACCGCTGCGGGGGACGCCGCCGGCGGCGTTCGTCGGCCCCGATCGCGAGCTGACCCAGGGGGCGGCGCTGCTGCACGTCTACGAGGAGCTCGCCCAGCACCACGGCCAGATGGAGATCCTGCGCGACGCCATCCTCGCCGGGAAGGACGCGGCCAGGTGAACGCCTTCGAGACCGTCGACGAGGCACGACTGCGCTCCGGCCACGGCGTCAAGTGGGGTTCCCTGCCGCCGGACACCATCGGGGCCTGGGTCGCCGACATGGACTTCGGCGTGCCGCCCGCCGTGCAGGAGGCCGTCATCGGCGTCACCCGGCGCGCGGACTTCGGCTACCCGTACTGGCCGGGCGAGGACCCGGTGGTCGCGGCGTTCGAGGAGCGCATGGCCACGCGCCATGCGTGGCGTCCCGCGCCGGGGCGCACGCGGGTGTTCACCGACCTGTTGCAGATCCTCCAGGTCCTGATCGAGTACGCCACGGAGCCGGGAGACGGCGTGGCGATCCACGTCCCCGCTTATCCGCCGTTCCTGGCCAGCATCGCCCGCGCGGGGCGGCGGATCGTGCCGCTGCCGATGACGTGGGAGCCGGACGGGTGGCGTCCGCCGTCGGACGACCTGGCCGGCCGGCTGCGGGAGGAGGGTTGCCGCCTGCTCGTCGTCGTCAACCCGCACAATCCGACGGGCCGTGTCCTGACCCGCGCCGAGCTGTCCGCGCTCGCGGCGGCGGCCGAGGAGCTCGACCTGGTGGTGCTGTCCGACGAGATCCACGCCGACCTGGTGTACGCGCCGCACCGGCACGTGCCGTTCGCCTCGCTCGGCGAGGCCGCCGCGGCGCGCACGGTCACGGCGACCTCGGCGACGAAGGCGTTCAACATCGCGGGGCTGCGCTGCGCCGTCGCGCACGTGGGCCACGACCGGGTGCGCGCCTCGCTGGAGAAGGCCCCGCTCGACTTCTTCGGCACGCCGAGCGTGCTCAGCCGGGTCGCCACGGTGGCGGCCTGGCGGGAGGCCGACGACTGGCTGGCCGGTCTGATGCGCACGCTGGAGCACAACCGCGGCCTGGTCGCCGAGTGGGCGGCGGGCCTGCCGTGGGACGCCCGCCATCAAGCGCCGCAGGGCACGTACCTGAGCTGGCTGGACTTCTCCGGCGGGCCGCTCGCCGACGAGCCCGCCGCCCGCCTGGAACGCCTGGCGAGGGTCAGGCTCAGCGAAGGCGCGGAGTTCACGCAGCACACCGCGGTCGGCTCCGCGTCCTTCGCCCGGCTCAACTTCGCGACCAGCGCCACCACCCTCACCGAGATCCTCGGCCGCCTGTCCACGGCCGTCCGCGCCTGATCAGAGCAACGGGAGGCGGCGCACGCCGGTCATGGTCGGGGTGGGGATGAACTGGACAGGGTCGTCCGGATCGGTGCGCAGCTCCTCGCGCCGGTCGAGCAGGATGTCGAGGGCGACCCGCCCCTCCAGCCGGGCCAGAGGGGCGCCCAGGCAGAAGTGGATGCCGCGGCCGAAGGCCAGGTGCGGGTTGGGGTCGCGGCCGGGGTCGAAGACGGCCGGGTCGGCGAACTGCCGCGGATCGCGGTTGGCCCACGCGAGCCAGACCATGACCATCTGGTCGGCGGGGATCGTCACGTCGCCGAGCTCGACCTCGCGCATGGTGGAGCGGCCGACCGCGGCGAACGGGGTGAAGTAGCGCAGCGACTCCTCGATCACATCCGGGATCGCGGACCGGTCGGCCCGGACCCGTTCCTGCTGCTCGGGAAAGGCGTCGAGGCAGAGCACCGTGTTGCCGAGCAACATCGTCGTGGTGATGTGACCGGCCAGCAGGAGGATGATTGCGAAGTTGACCACCTGCTCGTCGGGCAGGCGCTCGCCGTCCACCTCGGCCTGCACGAGCAGGCTGAGCAGGTCGGCGCGGGGAGCGCGGCGGCGCTCGGTGACGTGGGCCTGGAGGTAGCCGGACATCTCCCGCCACGGCTTCATCGCGGCCTGTACCTCGGCCTCGGCGGCGGCGTCCGGCTCGTTGAGCGAGACCTTGGCCTCGCGCTGGAAGAGCGCGTCGGCCCACCGCTTGAACAGCGCGCGGTCACTGGCCGGGACGCCGAGCAGCTCGGCGATGACGATGACGGGGAGCGGATAGGCCAGGTCGGTCACCAGCTCGAAGCGGTCGCGTTCCCTGGCGGCGTCGAGGAGCTCGCGGGTGATCTCGGCGATCCGCGGTTCGAGGTCGGCGACGACCTTACGGGTGAAGGCGCTGCTGACGAGCTTGCGCAGCTTGCCGTGCTCGGGCGGGTCGATCTGGGTGAGGAAGCCTTCCAGGGAGAAGTCCTCGAAGGAGGCCAGCATCTCCTTGGGGATGATGCGCATGGTGTCGGAGGAGAACGCCCCGGGGTCGCCGAGCACCTCCTGTGCCTCGTGGAAGCCGTACACGTTCCACATGCCGGCGCCGGCGTCGAACTCGACCGGCTTCCCCGTGTGCGGCCCGTGCAGCCAGGTGTGCTGCTTCGGGATGTCGTACCGCTGGACGATGTCTGCCATCGCCTCTCCTTAGTCGTAGATCCACTTGCGGTAGGGCAGGATCAGTTCCTGGAAGATCGAGATGTATTCCTCCGCCGCCGCGGCGAGCACCTCGTCGGGTGGCTCGGCGGCCGGCTCGAAGGCCTGCCGCACGGTGAAGGCGAGCGCCTCGGCCCTGGCCTCGACGTCGAGCTCCGTCTCGCCGCTCTCGAGGCCGTCGAAGACGTAGAAGCCGGTCTGCGCGGCGGTCATCGCGTACGAACGGTGGGGGACGTCCGTCCTGAGCAGCCCGAACCGATCGGACACTTCGTAGACGCGCTCGGCGGCCAGCAGGTCGTGGCTGCGCAGCCGGTGGCCGGCCAGCTTGCCGAGCAGGTCGAGGTCGGTGGTGAACATCGCCTTGAGCAGCGGCTTACGGCTCATGGCGATCAGGGACTCACGGGCGAAACGGTGCGGCCGCACCACCGACGGGTCGCGGCGCATCATCTCGATGAACTCCTCCACCAGTTCGATGGACTCCCGCAGCAGGAGCGCCTCGAACACCTCGTCCTTGGTGCGCCAGTGCAGATAGACCGTGCCCTTGCCCACGCCGGCCCGGGCCGCGATGTCCTCGACCGTGACCTTCCGGTAGCCGTGCCGGAGGATCAGCTCTTCAGCGGCGTCGAGGATCCGATCCGCCCGCTCCACCACTCGTCCCACCTTTTGACTGGATAAGAAATCTGGTCAAAAGTCACAGTACGCCGCGGGGCGGCCGCTTTCAAGCGGGGCGGGCGACGCCGAGGACGTGCCCGACGTGGCGGAAGGCGAAGCGGTCGACGCTCTCCACGGCGAACCCGGTGCGCCCCAGCTCGGCCACCACGTCCCTGGCCAGGCGGCAGCCGCCGAAGACGCGGGCCCACAGCGGGGTCAGCAGGCTCTGCGCCAGCGCCACCGGCGGGATGCCGGAGCGCTGGTGCTCGTAGAAACGCAGCTCGCCGCCCGGCCGCAGGACGCGGCGCACCTCCGCGAGCGTCGCGCGCGCGTCCGGGGCGTGGCACAGGGTCAGCGAGCAGACGACGGCGTCGCAGGAGGCGTCGGGGACGGGCAGCCGCGCCAGATCGCCGTCGAGGACGCGCACCGCGACCGGCACGTCGGCGGCGACCGCCTTGGCCGCCGCGCGCAGGAACGGGTCGGGATCGACGAGCACGACCTCGTCCACGGCGGGCGGGTAGCAGGCGAGCTTGACGCCGTCGCCCGCGCCGAGCTCCAGCACCCGCCCGGTCAGCCCGGCCATGAGCCGCCTGCGCTGCGGCGTCGGGCACGGCCGTCTCCGATCACCCAGGCAGACGGGACGGGGATGGTGGAACTGCTCCATGCCGAGGCCGCACCGGTTGCCGGTGCCGGGCGGCTCGACGAGGTCTGCGCCGATGGTCATGGTCTCCCCCTGAGCGTGTGTTCTCCACTCTCCGCCGGAGCCACCCCGTGGCAGCGCCTTCTCTACGGAATCCTGACGCGCCGGGCCCCGATCGATACGCCTTCTTGAGAGTTCAGGGCGGCCGTACGACAGGCGGCGCAGCAGGACCTCCGCCGGCCCGCGGTGGCCGGCCAGGCGCATGAGCTCCGCCAGCAGGATCGACAGCAGCCACACCCCGGCGGCGACGGCGAAGGTGGCGGCGAAGCTCACGTCGTCGCTCAGACCCAGCGTGAACGGATAGAACAGGACCACCCAGACCACCGCCTGGAAGAGGTAGAACGTCAGCGACCGCTGGCCGAGCGCGGCGAGCGCCGCGGTGAGTCGGCCGCCCCTGGCCTTGGTGGCGGCGAGCCCGATGGCGGCGGCCAGGCCGACGGCGCCGGCCCATCCGGTCAGGTCGTGGGCGATCGCGACCGCCCAGGCGACGCCGGCCGACGGGGGCGTCCACGCGCCGGCCGCGAGCAGGGCCGCCGGGAGCCGCCCGGCCACGGACAGGCCGATCCCGGCCACGGTGACCCAGGCGAGCAGCCTGCCGTGCCGCTCCGGCTCGTCGAGGATCCTGCGTCTGGCGGCCCAGACGCCCACCAGCATGCCGGGCACGACCATGATCGTGGACAGGGCGGCTTCCACCGGCCAGGACGGAATGTTCGCGACCAGGTGGGCGGCGTACGTCGGCTCCATGTAGGCCGCCATGGTGACCGGCCCGGCCTGGGCGGTCACGCTCTGCCAGGCCATCAGCAGGGTCGCGGGGACGAGCGTCACGAGTGCCGTCCGCCACAGGACGGCGTCGCGGGCGCGGACGAGGGGGGCGAGCAGCAGCAGGGTCAGCCCGTAGACGGCGATGACGTCGATCGGCACGAGCAGGACCGTGTTCGCGAAGCCGATGACGATCAGCCACCATGCCCGGCGGCGTAACAGCTTCCTGGTGGAGATCCAGTCGCCGCCCCTGGCCAGCTGCCGGTGGGCCAGCTGGCCGAGGCCGTAACCGAACAGGAAGACGAACATGTCGCGGGCCTGGTTGTCGGCCAGCAGGGACTTGAGGAACTTCGCGGCGGCGACGAGCGCGGCAGGCCCGGCGTTCCAGTCGGCGGCGAAGGCGGGCGCGTGGGCGACGGCGATCAGCAGCAGCATGCAGCCCCGCGCCAGGTCGGGCGCGAGCGACCGTGCCGTGACGCTGGTGGGCGCCGCGGAAGATTCGCGATAGTACGTGTTCATCACATCGGAAAAGCTACTTTGCTTTCACGAAATCGTCAACGAAATGCCTGGTTATTTGCAATGAGATGCCCGCGAATGCAAGACCGCATGTTGCAATGAGTTGGAGTCGAAAGCAATACTGGTCTCCCCTACGCACCACCGAGGAGACGAACGCCCATGCCGGGAGGCAGGCTCACCCACGAGGACCGCACGCGCATCGCCGAGGGCCTCGCCGAAGGGCTCTCCTACACCGAGATCGCCGCCCGCCTGGACCGGCCGGTCTCCACTGTCACCCGCGAGGTGGCCCGCAACGGCGGCCCTGCGGGCTACCTCGCCGACGCGGCCGAGCACGCGACCCGCGGCCGCCGCCGCAGGGCCCGTGGGGACGCCGCCGCCGACGCCGACGGCCGCGGTTCCGAAGCCGTACGCGAGCTGGCGGAGCAGTTCACCGAGTCGCTGACGCAGACCGGGCTGTCACGCATGACCGCGCGGGTGCTCACCAGCCTCTTCCTCGCCGACGGCGACGGGCTCACCGCCGCCGAGCTCGTCCGGCGCCTGGGAGTCAGCCCCGCGTCCGTCTCCAAGGCCATCGGGGAGCTCGAACAGCAGGAGCTGGTCCGCCGCGAGCGCGATCCCCGCCGTCGGCGCGACCGCTACGTCATCGACGCCGACGTCTGGTTCCGCGCCTGGCTGGAGAGCGCCCGGCAGAACGCCATGCTGGCCGACCTCGCCCGCCGGGGAGCCGCGGTGCTCGGCGCCGGCACACCCGCCGGCGCCCGGCTGGAGGACGCCGGCCGGTTCTTCGACCACACCTTCCGCACCATGATCGATGCGGCCGAGCAGTGGCGCGCGACCCAGCCCCCACATGCCGCGAAGCCGGGCTAATGTACACGGATGGATTGGACTCCCCAGATCACCACCCTCTGCTCGCAGCTCCAGGAGCACTACGTCTTCCCCGACGTGGCCGAGCAGATCGCGGACGTCCTCCGCGAGCGGCTGGCCGGCGGCGCGTACGCGGAGATCGAGACCGACGAGGACTTCGCCGCCGCGGTCACCGCCGACCTGCAGACCGTCAACGGCGACAAGCATCTGCGGCTGCTGCACAGCGTGGACGAGGTGATCGAGCACGACGCCTTCGACCTGGAGGCGTACCGGCAGGAGATGGCGCTGTCCGGCTACGGCGTCGCCCGCGTCGAACGCCTGCCGGGCAACGTCGGCTATCTCGACACGAGGTTGTTCCACGCTCCGGAGATGGCGGGCGAGCGTGCGGCGGCCGCCATGACCCTGGTCGCCGACACCGACGTGCTGCTCTTCGACGTCCGCCGCAACAGGGGCGGCGCGCCCGGCATGGTGAGCCTGATCTGCTCGTACCTGTTCGCCACCGGCTGGCCGCAGACGCATCTCAACTCGATCTACGACCGTCCGAGCGGCGAGACCATGCAGTTCTGGACGCTGCCGTACGTGCCCGGTCCGCGCTTCGGCCCCGACAAGCCGATCTACGTGCTGACCGGTCCCGAGACGTTCTCCGGCGCGGAGGAGCTGGCCTACGACCTGCAGACGCGCGGCCGGGCCACGGTGGTGGGCGAGCGCACCAGGGGCGGCGCCCATCCGGGCGGGCGCCACCGGGTCGGCCCGCACCTGAAGTCGGCGATCCCGACCGGCCGCGCGATCAATCCCGTGACGGGCACCAACTGGGAGGGCGTGGGCGTGGTGCCCGACATCGAGGTGCCGGCCGACAAGGCGTTCGACCACGCGTACACGCTGGCGCTGGAGCATGTGCTGGGGCTCGGCGAGGAGGGCTACCGGCGGGTCGTGGCGGGCGAGGCCCGCCGTGCGCTCGGCGAGCAGGAGCTCAGCCGATGATGACCCGCTCCTCCGGAAGCTGGTAGCGGCGGGTCCGGTCCTTCAGCGCGAGGGCCGAGCCCAAAGTGAGCGGCCCCGTCCGGCCGATGAACATGAGCAGCACCAGCAGCAGGTGGCCGGCCACCCCGGTGTCGGCGGTGATGCCGGTCGACAGGCCGGCCGTGCCGAAGGCCGACACCACCTCGAAGAGCACCCGGTCGAGGCTGTGCGGGGTGAGCGCCAGCAGCAGGTACGTCGAGACCGCCACCAGCGCCATGCTGACGAGGGTGAGCGAGATCGCCTGCCGCTGGGCCGCCTCGGGCAGCCGGCGGTGACCCACGTTCACCTGCGGCTCACCGCGCATCTCGGCCCAGACCACGAACGCCAGCAGCCCGAACGTGGTGACCTTGATGCCGCCGGCCGTGCCGGCGCTGCCGCCGCCGATGAACATCAGCAGGTCGGTGGCCAGCCAGCTCGTCGGGTACATCTGCGAGATGTCGAGGCTGTTGAAGCCCGCGGTACGCGGCATCACGGCGGCGAAGAAGGCGGCCAGGAACTTGCCGGCGTCGTCGAGCGGGCCGAGCGTCCTCGGGTTGTGCCACTCGGTGCCGAGCAGGACGAGAGTGCCGCCGACGAGCAGCACCGCCGTGACCACCACGGTGACCCTGGTGAGCACCGACCAGCGGCGCGGGTGGCGCCAGTGCTTGACCAGCTCGAACACGACCGGGAACCCCAGCCCGCCGATGATCACCGCGACCGCGATGGTCAGGCAGATCCACGGGTCGGCCACGAACCGCATCAGGTTGTCCGGCCACAGCGCGAACCCGGCGTTGTTGAACGACGAGACCGCGTGGAAGAAGCCGAGGTAGAGGGCGCGGCCGAAGGACTCGTCGTACCCGAGCCAGAAGCGCCCGGCGAGCACCGTCGCGATGACCGCCTCGCAGCCCAGGCTGAACAGCACGACCTTCCTGACGACCACCCGGATGTCGCTCATGCTGAGCGTCTTGGTCTCCGCCTGCGCGAACGCCTTCGCGCGTAACCCGATCCGGCCGGAGATGATCACCGTGAACACGGTGGCCAGCGTCATGATGCCGAGCCCGCCGACCTGGATGAGCCCGGCGATCACCACCTCGCCGAAGGTCGACCAGTGGGACTCGGTGTCGACGACGGCCAGCCCGGTGACGCAGGCGGCGGAGGTGGCGGTGAACAGCGCGACCAGCCAGCCCGCCGACTCCCCCGACGTGGTGGCCGCGGGGAGCATGAGCAGGACCGTGCCGACCGTCACGGCCGCGCCGAAGCCGAGCACCACGACCTGCGAGGGATGCCAGAACAGGAATGCGCGCCCCATGATCCTTCTCCTCCGGCCACGGGACCGGCCCACACCGGACCGGCCGAAGACCGGGGCACACCCTAACAGCGCTCCCTGAGCGGACGCTGACGACCCCTGACGCGGCCGCTACGGCAGGTCCACCACACCGATGACGTCGGAGACGGCGATCGTGCCGTCTCCGCCGTCGCCCTGGTGGTAGCGGGAGTCGCGGGAGATGTGGCGGTGGTCGCTCATGACCCAGATCCGGCCCTGCGGCACCCGGATCCGGAACTTCAGCTTGGAGGCCGGCTCCGTCAGGTACGGCTCCTCCAGGGGCGCGCCGTCCACCAGCAGCCGTCCGCTCCCGTCGCAGCACTCCACCTCGGCACCGGGCACCCCGATGACCCGCGAGACCTGGGGGCGCCCGGAGCCGCCGGAATGCCAGTACGCGGGCGCGTCGAAGACGATGACGTCCTCCCGGCGGGGCGCGAAGATCACGGCGCCGTCTCGGTGCTTCCGCCGTAAGAAGTCCGGTTCGTGAAGATGTCATGCCGTGCTCGTGATCAGGTCTCTGGCCTGCGCCTTTGTCCGCCGCGAGGCTGGAACCAGTCGATGAGAGGGAGTCATCATGGAGATCCTGCGGCAGCGGCGGGAGCACTGGCACGGGCCGCTCACGGCCTGCGCGGCGGCGATGGCGGTGCTGGCCGCCGTCAGCGTGATCGGCCTCGCGGTCGATGACCGGACGCTCCTGGGTCAGGCGGTGTGGCTGAAACCGGTCAAGTTCGCGGTGTCCTTCGGCCTGTACGCGATCACGCTGGCGTGGATGGTCGGCCTGGCCGGGCGCTTCCGGCGGGCGCTGTGGTGGCTGGGCACGGTCGTCGTGGGCGGGTTCGTCGTCCCGGAGATCTCGGCCATCGTCTTCCAGGCCGCGCGCGGCGTGCGCAGCCACTACAACGTCTCCACACCGCTGGACGAGACGGTCTTCATGGTCATGGGCGGGGCCGCGTACCTGGGGTGGGCGCTGACGTTCGCGCTGGGGGTGCTGCTGGTGGCGCAGCGGCGGGTCGATCGGCCGATGGCCTGGGCGATCCCGCTGGGGCTGGCCGTCTCCCTGGCCGGGATGTCCGTCGGCTACCTGATGACGGCCCCGACGCCGGACCAGGCGCAGGCGCTGACGGACGGGATGAGCCTGGACGTGATCGGCGCGCACAGCGTGGGCGCGCCCGACGGCGGCGCCGCCATGCCGGTCACCGGCTGGGAGACGGGCGCGGGCGACCTGCGGGTGGCGCACTTCGTCGGCCTGCACGCCCTCCAGGTGCTGCCGCTGGTCGCGATCGGCCTGCGGCTGCTCTCCCGCCGCTTCACCGCCCTGGCGGGCGCGGCGACCAGGACGGCGCTGGTGGTCGTCGCCGCGTTCGGCTACGCGGGGCTCACGGGGCTGGTGCTCTGGCAGGCGCAGCGCGGCCAGTCGCTCCTCCAGCCCGACGCCCTGACCCTGACGGCCGCGGCCGCCCTCGCGGGGCTGGTGGCCACCGCGACGGCGCTGGTCCTGGCCGTCGCGCGTCCTTCGGGCAGGCACGTCACAGCGGCAGCGGGATCCGGTCGATGAACCAGTACAGGCTGACCGCGACGATGGGCGCCGACAGCGCGGCGAGCGCCCATCGGGCCGAGGGCGTCCGGCGCAGCAGCACCAGCGGCGGGAACAGCACCGCGATGAGCGCGAGCTGGGTCAGCTCGATGCCGACGTTGAAGCTCAGCAACGACAGCAGCAGCTCCCACGAGCCGCTCCGGTCGATGTCGAGCGCGCCCGCGAAGCCCAGCCCGTGCACCAGGCCGAACGCGAACACGATCGGCAGCCGCCACCTGCCCAGCCGGTCCTCCTGCCGGCCGAGCAGGTTGGCGACCGCGACGACGGCGATCGACGCCGCGACGACCGGCTCGACCACGGCTCCGGGCACGTCCACGACGCCCATCGCCGCCAGCAGGAAGGTGATGCTGTGGGCCGCGGTGAAGGCGGAGGCCGTGACGACGACGTCGCGCAGCCGCCGCGCGCCGATGAGCAGGGCGAGCAGGAAGAGGATGTGGTCCAGCCCGCTCAGCAGGTGCTCGGCGCCGAGCATCAGGAACTCGCCGGCCTGGGCCGTCGCCTCACGCTCGCCGACCCGCAGCGTCGGGCTCTCGGCGACCAGCACCGCGGAGCCCTTCCTGCCGTCGAGGTCGTAGCGGACGAGCGTCTCCGTGCTGTGCACGAAGCTCTCCGCGTCGGGGAAGAGCGCGCTGGAGATCGCGTGGCCGCCCCCGGCCTCGCCGGGGCAGTCGAAGGCGTACGTCAGCACCGCGAAGGCCGCTTCATCCCGCACGCGCACGTCGGCGTCGCGGGCCAGGGTGGGCGCGCACGGCCGGTCGTCGTAGGCGAGGGCGAAGCGGCGGGTGACGTACTCGGTCACCGCGTCGCGGTTGACGGCCAGCTGGCGGAGCTGCTCCGTCCGCTCCTTGGCCTCGTAGGCCTCGGCGTAGAGCCAGGCCGACTTCATGAGCAGGTCGTATTCGAGTTCGAGCACGGCGGTGACGTCCGGGCTCGTGCCGGTGACCCGCACGTGGGCCTTCGTCGTGGCGTCGTGCGCCGCCGCCGGGGCGGCCGCCGCGCCGCAGAAGAGGACGGCGAGGACGGCGGCGAGCAGGCTGCGGGACATGGTCGCTCCTGGGGAGAGGCCGCCGCCCCGGACCGGGATCCGGGACGGCGGTGTGATCGGCTAGCGGGTGAACCAGCGGTACATGGGCGAGCCGGAGTCCCACTTACCGGGGCGCCCGTGCGCGTCCTTCGTCACGAACACGCTCGGCTCGGACGCGGTCACGCCGCCGCCGGCCGAACGCGCCGTGACGAACCAGGCGTAGGCCGTGTCGGGCTTGAGCCGGTCCCAGGTGACGGAGGCGACCTGGCCGGAGGCGACCTTGCTCTTGCCGATGGTCCGCGTGGCGTTGTAGAGCGCCAGCGAGTCGGTCTGGAACGTCGTCGTCCGAGTGGTGAGGTCGACCGGCAGCACCATGGTGTCCTCGCGCCCGTCGTAGCGGTGCAGCGGGTCGTACTCGGTGGCGCCGAACTCGTCGAGCAGCGGCGAGTAGGTGTCCACGCTCATCTCGGACCGCTTGACGTCGAACTGCAGCAGGCGCAGGAAGCTCGCGCCGAACTGGAGCTGGTCGTCCGGGTTGTACCCGCCGATCTCGGTGAGGCCGAGACGGTCGGCCGAGACGGTGTAGAACTGGTAGTCCGCGAGCAGCTCCACGACGCCCTTGCCGACCTGGCCGACCTTCGGCTTCACGTTCGTCCCGACGCCGTGCTCGTGGCCGGCGAGGATGAGGAAGACGTTCGGGTTCTTCTCGACCACGGTCTTGTAGAGCATCGAGCCGTCGGGGGCGGAGAATCCGGCGCCGCGCCCGTCGGGGCTGGTGCTCGGCACGAGGTAGTCGTGCGAGAGCAGGATGCCGTTGCGGTTCGGGAACTTCTTGAAGACGGAGTCGGCCCACTCGGCCTCCTCCCGCGTCACGCCGTACGACAGGCCGACCACGACGAAGTCCAGGCCACCGGCCGAGAACAGGTCGTAGTGGTTCTGGTTGTCGCCCTCCCGCCACGGGCCGCCGTACTCGGCGTGCTGCCAGCCCTGCGAGCCGTCCTGGTAGCGCTCGGGGCCGTAGTACTTGTTGTAGATCGCGTCGGGGCCGTTCTCGGTGCCCGACTGGTTGTCGTGGTTGCCGGCGATGACGCCGTTCGGGATGCCGGCGTCGTCCAGTACCTTCTGCTGCTTCGACGACACCTCCATCTCGCCCACGACCTGCCGCTGCATGGCCTCGTCGGCGGGCTTGCGGATGTTGTTCTCGATGATGTCGCCGGTGTGGGCGACGTAGGAGATCTTCCGCTGGTCCTTGTTGTCCTTGATCCAGTTGACGATGCCGGCGTAGGCCGACTCCCACACCGCGCGCTCCTCGGCCGTCTCCTGCTCCACCGCGCCCTCGGAGAGGTACTGCGTGTCGGTGAAGTGCGCGATCGAGAAGTCGTACGAGGCGGGGTCGTCGAAGCCGTTGCGGTCGCCCGCGTCGATGTCGTCGGCGAACGGGTCCTCGCCCGTCACCATGACGTGCACCCGCTGCCTGTCGATGTGGTCGGCGTCCACGACCGACGTCAGCACGGTCTCGCCGTCGGCGGCGCCGCGGGCGCTGGTCAGCAGGTCCCACGCCTCGGACCTGGTGTTCCACACCCGTAGCGACACCAGCCGCTCGGGGTCGGCGACGCCCTCCCAGCGCAGCACCGGGGCGTCCACATGGTCCTTCACCTGCACGTCGAACCGCTGGTAGACGATCTCCTGGCCGGAGGGCGCGGCGAGGGTGCGGCCGTCGGCGGGCTCCAGCCCCTCGGCCTTGACCTTCCGCTCTCCCTCGACCTCCAGGGTCGACGGCACGGACGCCGACGTGCCCTGGTAGGCCTGGTTCGGGGTGAGGATCTCGGCCGCCGAGAACGTGGCCGTCACCTCACCGCCGTCCGGCTCGGCCACCTTCGCCGAGAGCGTGACGGAACCCGACACGTCGGTGCTGCCCGAGGCCGGGCTCACCTCGGCGGGCGCGTCCGGGATGCCCGCGGACTCGAACACGACCTCGCGGGCCGTGGTGTTGCCGAGCCCGTCCGCGCCGGACACCGCCAGCGTGTGCCGGCCGGCCTTCAACCCGGGGCCGATCTGGGCGCCCAGCTCGACCGGCTGCCCGTCGAGCTTGACGTCGGGGCCGGACACGACGCCGGAGGCGTCCTCCAGCGCGACGTCCAGCACGACCGAGGCGGTGATCTTCTCCCCGCCGGCGGGGACGCTCCTCGCCACCTCCGGCGCGGAGTTGTCGGTGATCAGCACGCGGGTGGCGGTCTCGCCCGAGGCCGACGTCGCGGCGATGGTGTGCCTGCCGTCCTTGAGCGCGGCCGTGTCGACGTCGGCGCGCAGGCCGCGGGCCGGGGCCTCCACCAGGAACTGCAGGTCGATCTCGGTCCGCGGGTTCACGTTGTCGCCGCAGTTGCCGTCGCCCATGCTGTAGGAGGACTTGAGCATCTGGCCGGCGGCCGTGCCCGCCGCCGGGGTCAGCGTGATGTTGGAGATCGTGAAGTCGTCGCGGTTGTTCCCGCACGACGTCGGGTAGGTGCCGGCCACGAAGTCGATCGTGTTCCAGCCGGTCACCAGGTACTCGTTCGGGATCGGCAGGTTCACGCGGGTGCTGACGAAGTCGCCGTCGAGCACTACCTTCTGACCGTTGACCAGCACGTGGTTCTGGTAGCGGGCCTCGATCGAGTTGGTGGCCACGTCGAAGCCGAGGGTGGCCTCGCCGGAGCCGAGCGTCCGCGTGACGCGCACGGCCGGGGCCTCGATCGTGTAGCGCAGCTCGGCCTCGCGCAGCGCGGTCTCGCTGCTGCCGCAGGTGCCGTCGCCCATCTCGTACGAGGGCTTGACGTCCTGGCCGGTCACCTCGGCGCCGTCGAGAGCGAGCTCCACGTCGCCGATGGTGAAGTCGTCGCGGCCGTCGCCGCAGGACTCCCGGTAGTCGCCGGTGACGACCTTGATCGTGTTGTCGCCCGGCACGAGGTGGCGGGCCGGGATCGCGACGGTCACCCGCTGGTTCGCGTACGAGCCGCCGAGGTCGATGCGCTTGCCGTTGACCAGCAGGAAGTCGTCGTAGCGGTCGTCGATCGAGTCGGCGCCCACGTCGAAGCCGAATGTCGCGGCGCCGTCGCCGAGGGTGGCCTTCGCGGGCGGCTCCTCCTCGTCGACGGTGAGGGACTCGACGCCGCCCGTCCCGGTCGCCGGGAGCGAGGCGAAGACCGGCTTGACGCCCGCCACGAGCGTGCCGTCCGTGGGCTCCACGCGCGGCGCGCCCGCGGGGGCGTTGTTCACGGTCACGGTGTGCGTGACGGTGACGCCGGCCGCGGTGGTCGCGGTGATGGCGTGCTCGCCGTTGGACAGCGTGGCGGTGTCCAGGTCCGCGCTGAGGCCGGTGGTGCCCCGCGGGTCGGACTGGGTGAAGAACTTCAGGGTGGCGCGCTTGAGCAGCGTGGTGTTCGTGCCGCAGCTGCCGTCGCCGAAGGAGAGCGTGTACGGGTTCTCCTCGCCGTCGGCGACCTCGCCGAGCAGTTCGAGGCCCACGTCGGACAGCACGTAGTCGTCGTAGTTGGAGCCGCACGAGCTGTCGATCGCCCCGACCACGATCTCGACGGTGTTCTCCCCCTTGACCAGGTGCTCGTTGGGGATCTCCATTGTGGCGCGCTCGTTGACGAAGTCGCCGATGTCGCTGCGGTAGGCGCCGTTCACCAGCACGTAGCTGTGGTAGCGGGCCTCGACCGAGTTGGAGCCGACGTCGAAGCTCAGCTTGGAGACGCCCACCGTACGGGTGGCGTCGAGGCTCTTGTCGTCCACCGCGAGCGCGGTGACGCTGTCACCGGCCGTGGCCGGGACCGCCGCGACCTTCGCCGTCCCCTCCAGGAACGAGCCGTCGGCGGGGGTGAGCGCGGGAGGAGTCGCCGTACCGGTCGGCGTGGGGGTGGGCCGTCCCCTGCCCTGCTGTACCGGGTCGGCGTGCGCCGCGGTCACGAGGCTGCTGACGAGCAGCGCCGCGATCCCGGCGGCCGTGACCAGGCGCCCCCTGCGGCATAAGCCGCCCAGGAGTCGTGCTGCCATTGGCTGCATCAGATGCAGTCCCTTCACTCACGTTCATGTTGATCAGGCGGCTAGCCACGATGGAGCGCCCGGATGAACGTGATGTGTGGAGGGACTGAAGGGGACGGAAACCGCCGCAGAAAGCGCCCCCGACTGGCTTTCCGCGGCGTTTCACGTGCGCGCCCGCCGCACCTGCCCCCGCTGTGCGGCGGGCGCGCGCTCAGACGGCGCGCAGCGGGGCGAGCGCCTTGCTCCACGCCACGACGTCGTCGAGCACGGCGTTCACCGCGCCGGTCTGGTGCTCGCCGGGCGTGAAGACGCTGTAGTTCTCGAAGTCCTCACGGAACGTCAGGATGACCGCTGTGGCCACGTCGGCCATCTTGAGCTGGCCGGCGACCAGCCGCAGGTTCTCCACGGCCCGGGCGCCGCCCACCTCGCCGTAGCCGACGAACCCGACGGCCTTGTTGGTCCACTCCTTGTACAGGAAGTCGATCGCGTTCTTCAGCGCACCCGAGGTCGCGTGGTTGTACTCGGGCGTCACGATCACAAAGCCGTCGAACGAGTCGATCTTCCGGGCCCACTCGAAGGTGTGGGGCTGCGAGTACTGCCCCATGATCGGCATGGCGAGCTCATCCAGGTGCGGCAGCTTGTAGTCGAGCAAGTCGACGAGCTCGTACTCCGCGTCGTCACGCTTGGAGGCGATCTCGTGGACCCAGCGCGCCACGGCCTCGCCGTTACGCCCCGGGCGGGTACTGCCGAGGATGATTCCGATCCTGGTCAACGAAGTGGTTCCCATTTATGTCGATCCCTCGGTGAGGGTAGAACTTTGCTACGCGCAGCAAGTAAAACGGCGTTGTACTTTCTTTGTCAAGCAAATACGCTGGGATCATGAGCACCGTCACACCGGAGCACCTGCGACCGCTCACTCCCGACGAGGAGTCCTTCATGCGTGCCCTGGCCAGGGCGCTCATCACGCTGCCCCGGGCCATCGACCAGGAAATGGTGCGCCAGCACCAGCTCCCGCTGATCGAGTACCAGACGCTCATGCACCTGTCCGAGGCGCCGAGCAGGCGGCTGCGCATGAGCGCTCTGGCCGAGACCGTCGACATGTCCCTCAGCGGTATGACCCGGATCGTGACCCGGCTGGAGGGTCAGGGGCTGGTCCAGCGGATCAAGTGCCCGGACGACGGCAGGGGCTGGAACGCCGTGCTCACCGACGCCGGTCTCGCCCGCCTGGAGGAGGCCTGGCCGGCGCATCTGACCGCCGTGCGCCGTCGGCTCTTCGACCACCTTCAGGGCCTCGACCTGCGGGAGTGCACGCGCCTGCTGGAGCGCGTGAACGCGTCGTGCGCGCCGCGCTGAGGATCAGACCCCGAGGGCGCGCTTCAGCGCGTCGAGGCCGTCGGTGTAGATCCGGTTGAACAGGGCGACGACCTCCTCCTCGCCGGCGCCGTCCGGGGTGAAGGTGCCCGACCACTCCACGTGGCAGCACTCCCCCTCGTCCGCGGGATGCACCGCGAGGGTGGAGTGGTACGCGCTCACCGGGAAGGGCCCCTCGACGATGGAGTAGCTGTAGGTGCGGGCCTGGTCGTCGAAGGTCTCCAGGCGCTCGACGATGGTGTCGCCCTGCCCCGTGACCAGCCGCCGCACCCGCCCGCCCTCGCCGAGCTCACTGGAGGTGACGAACGGCAGCCAGTCGGGCAGCGAGTCGAAGCCGCCGATGAGCCGCCAGACCCGGTCGGGCGAGACGGGAAGGTCGATGGATGCGAAGGTGCTGGCCATGGCCGTTCTCCTGGAAACCTGGTGGGTTCACGCTCCGGGCACCGGGGCGTCGGGCGCGATGAGCCCGTCCTCGCGCAACTCGGCCCAGAACGCCGCCGGCACGTTCTCACGCAGTGCGGCGACGTCCTCGGCGATGCGGCTCGGCCGCGAGGCACCCGGGATGACGGCCACGGTGGCCGGGTGGGCCAGCGAGAACCGCAGGGCGGCGGCCTTGACGCTGACACCGTGCCGCGCGGCCACGGCCCGCAGGCGTTCGACCTTCGCCAGGACCTCCGGGGAGGCCGGCTGGTACTCGAAGTGGCCGCCCCCGGCGGTGACCCCCGAGTTGTACGGCCCGCCGACCACGATGTCGACGCCCTGCTCGACGGCCATGGGCAGCATGCGCTGCAGCGCGTGCTCGTGGTCGAGGATCGTGTAGCGGCCGGCGCACAGGAAGGCGTCCGGTCCGGGCTCGTCCAGGCCGAGGGTGAGCTCCAGCGGCTCGACCCGGTTGACGCCGATGCCCCACGCCTTGATGACGCCCTCGTCGCGCAGCCCCTGCAGCACGCGGAAGGCGCCGGTGCGGGCCGACTCGAAGGCGGCCGGCCATGCGTCGCCCCAGAAGTCCTGCGCGATGTCGTGCACCCAGACGATGTCGAGGCGGTCGGTGCGCAGCCGCTTGAGGCTGTCCTCGATGGAGCGGCGGGTGGCGTCGGCGCTGTGTCGTTGACCATCTTGTTGGGACGGCCGTGCGAGAACAGGCCCCCCTTGTCGCCCAGGTCACGGGCGGCCGGGTCTTCCCGCTCGTCCAGGATCACCCGGCCGATCTTGGTGCTGAGCACGTACGCGTCGCGCGGGTGCGTGGACAGGACCTCGCCGAGCCTGATCTCGGCCAGCCCGGCGCCGTAGAAGGGGGCCGTGTCGAAGTAGCGGACGCCCTGGTCCCACGCGGCCTCCATGGTGGCGCGGGCCTCGTCCTCGGGGATGGCGCGGTACATGTTGCCGAGTGGCGCGGTGCCGAGCCCGTGGTCGCCGGGCAGCAAGGAGCCGATGCTCATGACGGTGGCCTCTCTCCATGTCGTCAAGGGCGTGGACCGGCGGTTCTCCCGCCGGGCCCGGGTCCACACGACCCACATTACGCACGTCCTCATGCCGTCCGGACGGAGGGCGACGCGCTTTGAGCTGGGGATATGCCGCTTTCAACCCGGCCCCTGGCTCAGGGGATGATCGTCGGGATCAGACCGCCGTCGACGCTCAGTGCCGCGCCGGTGGTGGCCGCGGCCTGGTCGGAGAGCGCGTACGCGATCAGGCTCGCCACCTCGGCGGGCCGGCTGAGCCGTCTTCGTCACGCCGTAGTGGACCATGTCGCGAACCACCTGCCTCTTTCACCACATTCCGTGGGTTCGAGGCTTTCCCCGTGGAGATCGACAATGCGGGCTTTGCGCCATGATGAGCCGCACTTGGCCGTACGCGGGTTACGCGTCCAGGATCGAGCGGAGCGTGGCGGCGAAGGCGTCCGGCTCGCCCTCCATGCCGAACTGGCCGGACATGAACCCGGCGTGGTGGCTGGGGAAGACCACGGGCTTCGTGCCGAGCCGCTCGGCGACGGCCACGCCCGCGCGGTGGGCCAGCTCCCCCTCCGACTCGGCGCCGACGCCGACGACGACGCGCGTGGAGGCCGCGCGCAGCGCCGCGAAGTCGGGCTCGTAGTGCGTGCAGGTCATGATGTTCTGGCCGAACATGCCGTCGTCGCGCGAGCCGTCGTCCTCCGCCGGCATCCCCAGCTCGGCGGGGCTCCGCACCGGCAGGTCGGCGAGGTTCGCGGGGATCTCGCCGCGCAGGCCGGTGACCGCGACGAACTTCGCCATCGCCATCCCCCAGCCCTCCTTGTCGTACGTGCCGCGGATGTCCGCCACGGCGGCCAGGGCGTTCTCCCGATCGGGCAGCGCCCGCACGGCCGGGGGCTCGTGGGCGACGAGCGTGCGCACCTGCTCGGGGTGGCGGGCCACCAGCGCCAGGCCGTTGACGGCGCCCCCGCTGCTGGCGAAGACGTCGACCGGCCCGACGCCGAGCGCCGTGATCAGCCGGTGGAGGTCGTCGGCGTGCAGGTCGGGCGTCGACTCGGCGACGCCGTCGGTCCGCGTGCTGCGCCCGATGCCGCGCGGGTCGTACGTCACCACCGTGCGGTCGGTGAAGCGGGCCGCCAGGGCGGTGAACCCGCTCGCGTCCATCGGCGATCCGATCATCAGCAGGGCCGGCGCGGTCGCCGACGCGGCCTCGCGGACGTCGTAGTGCAGGACGGCGCCGGGCACTTCGATGGTGCGGGTCTTGGCCTCAGTCATGGGGGTCTCTCCTTCTCGATGCTCCGCGAATGCGGACCCGCGGGAGCACCGGAACTCATCGCCGCCCACTCCGACACGTCATTAATAGACCGTTTCCAGCGAGCCTGGGACACATCACCACCATGCGGCACGCGTCGGGGTAGCGGACGGCTAAAGCCCGTGGGGCGCGCATTCCCCTGTGGCGCGGGCATTCCGTTGCGTCACTGTCGTACGAGTGCGGGCCCGGCTGCGGTCAGCGCGACGGGCCAATGTCAATGCCGCCGGGAGAACCCTTGAATTCTGTTTCAACAGGGGGGACCGTATCGCCATTGAGACCGAAGCGGAAACCGGCCGTGACCGCAATCCGCGCCGTCGCCGCGGCGTCCGCGGCCGTCGCGGCGGCGCCCGGCGCCCATCGCGGCGGCGGCCTCGGCGGCGAGGGGAGACGATCTCCATCGCCGCTGGCGAGCACGGTTCTCGCCGCCCTTGTCACGGGCCTATGACCTGGTGGCGACGGCAGTGTGCGGCCCGTGCCGACCGGCTCGCCACGCCGCGTGCACGGGACGTCACAACGGGAATGCCGGGTCGCGGGGCGCGAGAATTGTCACACATGGACGAAGGAGTTCGTGGTGCCGGATCAGTTCGCGGGCTTGCATTTCGACCGGAGGTAACCCCCCGCGCGATGCATGATGTGCTGAAGGGCGCTACAGTACCTGCATCCTTGACGTTAATTGGAGCACCATCATGGCCAAGCGCATCGTTGAATCCTTTATCGATGACATCGACGGCGGTGAAGCCGAGGGGACCACAACGTTCGCTCTCGATGGCACGACCTACGAGATCGACCTGTCGGGCAAGAACAGGGAGAAGCTGGAGAAGGCGCTCGCGCCGTACATCACCAAGGCTCGCGCCGTCCGTGCCGAGAAGGGGGTGCGCGGCAGGCGCGCCGCCGCCGGGTCGAGCCGCGCCCTGAGCCGCGAGAAGTCCACCGAGATCCGGCGGTGGGCCCGCGCCAACGGCCTGCCGGTGAGCGAACGCGGCCGCATCGCCGCCAGCGTCGTCAAGCAGTACGAAGCCGCCCACTGACCGACCGCCCTCCAGCGGCCCGCCTTCCGTCAGTTCTCTCGCGGCGGGAGGAGGGTGGGGGCACGCGACCTGGCAGCGGCTCTTCCGCGCGCGATCAGTCGTCGTCGAGGGTGAGCAGGCCGCTGCGGAAGGCGGCGGCCACGGCGGCGGCGCGGTCGTTGACGCCGAGCTTGGCGTAGATGTGCAGCACGTGGCTCTTCACGGTGGCCTCGCTGATGAACAGCCGCGCGGCGGCCTCCCGGTTGGTGGCGCCCCCGGCGATGAGACGGAGGATCTCCAGCTCGCGCGCGCTCAGCGGGTCGGCGGGGGCGCGGACCTGGCCGAGCAGCCGGGTGGCGACCGACGGGGAGAGCACGGCCTCGCCGCGCGCCGCCGTACGGACGGCGCGGATGAGCTCGTCGCGGCCGGTGTCCTTGAGCAGGTAACCGGTGGCACCCGCCTCGATGGCGGGCATGACGTCCCGGTCGGTGTCGTACGTCGTGAGAACGAGGACGCGGGCCGGCACGCCCAGCCGAGCCAGCTCCTTGATCGCGGTGACGCCGTCGGTGCCGGGCATGCGCAGGTCCATGAGGATCACGTCGGGCCGCACCACCCGGGCCAGCTCGACGGCCTGAGCGCCGTCCGCCGCCTCGCCGAGCACCTCGAACCTCGGGTCGCCGGCGAACATGCCGCGCAGCCCGTCGCGCACGATGGGGTGGTCGTCGGCGATGACCAGCCGGATGGGGGTCTCAGCCACGCGCCACCGCCGGGACGCTCGCCGAGATCGCGGTGCCCGCGCCCGGCTCCGACTCGATCTGCAGGCTGCCGGCCAGCCGGCTCACCCGCTTGCGCATCGAGGTCAGCCCGAAGCCGCCGCCGTCGCGGACGCGTTCGGGGTCGAAGCCGGCGCCGTCGTCGCGGACGTCCAGGGTCACCACGTCCTCCATGTACGACAAGGTCAGCCCGACCCGGGAGGCGGCGGCGTGCTTGGCCGCGTTGGCCAGGGCCTCCTGCGCCGTGCGCAGCAGTGTCTCCTCCACCTCCACATGCATGGGACGGACCGTACCAGTGACGGTGAAATCCGCTCGCACGCCGTGCAGCTCGCCCCACTGGGCGGCGACCGCCGCCAGCGCGTCGGGCAGCGGCGCCGCCTCCAGCCGGCCTGGGCCGACCGCGTGCACCGACCGCCGCGCCTCGGCCAGGCTCTCCTTCGCCAGTCCGATCGCGAGGTCCACGCGCCGCCGCCAGTCCGGGTCCTGCCGGGCCGCCTGGAGCTGGGTGATGATGCCGGTGAGTCCCTGGGCCAGGGTGTCGTGGATCTCGGCCGCCATGCGCTGCCGTTCGTCCAGCACGCCCGCCTCGTGGGCCTGCACCAGCAGTTGGGCATGCAGGCCCGCGTTCTCCGCCATGGCCGCCTCCAGGCGCGCCACCATGCGCTCGCGCTCGGCGCTCCGCTCGGCCGTGATCTCGCCGACGAAGCTGAACAGGCCGACCGCGCCCACGATCGCCGCTGTGAGGAACACCTGGCCCAGGCCGGCCGACGGTGTCGCGGGGAACCCGCCGTAGTACGTCAGGACGCTGATCACGGCCGTGGCGCTCACCCCGGCGAACCGCCAGGCGCCCTTCAGGTAGTGCCACGAGTGCAGGTATCCGACGAAGCCGAAGAAGCTCGCGAACCACACCGCCTGCGTGCACAGCGCCCCGATCAGCAGCACCAGCCCGGTCACGTAGACCGCGCGGGGCACGGCGTCCACGGGCGCGAGCCGCAGCCAGGCCGCCGCGAGCGCGGCGAGGCCCAGCATGCCCCAGGACGGGCCCTCCGTGCCGAGGGTGAGCACGGCGGAGACCGCGAGCAGCGCGTACGGCGCGGCGGCCATCAGGCGCCCGAGGAGCCGTTCCGATCGGTCGAGCCGGCCGCTCATACGCTCACTCCCAGCGGAAGAACCTGGCCGCCGCGACGCTGACGACCAGCGCGTACGCGGCCATCACGCCCAGCGGCAGCGGATCGGGCACGCCGCCCGCCCAGACGTCCTGCATGGACAGCCGGAAAGCGCCCATAGGGGTGTACTCCCCGACAGCGGCCACGATAGCGGGCATCTGGCTCGGGGGCTGCATGAGTCCGGCCAGGTACGCCAGCGGGAAGTACAGCAGCACGCCGATCCCGTTCGCGGACCGGCCGTTCGGCGCCAGGGCGGCGATGAGCAGGCCGATGGCGAACATGGCGGCCGTACCGAGGAGGAAGGTGAGCACGCCGGGCAGCACCCGTGTGGGCAGGTGCGCGCCGAGGACGGCGCCCGCGACGGCGAGCAGCAGGCCGCAGGCGGCCAGCGCGAGCACGAGCTGCAGGAGCACCTGCACCACCAGCAGGTTCACCGGCCGCGCCGGGGTGGTGGACATCCTGCGCAGGATGCCGCGCTCGCGGTAGGTGGCCAAGGTGGTGGGCAACATGTACAGGCCGACGAGGCCCACGGCGATCGCCAGCGCGATCGGCAGCAGCACGGTGTCGCCCGGCTGGATCGAGCTGCCGAAGACGACCAGGATGAACAGCGGGATGAGCAGCGAGAACACCGCACCGGGTTCCCGGACGAGCAGCTTGAACTCGACGACGGCGAGCTTGGTCATGGTGGTGTCCCCTGTCAGTTGGTGAAGGATCGGCCGGTCAGTGCGGCGAACGCGTCGTCGAGGGTGCGCCGGTCGATGCGCAGGTCGCTGACCGTCACCCGGTGGCGGGCGAGATGGGCGGTCACCGCCGGGGCGAAGTCGCCCCTGCCGGTGACGACCACCCGATCGCCCGTCCTGGTCACGCCGGTCACGCCGGGCAGCCCGTCGAGGCCCGGCACGGAGTCGCCCGCCATCAGCGTGAACCGCATCCGCTGTTCCCCGCCGACGAGCCCGGCCGGGGTGTCGAGGGCGACGACGCGACCCTGGTCGAGGACGGCGACGCGATCGCACAACTCCTCCACCTCGTCCATGAAGTGGCTGACCAGCACCACCGTCACGCCGTTGTCGCGGATCCGCTTGACCAGCTCCCAGGTGACGCGGCGGGCCTGCGGGTCGAGGCCCGTGGTGAGCTCGTCGAGGAAGGCCACCCGTGGATCGCCGACCAGTGCCAGCGCGATGAACAGCCGCTGCCGCTGGCCGCCGGAGAGCTTGCCGAAGCGGGCGTCCCGCTTGTCCGCGAGGCCCCACTCCTCCAGGAGGCCGCGCCAGTCGCGCGGCCTGGCGTAGAAGGAGGCGTACAGGTCGAGGGCCTCCCACACCTTGATGTTCTCCGGCAGCTGGGTGTGCTGGAGCTGCACCCCGACCTGCTCACGCAGCGCGCGGCCGTCGGTGAACGGGTCGAGGCCGAGCACGCGGACCGAGCCGCCGTCGGGTCGGCGCAGGCCCTCGACGCACTCGACGGTGGTGGTCTTGCCGGCGCCGTTGGGGCCGAGGATGCCGAAGATCTCGCCCGCTTCCACGGAGAACGACACCCCGTCGAGGACGGTGCGGCCGGCGTACCCCTTGCGGAGGTCTGTGACGTCGATGACTGTCATGACTCAAGCGTCGTGCACCCGCGCCCGCCGCGAATCGGCCCGCCGGCCACACTCGGCGGCCGATGTTGCTGGTTCCCGAATCCACCGTTCGGTGGATGCCGCCGCGAGCCGATCCGTGCTGGTTTACGCCGGGTGCGAACCCGTTAGGAGTGGCGTCGTGCGGGGTGGTTGGGTTCGTCCATGGACCTTCTCCTTCTTGGTGGCACGGCGTGGCTGGGCCGTGAGGTGGCTCGGCAGGCGGTCGGGCGCGGTCACGCGGTGACCTGCCTGGCGCGGGGCGAGAGCGGGGCGGTGGCCGACGGCGCGGAGCTGGTCGTCGCCGACCGGCGGGCGGCCGGCGCATACGAGCGGGTGCGTCACCGGGAGTGGGACGCGGTCGTCGAGGTGTCGTGGCAGCCCGGCATGGTGCGCGGCGCGCTCGCGGCCCTGGCCGGCCGTGCGGGCCACTGGACGTACGTGTCCTCCGGCAACGCGTACGCCTCCCACGGCGTGCCGGGCGCCGACGAGAGCACGCCCCTGCTGGAGCCGACCGACCGCGACGAGGTGGACCGCGAGCTGTACGGCGAGGCGAAGGTCGCCTGCGAGCTCGCCTCCGCCGAGGCGGTGGGCGACCGCCTGGTCATCGCGCGGGCCGGGCTGATCGGCGGGCCCGGCGACCACAGCGGGCGCTCGGGTTACTGGGTGGCGCGGGCCGCCCGTGACCCGCACGGGCCCCTGCTGGTGCCCGACTCGCCCGAGGTGCCCACGCAGGTGATCGACGTCCGCGACCTCGCCGCCTGGCTGCTCGACTGCGCCGAGAACGGCACGACCGGCACGTACAACACGGTCGGGCCCGTGGTGACGTTCGGGGAGTGGGTGGAGCGGTGCCGCGCCGTCGCGGGCCACACCGGCCCCGTCGTGCCGGCCGACCCGGACTGGCTGCTCCGGCAGGGCGTCGCCGAGTACATGGGGCCAGAGTCGTTGCCGATGTGGCAGGTCGATCCCGGCTGGAAGGGCTGGTCGGCCCGCTCGGGCGCGGCGGCGCTGGCGGCGGGGCTGCGCCATCGGCCGCGGGCCGAGCTGCTCGCCGACCTGCTGGCGTGGGAGCGGGAGCAGGGCCTCGACCGGCCCCGCCGCGCCGGCCTCAGCGCCGCCCGCGAAAGCGACCTGCTGGCCGCGCTCGCCGGCCGAGCCTGACCGTCAGGTCGCGCTCGCGAGCCTCACCGTGAGGTCGCGGATCTCGTAGCCGCCGATGTCGTTGGCGAACGTCACCCGCGGCGTCGCCGCCATGCGCACGCCGTCGAGGGCGAACAGCCGGGTGAGGAAGACGTCCGTCTCCAGGCGATGCCGGACCCCGGGCAGCGGTGCGGGCCGTCGCCGAAGGAGAGCGCGGCCCCGTCGACGGGGCGGCCGGGGCACATCGCCAGCGGCTGCGCGCCGACGCCCGACGGGTCGGTGTTGGCCGCGTCCACGTACACGTCGATCAGCGCGCCCGCCGGCACCGTGACCGGACCGTCATCGCCGTCGAGTTCGAGCGGCGCAGTCGTGCGGCGGCGCAGCTTCGCGACGACGGGTTCGAGCCGCAGGATCTCGTGCAGGACGGCCAGGCGGCCGGGCTCGTCGGCGGCGCGGTAGCGCTCCAGGAGAGCCTCGTCGGTGAACAGGTGCCAGGCAGCGACGCAGATGAACTCGCGGGTGGTCACCATGCCGGCCGCGGCGAAGGTCAGGCACTCTCCGAGGATCTCGGCGTCCGAGCAGCCCTCGGCGATCAGGTGGGAGATGAGGTCGTCGCGCGGCTCGCGGCGGTGGGCGCGCACGGCCGGGCGCACGTCGGCCAGGTGGAAGCGCAACCAGTTGACGTTCTGCCTGACCAGCCAGTAGAGCCCGTGCACGCTGGTCAGGCCGGGCCGGCCGAACTTCTCGGGGAAGAACCGTTCCAGCCTGCCGCGGAGGCCCGGCCTGCTGGAGGTGAGGCCGATGATCGCGCTCGCCACCTCGATCGCCATCCCGAAGCTCAGCTCCGGCAGCGGGGCCTCGCCCGCCGCCCGCAGCTTCGCGAGCTGGCGTTCGGCGACCTCGGCCATCAGATCGCGGTAGTGCTCGTCCACGCGGCGCGGTGTGAAGTACTTCGCCGTCTGCCGGCGGTGCTCGCGGTGTTCGGGCCCGTCGCGGTAGAGGACGGGGCGCCGCACCCGGGCGGGCAGCTTCTCGACCGTCTCGACGCCGAGCCCGGCCTGGACGGTGCCGTCGCCGCGCAGCACCGCGCGGGCCTGGGCGTACCCGGTCACCTGCCACGTGCCGTCGCCGGCCTGCCGCACCGGGCAGCCGTCGTGGGGGGCGGGCCGGCGGATCTTGCGCGCGTCATCGTCCACGCCGCCCATGCTGAGCCCCGTACGGCGGCAGATCAAGGGCCGCCAAGGCCGCGGGCGGCGCCGTGCCACAACGGACCCGTGACGTCCGCATGGGCATCACGCCGCTGCTGGACGTCTGCCACGGCCTGTTCTCCCGGGCCGCGACGCTCGGGCATGGTGCGATGGATATGGTCGCCGTGGCCGTGGAGGCCGAGACCGAGCGCCTGACGCGAGGAGAGCAAGCGTGATCGTGATCGTCACCGGTGGTTCCCGGGGAATCGGCAGGAGCATCGTCGAACGGCTGTGCGCCGACGGGGTGGGCGTACTGTTCAGCCATTCCAGCTCCGACGAGGAGGCCGGCGAGCTCGCCGAACGCCTCGGCCCGCTCGCCCACGCCGTACGCCTGGACGTCACCGACGACGACGGTCCTGGCCGCCTGTTCGACGTCGCCGAGTCGCTGGGCGAGGTGACGGGCCTGGTGAACAACGCCGGGGTCACCAGCCGGATCGGCCCGCTGACCGCGCTCAGGGACGAGGAGCTGCGGCGGGTCGTGGACGTCAACCTGGTGGCGCCGCTGCGGCTGTGCCGCGAGGCCGCCCGGCGGTGGGCGAGCACGCCTGGCAAGTCCCGCAGGTCGATCGTCACGGTGTCGTCGGTCGCGGCCCGCACGGGCTCGCCGGGCGAGTACGTCGCCTACGCGGCCACCAAGGCGGCCGTGGACACCATGACGGTCGGCCTGGCCAAGGAGCTGGCCCCCGGCGTACGCGTCAACGCGGTCTCCCCCGGGACCATCGAGACGTCGATCCACGCGCGGTCCGGCGAGCCCGGCCGGGCCTGGCGGGTGGCCGAGCGCATCCCCATGGGCCGTCCCGGTAAGCCGGAGGAGATCGCCGAGGCGGTCGCGTGGCTGCTGTCGGACAAGGCGTCGTACGTCACGGGCACCGTCCTGGACGTCGCGGGCGGGCTGTGATCAACGACCGCCGCACCCGGCGTCCCTGATCAACGCGGGCAGCGGCATCCCGCTCCGCGGCGCGCGGCGGGTGAGACCGCGCCGGCGCTCCAGCGGCTCGTCCGGGTGCCGCCGGCATGGATCCGTCACGCCGGCGATCATTTTCATCATGCTGTGATCTTGGGGACATCACCCCGACACACGACGCTCGGAATGTGGCGGTTAATCCCCCTTTGCTCTGGAGGAACCGTGACCCCAGCACCCCCCTCCGACGCCGACCTCAACACCATGATCAGGGCCCGCCTGGCGGCTCTGGGCATCGACCTCGACCAGTTTCCCCCCGGCACCGTGCCGGACCCGGAGACGGGCGCGCCGGGCCGCGACACCGTCCTCGCCTCGTTGCGTTCGTTCGTGCGCGGCACGGTCACGTCGCTGGCGGCGTACCAGCTGCCGGCGCCGGACGGCGGCGCCGACCCCGCGCTGTCGCAGCAGCGCGCGCCGATGATGTACCCGTCGATCAGCGTGGAGTGGCGCCGATGAGCGGGCCGGCCGACCGCGCTGTGGACCGGCGGGCCTTCCTCGCCAGGACGGCGGCGATGGGAGCCGCCGGGCTCGCCGCGACGGCCTGGCCGTCGCCCGCGCACGCCTCCGGCAGGGAACGGCCCGGCCTGGACGTCTCCGGCGCCTACGTCAAACCGCGCCCCGAGGCCATGTCCGATCCCACGGAGCTCACCGTCGCCGAGGCCGCGTGGATGATCCGCGAGCGCCGGCTCAGCCCGCTGGAGCTCGTGGATGCCTATCTGGCCAGGATCGACGCGTACGAGGCGACGTACCTGGCCTTCAACACGGTGCTCGCCGACGCCGCGCGGGAGGCGGCGCGGTCGGCGGGACGCCGGCGGGCGCACGGCCCCCTGCACGGCATCCCGGTGGCGATCAAGGACAACTACTACACGCGGGGCGTGCCGACCACGGCCAACTCGTTCCTGTTCCGGGATTTCGTGCCGGGCTTCGACGCGACGGCCGTGGCGTCGCTCAAGGCCGCGGGGGCGATCGTGCTCGGCAAGACCCAGATGGGCCCGCTGGCCACCACCCGCGCCACCACCCCGTCGGGCGAGATCACCACGGTCAACGCGTGGACGCCGGACGACCCGGGCGTCAACCCCGGCGGCTCGTCCACCGGCACGGCGACCGCCGTGGCGGGGCGGCTGGCGTCCGCCGGAACGGGCACGCAGAGCCGGCGGCTCCATCACGGCGCCGTCCAACGCGCAGAACCTCACCGGACTCAAGCCGACCATGGGGCGGGTGTCGCTGTACGGGATCATCCCGCTCAGCTACACGCGCGACCATCCGGGGCCGCTCGCCCGCGACGCCAAGGACGCGGCGATCATGCTCGCCGCGATGGCCGGCGAGGACCCGGCCGACCCGCGTACGCAGGGCCTGCCCAAGGTGCCCGCGCTCATCGACGCCGCCACCCCCGTACGGTCGGGCGGACGGGTGCGGCTGCGCTGGAACACCCGCGTCGGGGTGCTGCCCGGCTACGCCGACGGCTCGTCCGAGACCGCCGCCGCGCGCCGGGCGTTCCTGTCGGAGCTGGCCGCGATCCGCGGGGTGACGCTGGTCGAGGTGCCCTACCCCGACGAGTGGGACGTGCTCACCGGCAACGACCTCAACAACGTGCGGCTGCCGGAGCGCAGCGAGCCGTTCATGCCGTACCTGCGCTCGGACCTGCGCGGGTTCGGGGTGTCGGTGATCGGCTGGCTGCAGGGCGCGCTCATGGGCGCGAACGAGTACGTCACCGGCCAGCGCGCCAAGCTGCTCCTGCTGGAACGCGTCCTGGACCAGGTCTTCGAACGGTGCGACGTGGTGGTGCAGACCTCACCGACCCCGTTCGACGCGATCGGCCTGCCGGAGCTCGGCTTCCCGATCGGGTTCACGGCCTCGGGGCTGCCGATCGGCACGATCCTCGGCGGGCTGCCGTACGGCGAGGACCGGCTGCTGTCGGTCGTGGCCGCCTACCAGGCGGTCACCGACTGGCACTGGCGCCGCCCGGCCGACCCGCCGGCCGCCCGCCTGCGCACCCCGGTCTCCCGGGGCCGCATCACGGCGGAGGAGGCCGCCGAGCAGTCGCAGTAGCTCAGCCGGGGATGCGCAGGGCCAGCAGGGCCACGTCGTCGTCGTTGTCCTCGGGACGGGTACGGCCGAGCAGCGCGTCGCACATGCCGTCCAGCGGCTGGCGGGCCAGCGAGGCGGCGTACCGGCTCAGGTCGGCCATGCCCTCGTCGAGGGATCGGGTCCGGGACTCGATCAGCCCGTCGGTGTAGAGCAGCAGGGTGGACTGCGGCGGCAGGGCGACGGCGGCGTCCTCGCGCGCGGCCATGATGTCCGTGCCGAGCAGCAGGCCGCCGGCGTCCTCCAGGTAGCGGGTCCGCCCTTCGTGCTCGACCAGCAGCGGCGGCGGGTGGCCCGCGTTGGTCCAGCGCAGCAGCCAGCGTCCGTCGACGCGCTTGACGCGGGCGAAGACGACGGTGGCCATCGCGGCCTCGACCATGCGGGTCACCGCCTGATCGAGCCGTTCCACGATCTTGCTGGGCGGCTCGTCCAACTCTCCGGCGTACGCGCGCAGCATGTTGCAGATCTGGGCCATGCCGGAGGCGGCCTCGAGGTCGTGGCCGACGACGTCGCCGATCACCAGGCCGGTCGCGCCGCCGGGCAGCGGGAAGGCGTCGTACCAGTCGCCGCCCACCTGGGAGGCGTCCGGCGCGGGCAGGTAGCGCGCGGTCATCTGCAACCCCGGGACGTGGGGCAGTTGCGGCAGCAGGTGGCGCTGCATGGTCTCGGCGACGCGGCGCTGCCGCTCGTACAGGCGGGCGTTGTCGAGCGCGAGGCCGGCGCGGCGGGCGATGTCCTCGACCAGCAGCAGGTCGGAGGTGGTGAACGCGCCCGGCCGTTCGGCGCGGCCGAGCGTCAGCGCGCCGACCACCTCGCGCACCCCGCGGATCGGCGCGATGCTCGCCGAGTGCATGCCGGTGGCCCGGAACAGTTTGCGCTGCGCGACCGCGACGGCGGAGTCGGGCGCCACTTCGTACGTCTCCCGCGAGGCGATGGTCGCGGTGACCCCGCGCAGCGCCCGCGACAGGGGCATCGTGGACCCCTGCGGCACCGGCGGCATCGGGCCCTCCAGATCCTTCCGGTGGACCAGGCCGCCGTTCTCCTGGTGCACCACGGCGGCGCGCGAGACCCCTCCCTCCTCGGTGAGCAGGTCGATCACCACCCAGTCGGCCAGCAGCGGCACCACGAGCCGGACGAGCTGGCGCAGCGTTTCTTCGACGTCGAGGCTGGAGGTGAGCGTCGTGGTGGTCTCGGCGAGCAGGGCCAGCCGGTCGAGCTCCGTCATGGATCCCGCCAGGCACGTCGGCCCCCGGCCGGCCGAGACCGCCGGCCCGCTCTCGTGGAAGAGCATCAGGATGCCCGGCCGGCCGTCGCCGAGCCGGCAGGCGGTGACCAGCCAGGAGACCGGCAGCACGCTGCCGTCACCGCGCGCCAGCCACTCGCGCTCGCCCTGCGAGGTGCCGCGGGTGAGGAGGGGCTCGCGCAACACGCAGCGGCTGCGGGGGACGGGCTCGCCGTGCTCGCCGCGGTGCAGGGCGTCGTGGGCGTCATGGCCGAGCAGGTCACCGGGGGGCCTGCCGAGCAGGACCCCCGCCCGGGCGTTGACCTCGACGATGCGCCCGCGGTCGTCCACCACGCACGCGCCCGCGTCGGAGAGGTCTCCCAGCCGCCACAGGCGGTGATCCTGCGACGTGAAGGAGCGCGCGCCCTCACCCGCCGAAACGTCCACGGCCGCTCCTTTCTCCCTTCATTCTGGTCATTCGACCCAGTCTTCCAGCAGCCTGGACCGGTTGGCCGCGCGAAATCGAGCACGAGAGGTGCAGAAGATCTCCATGGCAAGATGGAGCCGGTGACCGTCATCTCCGCCGTCCGTGCGCTCTGCGTCGTGCTCTGCCTGGCCGGATGCGGCGTGGAGGCGGCCACCGCGCCAAGCCCCACCGTACGCGACCCCCATCATCCCCTGGCCTCGCCGCCGCCGACGGTCTGGTCGCCTTCCCCGGCGCCGACCTGTTCCGGCCCGGGGACGATCGTGGCCGCCGGGCTCGTGGACGCCGCCATGGGCCTGCGCGCCCAGACCGTGACCCTCACCAACTGCGGCGACGAGGTGCGCACCGTCCGCGGCTATCCCCGCGTCCGCCTCCTGGACGGCGACGGGGAGCCGCTGGACATCGAGATCGACGAGGGCGCGCAGCAGGTCACGACCGCGGTCAAGGACCCCGGACCGCGGACGGTGACGCTCCGCCCTGGCCGCTCGGCCATGTTCGCGGTGGTGTGGCGTAACACCTACACCGACATCAGTCGCCCGCCCGCGCTCGGCACCACCCTCGTCGTGCGCGGTCACCGCGTCCCGGGCAACGTCGACCTGGGCTCCACGGGCGTGCTGGGCGTCACCGCCTGGGAACCGGTCAAAGAGTCCGGTACATGACGTGCAGCCCGACGTAGCCCTTCGCCGGATGCCGGAACCCCTCCGGCAGCGTGCCCATCACCTCGAACCCCAGTGACCGGTACAGCCCCACGGCGCGTTCGTTCGTCGCGGCCACCGCGTTGAACTGCATCACCCGGTAGCCCTCCGCCCGCGCCCACTCCAGCGTGTACGCGCACAACGCCCGGCCCACGCCCCGCCCGGCATACGCCGGGTCGACCATGTAGCTGGCGCTCGCGACGTGCGACGCGTTGCCCATGTGGTTACGGTTCATCTTCGCCGTCCCCAGCACCGCGCCCGAGTCGTCCACCGCGACGACCGTACGGCTGGGAGCGGACAGCAGCCACCAGTCGCGGGCCTCGTCGCGCCCGAGATCCGTCGGGTAGGTGAAGGTCTCCCCTGCGGCGACGATCTCGTGGAAGAACGGCCAGATGGCGGACCAGTCCCCAGTGGTGGCTTCCCTGATCAGCATCCGGACAGCATCCCACGGCCAGGTCTCCCCCCGGTCACGCCAGGTGGTGCACCTGGGTGAGCGGCAGCTCGCTCGCCGGCGGCAGCCCCACCGGCCTGCCGTCCACCAGCACGGGGCCGCCGTCACGAGGCACGTGGACGTGCGGGACGCGGGTGTTGCGGACCATGGCCGCGCGGGTGAGCCCGCGCGCCCCGCTGATCGGCAGGTAGCTCGGCCCCTGCGGCAGCGCCCGACGGGCGACGGCGTCCTCCAGCGCCTCCGCCGCCACGAAGACGTGCGCCAGCCGGCGCGGCGCGTCCCCCATGGCGCCGAAGAACCTCCGGTACGCCCGCGGCTGCCCGGCCCGCGTGGACGCGGCCCCTGACGCGCTCACCCCCCACGCCACGAACCCCGACTTCACGACCAGCTCCGGCTTCGCGCCGAACCACGCCGGATGCCACACCACGAGGTCGGCGACCTTGCCCGGCGCGATGCTGCCGATCTGACCGGCCATCCCGTGCGCGATCGCGGGGTTGATGGTGATCTTCGCGAGGTACCGCAGCACCCGCTCGTTGTCGTGGCCGCCGTCCTCCCGCGTGGCCGCCTTGGCGTGCGCCGCGAGCTGCCAGGTGCGGCGGGCCGTCTCCCCGACGCGGCCCATGCCCATCGAGTCGGAGTTGACGATGCTCACCGCGCCGGTGTCGTGCAGCGCGTTCTCGGCCGCGATCGCGCTCGCCCGCACCCGGCTCGCGGTCACGTCCACGTCGCCGGGCAGCAGCGCGTTCTGCCGGTGCACGGTCATCGTCATCGGGAACAGCTCGGCCACGGTGTTGACCGTGTACGGCAGCGTGGGCGTGGTCGAGGACGCCAGCACGTGCGGGTGGGCGAGGATCTCCAGCAGGTCGGGATGCCCGCCGCCGCCCTCGACGTGGTAGGCGTGCACGGTGCGCCCACGTGTCGCGTCGAGGGTGTCGGCCAGCAGGCCCGACTCGTTGAGCGAGTCGGTGTGCAGCGCGACCGGCAGGCCGGCGGCGTCGGCCACCGCCAGGCAGGTGTCCACGACCGCGGGCTGCGCGCCGAAGTCCTCGTGCACCTTGAACCCGCCCGCCCCGGCGAGCACGGCCGCCTCCAGGGGCGCGCGGCGCACCGACGAGCCGCGGGCGAGGAACGCCACGTTCACCGGCACCTCCCGCCACGCCTCGATCATCAGGTCGAGGTTGCGCTTGGGGTTGACGCCGATGTCCCACACGCCTCCGAGGCCCATGCCGACCACCGTCGTGACCCCGGCGGACAGCGCCACGTCGAGCAGCGCCGGGCTGGACAGGTGGACGTGCGAGTCGACCACGCCCGGCGTCACGATCAGGCCCTCGGCGGGGATCATCGCGGTGTGCGGGCCGACCACGAGCTCGACGTCGTCCACCGCGTCGGGCGAACCGGCCCTGCCGATGCCGGCGATCCTGCCGTCCTTGATCCCGATGTTCGTCTTGACCACGCCGAGCAGCGGGTCGAGGACGAGCGCGTTCGTGACGATCATGTCGAGCTCGGACGAACGGGCGCCGCTGGTGAGCAGCAGCCCCTCGCGCACGGTCTTGCCGCAGCCGCCGAGCAGCTCGTCGCCGGCCTCGGTGTCGTCGCGTTCCACCTCGACCACGAGCCCGGTGTCGGCCAGGCGCACCCGGTCGCCGGTGGTCGGGCCGTACACGGCCGCGTACGTCGCCCTGTCGAAGCTCATCGTCCGTCCTCCAGCGTGAGCCGGGGCGCGGTGGCCGCGCCGCCCAGCCTGACCAGCCTCACCGTGATCGTCGCCCCCGGCGGGAAGCACAGGCTGCTGCCCGCGGGCACGTCCAGCCGGTGACCGCGCGCCGCCTCCCGGTCGAACGACAGCGCCGCGTTGGCCTGCCAGAACGGGTAGTGCGACGAGACGTGCACGTCCACGTCCGCGGTGTTCGTCACCTCGATCTCCAGCCGTGCGCGGCCGGGCGCCAGGGCCGCGTCGGCCCGCGCCGCCGGCATCACCGCCCCGGGGTCACCGGGCCCCGGCTGCCGGCCCAGCGGGTCGTCGACGGCCACGAGCGCCGTCCCCGCGGGGAAGAGCGCGTCCACCTCGACCCGGCGGACCAGCGCCGCGACGCCGGGCTTGGCCTCTTCGGCGCGCACCGCGCCGCGGCCCGCCGCGATCACCTCCTCCATCGGCAGCCCGTCCCATGCCGCCTCGAACACCGCGTCGGCGACCAGCGCGATCACCTCGGGCGCGGACAGCCTCGCGCCCCGCGCGCGGCGGCGGCGGGCCAGCTCGGCCACGGTGAACACGGTCAGCCGGTCGTGCTCCGCCGGAGTCAGATGCATCGGGCGCCCCTACCAGTCGCGGACGAGTTCCATGGTGGAGCAGTGGATGCCGCCGCCGTTCTTCAGGATCTCGTCGTACGGCACCGGCACGATCTCCACGCCCTCGGCGGCCAGCCGGTCGGCGGTGCGGACACAGTGGGCCGGGAACAGCAGCCGGCGCGGCCGGACGGTGAGCGAGTTGCAGGCGTACTGCTCGTCGGGGTGCGGCGAGACGACCTTGATCCCGAGGTCGTCCAGCCGGGCCAGGAACTCGTACGGCAGGCGGTGGGTGTTGGCCAGCGCGAGGTCGTCGTCCACCATGTGGAACTGCCCGTCCACGTGGATCGTGTATCCCGGCAGCGGCACGGTCACCAGCTCGATGCCGAGCGGCTCCAGGATCGCGGCGAGCTGCCGCGCCCCCTCCGGGTTGCAGCGGATCGACAGGCCGAAGACCGCCAGGTCGCGCCGGAGCTTGACGAACGTGCCGCCCTCGGCGAGCCCCGTGCCGGTGATCGTGCCGAGGATCGGCATGCCGAGCGCGGCCACCGTCCGGGTGATCGACGCCTCCTCGCCGCGCCGCATGCGCGGCGCCAGCCGGGTGATGACGGCTCCGCCGGGCACGGTCAGCATCGGGTCGCGGGTGAACACCGACTTGGTGTGCTCCGGCATCTCGGGCGCCTCGACGACCTCGACGTCCTCGGCCCGCAGCGCGGACAGCAGGGCCGCGTGCTGCTCCATCACCAGCTGCATGTTCGGCGCCTTGCCGCCGCGCCAGTACCAGCGCCGCCGCGGATCGACGAGCGCGCCGGCGCGTGGGTCCCACGCCTCCTCGGTGATGGCGGCCAGGCCGCTCGCGGGGCGGCGTACCAGCACCGTGCGCAGCGGGCTCACCTCGTCGGCGGCTCCCCACCGGCGGCCCCAGTAGCGCTCCAGCTCGGCCGGGTCGTGGAAGGCCGGCTCCGGCTCGGGGCCCACCAGCTTGTGGTAGTAGTGCTCGGGCTGAACGCCGTCGTCGGCGATCGCGTTCATGGTCGGTCCTTTCCGTACGTCACAGTTCCGCGACCCGGAGCCGCTGCGCGGCCACGGCGGCGAACAGGGTGATCAGCGAGAATACGCAGAGCATCGCCGCGAGCGACCACAGACTGCCGCCGGTGGCGGCCAGCAGGGCGGTCGCGGCCAGCGGCACGAACCCGCTGATCGCCCCGGAGACGTTGTACGACAGCCCCACCCCGGAGTACCGCACCTCGCTGCTGAACATCTCACTGAGCAACTGCCCGCAGGCGGCGTAACTGACCGACACCAGCACCAGGCCGGCCACCATCGCGATCGCGAGGCTCCACGCGGTGCCCAGGCCGACCAGCCAGAAGATCGGGAACGCCGCCACGGCCGACGCCGCCGCCCCCCAGACCGCCACCGGTCCGGGCCCGACGCGGTCGGCGATCCGGCCGAACACCGGATAGAGGCACAGGTTGAGGAAGGAGCCGCAGACCGCGGCGTTGAGCAGCACCGTACGGTCGATGCCGACGGTGTCGGCGCCGTAGTTGGTCAGGTACGTGCCGGCCAGGTAGTAGCCGCCGATCCCGACGAACGACACGGCGATGCCCACGACCAGCCGCCCGCCGCCGGTGCGGAAAAGCTCGACGAGCGGCCGCTTGGCGGCGCGCTGCTGGACCAGCATCTCCTGGAACACCGGCGACTCGTCCACCCTGCTGCGCACCCAGAGCGCGATCAGCAGCAGCGGGAAGCCCAGCAGGAACGGGATACGCCAGCCCCACGACTCGAACTGAGCGTCCGGCAGCAGGCTGACCAGCGCGAACACGCCCGTTGCCGTCAGCGAGCCCACCGGCGAGCCCATCTGCGGCATCACGCCGTAGATGCCGCGCTTCTCCTTCGGCGCGTGCTCGACCGCCAGCGTGGCCGCGCCGCTCCACTCGCCGCCGACCGACAGGCCCTGCAGCAGGCGCAACGTGGCCAGCAGGATCGGCGCCGCCACGCCGATCTGCGCGTACGTCGGCAGCAGGCCGATGCAGCCGGTGACGACGCCGATGAGCACGACGGTCACCATCAGGATGCGGCGCCTGCCGTACCGGTCGCCGAGGTGACCGAACACGGCCGCGCCGACAGGCCGGGCGACGAAGCCGACACCGAACGTGGCGAACGAGGCCATCGTGCCGGCGACCGGGCTCAGCTCGGGGAAGAACTGGGTGTTGAAGACCAGCGCCGCCGCCGTGCCGTAGACGTAGTAGTCGTACCATTCCAGCGCGGTGCCCGCGAAGGCGCCCAGCGCGACCGTCCTCGGATTGCTCTGCGCGGCTCGTGCCGTGGTTTGCATGGTGACACCCTGCCGTGCGCTTGACCTGCGCTTCAAGCGCAGATCGACACCCGCGTACCGTCGCTAGACTGTGCACTTGCACAACGAGGGAGGCATCAGCGGATGACGTCCAAGGTGGTCGAGCGGCTCTCCCGCCGGCTCCTGCGCGACGTCGGCCCGCTCGCCGACCGGTTCCTCGCCGAGCTCGCCGCGACCAGGGCCTACGACGGCGCCGCCGTTCCCGACGGTGTCCTGCTGGCCGACGCCCGCCGCAGCCTGGAGCTGATCCTGCGGCGCGTCGGCGGGTTGCCGCTGCCGGAGCACATCGCGGGCGCCTCCGCCGAGATCGGCGCGGCGCGGGCCGAGGCGGGCGTGCCGCTGGACACGCTGCTGCAGGCGGTACGCCTCGACGCCCGGGTCGTCTGGCAGGAGCTGCGCCTGCACGCCGACCCCTGCGACCTGGACAGCCTGGTGGCCGGGGCGCCTCAGGTCTGGGAGGCGGTGGAGCACCACTCCATGGGCATCATGGCCGCCTACCAGCAGCGGGTGCTGGAGATGGCCCAGGAACGGCAGGACGAGCGGGCGCGGTGGTTCGCGCGGCTGCTGGAGTGCGACGGCCGCCATCCCGACATCCGGCGGCAGGTGGCCACCGTGCTGGGGCTCGACGAGGGCGCGGCGTTCGCCGTCGTCGCCTTCCCGCCCGGCCCCCTTCCTCGTTCCGTACGCGAGCAGCTCGACGTGCTGGGCATCCGCCGGCACACCCAGGACCGCCCGGCCGGCTCCATCGCCGTGCTGCAACTGCCCGCCCGCTCCAACAGCGCGGCCGAGGGCTGGTTCCGCGGTGTCCGCTGCGCCGTGAGCCCCGTCGTGGACGGTCTCGCCGAGGTGCCCCGGGCCGTACGCCTGGCCGAGCTCAGCGTGTACGCCCTGCCGCCCGACGCCTCGGGGCCGCGCGCCACCCGCGACCTGTGGCCGGCGATCGCGGCGGGCGCGCTCGGCGAGTTCCGGGCCGACCTCGTCCGCGACGCGCTCGGCGGGCTCGCCGACCTGCCCGCCCGGGACATCGCCCGGCTGCTGGAAACCGTCGAACGCTACCTGTCGACGGGGTCGGTCGCGGAGACGGCGCGGCAGCTCTACTGCCACCGCAACACGATCCTGAACCGCCTGCGCCAGTTCACCGCGGCCACCGGCCGCGACATCATGACCTCGACCGACGCCACCGTCATCACCCTGGCCCTGCACGCCCGCGCCTACGAGTGACCATGCCGCCGGCGCACGCGGACTTGTCCGTACCTCCGGATCCGCGTCCAGGGCCTTGGCGATGCGTTCGAGCACCGGCGGCGTCGGAACGGCCTCGAACCGCACCGCGAGGTTCCTTCATCGGCCCAGCCTGACCGTGGTGAAGGGACGCGTGCGCGCCTCTTCACCACGTGGGTGGGTCAGGTGCCGGTCGGGGT
>NZ_SMKQ01000006.1 GCF_004348995.1 Nonomuraea terrae
GGTGGGAGATCTCCTTCAGCCGCGAGACTGGGTCGTAGGCGTAGAGGACCTTGTCGGGGGTGTTGTAGACCGGGTCATCAGGGTCGTAGGGGTAGATCTCTTCGAAAGGGCGGTTCAGTTCGTCATACGTGGTCTCATGGATGAAGTCGGCTGGGTCGTCAGGGGTTTCCACGCCGCGCGGGGTGACGACCTTGGTCTGGTTGCCGACCTGGTCGTAGGCGTACTCGGCAACGACGTACTTGATGCCGCCGGCGGTGTCGGCGTGCGGGACGCGGGTGCGGGTGACCTCGTCGCGCTCGTTGTACTCGGTGTAGCTGACGTTGTTGTCCTGGTCCTCGGCCTCGATGACACGGCCATCCCGGTCGTAGCGGACCTCGGTCTCGAACCCAGCGGCGTCCTTCACCTTGGTGACCCGATGGTTGCGGTCGTAGGCGTAGAACACCGTGTAGTCGGCGGCATCCGCGGTGGCGTTCTTGCGCGGGTCGACGACCTTGAGAGTGTTGCCGAGGTCGTCGTAAGCGTAGGTGATCTTGTTCAGGCGGTTGTCGTTAGCAACGTCGACCGCAGTGACCTCGGTCAGCTGGTAGATCGGGTCGTAGTCATAGGTGGTGGTGAAGTCGGCCGGGTTGGCGTCCGGCAGGTTGCCTTTGGGCTCGGTCTGGGTGCGGAGGTTGCCGGACGGGTCCCAAGTGAAGGTGGCCTTGCGCTCCGGCCCGTCGGTGGTGTCCTTGGGCAGATACGAGGTGGTCAGCTGGTCGGCGTGGTCATACTCGGCGGTGGAGACGGCCCCGTTCGGGGCGGTCATCTCCACCACGTTGTCGTTGCGGTCGTAGACCGGCGCCGGGGTGGTGATGAACACCGGCGGGGAGGCGTCCTGGTCCTTGGGGACCCGCGACTCCAGCGGGCGTTTGAAGATATCGTAGGTCTGCGTGGCCTTCTTGCCGAGCGCGTCGGTAACCGACAGTACGTTGCCGCGCACGTCGTACTCGGTGACGGTGGTGTGGTCGCCCTGGGCCGGGGTGGCGAGACCGATCGCGTCGATGATTTTCTGAGGGAAGCCGGTCGGGTGGTAGTCGGTGTACTCGGTGGGGTTGTCCTCGGCGTCGATCGTCTTGGTCAGTTGGCCGAGCGGGTCGTACTCGTACCGGGTGGTGTAGTCGTTCGGGACGTTCGTCGACTTGACGCCGAGCGGGTCGATCACGTGTGTCAGGTTTCCGGTGTCGCTGTACTGGAACTCCCACCGATGGCCCAGTGGCGAGGTCTTGGACTCCAGGTCCGCGACGAAGCCGTTGAGGTGGGTGATGTAATCGAGCGTCGTGCCGGGGGTGCCGTTCTTGTTGGCCTCGGCGTCCTTGACCTCCTTGGGGTAGCCGGTGTTGTGGTCGTACACCCAGGTGGTAATGGCGTCGTCGGTGCCGCCGTCGGGGTGGCCTTCCTCGCTTAGCGTGGTGACGTTGTGGTCGGTGTCCCAGTCCAGATCGGTGATCTCGCCCTTGGCATTGGTGATCACATCAGGGCGGCCGTTCTCGTCCAGCACATAGTTCGTCCGGTTGTCCCGCGGATCGGTCACCGTGGCGTGCATCACCGCGCCCTGCGGCCCGTCCGGGTCCTCGTAGACGAAGCCGGTCTGCCCATCCAACCGGTCGGTCAGCGTCTGAACCTTCCACAGGTCTTCGCTGTCTTCCGTGGCGTCGTAGTAGTCCAGCTCGGTGGCGCGCTCGGCCGGGTCGGACGGGGCTTCGTCGTGTGCCCGCGGGTCGATGATGGTGACAAGTTTGACGTTCTTGTTGCCCTGCGTGGCGTCGTAGCGGAAGCCAAACGTCTTGGCCTCATCGTCGCCCGCGCCGTCGATCATGCGGGCCATCAGGCCCTTGTCGGTGTAGTTGAACGTGATCTTGCGGCCGGCGATATCGGTGATCGACTCGACGTTGTCGATGATGTGCGGGTTGGTCAGCTTGGTGTCGTCGACCGGCTGCCAGTTCTCGTCGTCGATGTAGGTATAGTCCTGGCCCTTGGTGAAGTAGTCGAAGGTCAGGGTCTGACGACCGGACGCGTCAGTAATGTACTGCAGGAACTTAGTCGGCTTGTTGTTCGACTTACGCCGCTCGTAGGTGAACGACATGGTGTTGCCGTTCTTGTCGACGATCGCGGACTGGAACCCCTCGTCGTCGAAGAAGAATTGGGTGCGGTCGGGCTTGGTGAACACCCACTTGCGCAGGGGGTCGGCCGAGCCGGTCTGCTGCAGGTACAGGTGCACCCCGCGCGGATGGGTGTAGTCACAGGTGGAGGGGGTGCAGTCCTTGGCGTCGACCCCGTCGGGGGTGTTCAGCAGCCACACGTGCTCGGTGCCGTCGCCGTCGGTCAATCTGACCTGCGATGGCCATGGTTGGCCGGGCGGATGGAAGGCCAGTTGCGAGCCCAGCTTGTTGAGCGTGCTCGTTTGCAGGCTCCACCCATAGCCGAGGGAGGCGCTGGAGGTGTCGAGGCTGTTGTAGGTCATCCTGGCGAACGTCTGCACGCCGCGGGAAGGGTTGGAGAAGGCGTTGTAACCCCACACCACGTTCCCGGCGTACGGGTTGACCAGCGCGGTGCCGCCGGCACCGGTGTTCTTGCCGGTGTAGGCGTAGAACTTCTCCAAGCCGAGCAGGTTCGAGGTCGGCGTGGTGAGACGGATCTGCTGCGGCAGTTGCGGGATGTGGTGGCTGGCTGACTTCCACTCGTTGGTGGTGGTGTCCTGCACGTCCCACACCAGCGAGACCGCTTCGGCCAGGTTCGGGCTGTTCAGTACCGGCGCCTTGACCGTGGCCTGCACCGTGACCGTGTCCTGCGGCTCCAGATCGGAGGGCAGCGGGGTGAGTATTTGCGTGTTGCCGGTGACATCCGTGCCGTCGGGCAGCTTCCAGAAGTAGCCCAGTGAGGTGGAGTCGGCCGGCCAGATGTCGTCAGTGGTGTTGGTGACCGTCACATCGATGGTGCGCTGCTCATCGGCGCTCATGTCGGCAGGGGTGGCCTGCGCCTGATAGGCCTGCGCCGGGTCGTAGTAGTAGACGACCAGCCACGGTCGCACCTCCGGCTCGGCCACTTCGCTGGAGGTCAGCGAGATACCCGTGCCGCTGGTCGCGCACGCCGTGCTGGCTTCGCTCTCGGACTTCAGCAGCAGCCCGTGATTGCTGTCTGGATCGGCCACCCACTGCTTGACCAGGTCGTCGAACCCGTCCAGGGTGTGCCAACTGGAGGATTCGTAGTCGTCGTAGGGGTACGCGATGATGCCCTCCCCGACCGAGCTGGTCGAGAAGTCGCCGCCGGCTTGGGTCCATGGCTCGCCGGGGGCGGCATTGCTCCATGAGGCCGTCGATTCGTCGAAGGAGCGGGTCAGCGGGTAGAGCTCAAAGGTCGCCTCATTGCCTCGGTGGGCCACCTGGTACAGCCGCAGATTCGCCGACACACTGGGGACGGTCGACGGGATGATCGAAGTGTCGAATTTGAGCAGGCTGCGCGTGTTGCCGTAGGCGGCCCCACCCCAGCCGGCGGCCAGGTTCGCCCGCTCGCCCAGCTTGTCATGACTGGTGGTGGGCAGGCAGGACGACAGCGTGGTGTCGGCACTGGCGGGGATGGTGGCGATCGACACCCCACCATCCGGCAGGGCAACCCCGATCGGCCCGGAAACAGAGGTGTTCCCGTCGTCACGGACGGCCACCACGCGGTAGTTCACCCACTTGTCGATGGGGGCCGAGGTGTCGACGTAGCTGGTCGTCTGTCCGTCCAGCGGTGCTACCAGCGTTGCTGGCGAGGGTGTGAAATCGTCCTCCAGGCTGCGATGCACCTGATACTGGACCACTTCCCCGGGGCCGTCGTAGGCCGACCAGGACAGCTCGGCGCCGGTGGAATGCACCACCAACGGTCGGGCCAGCTGCACCGACGGCATGTCGTAGGTGAGTGTCAGCTTTGGCATCGGGTTCTCCGGGAACCCCGATGCGTAGTCCCCCGACGAGTACACCGGGCCGCCTGCCTCGACCGACTCGTTGACCGCCTTGACCATCACTCCGTGGTTCGGCAGCGACCCACTGATCCAGCCTTGCGCCAGGTCGGTGATCGTGTAGGTGTGCCAGACGTTGGCCTGCGCCGACTGGTAGGTGGTGGTGGCCGCCACCGCGCCCATCTGGGTGTTGATCGAGTTCCAGGTCACCGTGGACGGATCCCACGCCTGGGTGATCGCCCGGGCTTCCAGCGGCACTGACGCCGCCGTACCGGCCAGCGTCTGGTCGTAGTAAAGGCCTAGTTCCGCATTGTCGAGGGTGGCGCCGGCGGGTACCAGGGAGGCCACCTCAGGGAACTTGATTACGCCACGGTAGATGGCACGTCCCGATACACCTGCGGCGAGTCGCAGGTCACCGTCATAGTTCTCCCTAGGCGAGGAGGAAACGATCATCGCGTCGTTGGAGGTCGATGCATCCGGCGTCACCACCACGGTCGGGTCGATGATCACTGGCCAGGCGCGTTCTGGAGCCGACAGCCAGCCCGCGTCCGCGCTCACCGTGATCGTCACCTGATCGCCCTGCTGGGTGGCGGTCTGCGTGACGGCTGGCGAGTACCGCTTGCCATGCGGCGCGGTCGGATCGTCGGCTGCGTCGGTCATGAACGGCTTGGGAATCGTGAACACCGCCGTCTTGCCCGACGGTGGCATGAACGCGATCGATCCGTCCGCGTTCGGTGCCGCCCGCAGCCCTCCTGAAACGGTGAACGTGAAGGTGTAGGACGGTGGGCCCTGCGGGGCGCGGGCCAGCACGATGCTCTCCTTCACCCCGGTAGCGCTTACCTCGTAGACGAGGTCGGTGCCCTCGCCGAGTGCGCCCTGATAGGTGACCTTCGAGCCTTCCACCCGGGGCGTGACCTGCCGCGCCTCCCCGGGCAAGCCGAGCGCCAGGCGCTGTTCGCCCAGCGCAACCCGCATCAGTTTGCTGGTCGTGTCACCGAAGCGGGTGGAAAAGTCGTTGGTGTCGTTACCGTGAACGAACCCGTCGCCCGATACTTCCGTGATCCGGGTGTCGATCGGCTGCCAGTCGCCCTTGCCATCCAGATAGTGCGTCGGCCGGGCCGAGATCTCGGCTTGTAATCGGCCGTCCTCCAGCTCGTACACGCTGGCGAAGCGGGAGCGCTTGCCCTTCACCTCCTTGACCCGCTTGCCAGGTGGGGGCGGCGGCTTCCGCTGAGCTATTGGGGTGTCGCGTCCAGGCAGGGTGATTGGCTTGTCCGACGGGCGCACCTCGCCCTTCGGATCCTCGGTGAACCAGCCGGCCACGTGCGTGGCTATCTGGCTTGACTGGGTGGCAAGCCAGCTCGACGCGCGTGACAACAGTCCTGGCTCGGCCGGTCCGGTTTGAGCGGCAGCCGGTGGCACCGATACGAGCGAGGCCGCCAGGGCGAGTGTGGTGGCGAGGATGGCAGGCCGGCGTAACCGCGTGTGACGCCGAGGCCGACGGTGATCAACCGTCTTTGATCGTGGACGGGGTAATGGCAACACGGACACTCCTCGAGCTGCACCCTCTTGAAGGGCGCAGATAAGCCGGATCTAAAGATCCGCAGAGAGCAAAACATCCGCATCACGCCACAAATCGGAACATTACGTCAAGGATCACTGAACGTGACTTACAAGGCATCCGAACGCTTGCTCAGGCCATGACACCTCAATGTCGCTAGCTGCAAAACTTCACAGAAAGGTGGGACTCCAGGTCGATGCGCAGTGTCTAACACTGAGTGATCACCGCAGGTCGCCGTTACTGCCCTCCGGTTAACCCTGCAGGTCGACTCTCAGCAAACTCACAGCTAACACAGGTCACCGCCCATCCAGCGAAGATGCTGCGAAGTGATCCATTGACCGCGATCTTCACCACATGGTCTTGACGCCCGTCGGCATCCATGTCTAGATCTGAGAGGTTTGTCCCTCGCACCCCTCGAAGGTCATCCATGCCACCGGTCGGAACGCTCCCACAGTGACCACCCCTCACGACGACAGAGTGCAGCGACGCAGCTTCGGAGAAGCTGTGCGAATCACGACCTTCCTGGCCGGCCTCCTCCACCTGGCACTCGCCGCCATCATCCTCGGTGTACCCGCCAGCACCCCCACCCTGGACGACATACCGAATACATCCCCGTCCCCACTCCCTACCGCGCTGATCCCGCACCGCACCGATGCCGCGTTCACCACCACAGCGCAGGACTCCGCTGCGGTCCCACCACGCGCCAAAGGGGTCACCGTGTTAACACCCCAGGACACTCCGACACGCAAAATCCCACGCACCAAAGCACCGCGACAGACTCGTCGCACCCCCGCACCGGAGCGAACCAGCGCAACCACCTTCGTGTCCGCCGCGCATATACCCAGCCGCCCCACCGCCGCTCCTAGCCACCGACAGCCCAGCACCCGACCATCCGCCTCCAGTGCCCGACTCCCCGAACCTCCCGCCACCACGCCCGCGAGCAGAAGGGGCCATGCTGCCCCAGGGAAAGCCAAAGAACCACCAGGCCAGACAAAGGAAAAAACACACGACGTCAGAAACCAAACCGCCGCCGCCGACCCTACTCATCCGCCCAAGACATCAAAGGGGCATCGCCCTGAAACGCTGTCAGGAAATGGGCTCCCGGCACTGGCTCGAGAAAATGTTCATTCGAATGGGAGGAGTAGGCAGGAATCCGTCCGTCTTGCCTGGCCATAACACTGCCCATGTTGTCCGCCTCCGTCCAAAGGCCGACGCTCGCGAGCGCTCTGGCGCCGTGCACCCGGCCGGACGGCGGTGGCCGCGGGCAAGGCGTACTCCTCCCGCGGCACCGCGCCTACCTGTGCCAACGCCGGATCAAAGCGGTCATCCCGGAGAAGGTCGACCAGGCGGCCAACCGCAAGAAGCGGCTCCCGCGGCGGCCGGCCGATCACCAATGATCCCGATCTCTACAAGCAGCGCAACGCGGCCGAACGCTGCATCAACCGGATGAAGGAGTGGCGTGGGCTGGCCTTCCGGTTCGACAAGACGCCCGGCAGCTAGCTGGCTGGCCTGCACCTACGTGGAGCCGCCTTATGGATTCGAAGCCCCCAACCAGCCTGGAGATCCGAACTACGTACAGGCTCCTGGACCGCCCTGCTACACGAGGCGGCCGGTCCAGGACGCTCCAGCGGCCTTGTAGATCGCGGCCGCCTCGCCGTCGAAGTACGGTGAGACACCGGTGTCGTAGCGATTGTCGGCATCGGTGTCGGAGACGCTCATTGTGACGCCGTTGAGGTAGCCGAGCTTCTTGCTGGCGTCGTAGCGCAGCAGCCACCCGGAGCCGAGCGACCCTTCACCGGTGAACGGGGACTCGACTCCGACGAGGTACTCGGCGGACAGCTCAGGAGCCGCCACCCAGGATGCCGCTCCGGCGGACTGAAGGAGGTGCTCCCCCGTGTAGGGCAGCGTCCCGTCGGGGTGCGGGCCCGCCGGGTAGCCGAAGACCCTGATGGAGGAGGCCGGCGGCTGATTCCAGGCGAATCCCTGCCCGCCGACGTTGTCGCCGAGCCGTCCCGTGTCGCTCAGCACGCCGGCGGAGTCGGCGACGACGCCGTTGTAGACGGTCATGAAGGCGTAGTCGCGCTCCAGGTCGTCGTAGACGGAGAAGTCATAGTGGACGAAGGCCTGCTTGGCGACGTACAAGCCCTTGGGTGCCGTGCCATCGGCGTAGCCGGGTACGAACACCACCTGGCTCTGCGTGGGGGTGGTGTCCTCGATGTCGAGCACGCAGTGCCCGGCTGTGGCGACGAGGTTGCGGTACTGGCTCTGCAGGGCGGTGCCCGTGCACCAGTGCGGCTGCCCGTCACCGCCGACGAAGAACACCTTGCCCGAGGTCAAGGGGGTCACCCCGTCTAGGGGGACCATCGGCGCGGTGTTGCCGGGCTTGGCGTCCAGGACCGGCGGGGTGGCCGGGTCGGTCACGGAGACCGAGGTCTGCACGACGTACGGTGTGGCGTTCCTGAGGTTGGCGCCTCCGTCGGCAAGCCAGAACGTCGCGGTCTGCTGTGCGCCGGCCGCGGTACCGTGCAGCGGGACCGAGGCTATGACGTCGGCCTGGGCCGGCCCGGCGATGGCCGTGGCGCCCACCAGTCCGAAGCCGAGGCCTAACGCGATCAGTTTGCGTCTCATGGTCGGATCTCCCGTTCTCTCAGCGAATGAAAGATCAAGATCATATGCAGGGGTGGCCCGCGAAAACCACCCTTTATAATCACAAGTTCGAAAGCATGTCGGCCGGCGTCGGATCACGAGCCGCCGTTGATGAGCGACATGGCCAGTTCGGGGCTAAACGAGCCCGCCGGCACGTCCACGCCGATTCCGCACAGCCCGTCGGATTCGCCCGGCACCTTGACCCAGAACAGATACTCGGCCCGGACGTCTGGCGGACCGAGGAGGCGCCGAGCCTGCGCTCCGGCGGGTTGCACCAGTTGTCCTCCGGCGTGCCGTCCACGTACGGCCCGTGGCATGCGAAGTGACGGACGCCCCGGAGTGATGAGCCCGGGACGTCTCTCGCGACGCGGTGGTGGTAACCGGTCTGTGCTGGCGTCCTGGAAGGGATCCCCCAGAGCACCTAAGTCCCCTCCGACAGCGCCGCTCCGCAGCTGGCAGCGAGTCCCGTAACACCCTGTGAGCGGCCACGATCTTGTCCAGATAGGCGGCCAGCCTGGTCCAGGCTGGCGGCCATAAAATCTCCAGGCTGATGACCACTTAGGGTCTTGCTGGATGGTCAAGAGCCAAGGGCATCAAATCATTGCTGGTCATGCGTGACGAGGGTGATTGCCGACTCTGCGGCGTTCTGAAGGATGATCAGATCCTCAGGAAGCATGGGCTGCGCGTGGCCAGGCCGTGGGGTTAACGGTTGCCTGAACAATGTGACCGGGACCAATTCCAAGCCGAGTCGGAGGGCCACGGCGATCCTGTGGTTGCCGTCGAGTGTCCCGAATTCTTCGTTGAACCCAAGGGAGAGCGGTGTGAGGATCCCGTGCTTCCCGATGTCGATCGTTAACGCATCCAGGTGACGGGGTGTGTCGACGAGCGCGGAGTCGACAGTCTCGCGATCGCAGGCGCGGTATCGCACGACGAGAGCAGTTGGTAGGTGGACGGAGGAGAGCGGCATCTGGACATCATGACTGATAGGAGCCTCCCCTCGCGCCCGTGCTGCCGGATGGTGTAATGGAGCCAGAGTCCTCTCCAGGTGGAGCGGTCAGCTAATCCAGGCTGACCGCCACCAGTTCTCCAGTTCGGCGTTAACGGCGTTAAGACCTGTAGGTAACCTACATATCGAAGCCGGGACGGCACAGTCGATCGTTAACGGCGTTAAGACCTGTAGGCATGCTACGCATTCCCGGAGAGGTCCGACCGGAGCTCGTTCACCGCATCCTCCAGTACCCGCAAGATGCCGCGGGCCTTCTCCGGGTGTTGTGTCGCGACCCGGCGAAGAGCGCGCAGGTTGCCGACCGTGTTGGCAGCCGCCTCGATACGGAGCGCCTCGTTCAGACTTAGCTCGTCCCCTGACCGGCTCTCACCCTGCTGGCGGTTGATGCTCTGACCCGCCACAGTGCCAAAGGTCGGTTCCGACCGAGAGGCCACTCCACCGGCCACGATTCCCCCATGTGCTGGCGGCCCCGGAGACGGTGGCTGAGGCGTGGGTTCCAGGCCCGGTGCAGTGGCCGGGGGATCCTGAGCGGGCTGCGGCCATACTTGCTCCTCGTGCGGCAGCTTGCCGAGCTTACGTGCGTCCTCGATCCGCAGTTCGCCCCGCACCAACGCCTGCTGGAGCTCCGGCCGCAGTCCGAGCAGCGCGAGCCGCTGGGAAACCCACGCGGCCGTCTTCCCCAGAACCGCCGCCACCTTCCCCTGTGACAGTCCCTCCTCCTCCATGAGGTCGCGAATTGCGTGAGCCTCTTCCAAGGGAGAAAGATCGTCGCGCTGCACGTTCTCAATCAGCGCGTCCTGCCGGGAGGTGCTCGCGACGTCCTCGCGTACCCTGACCGGTCCCTCTTCCAGGCCGGCCAGTTCTCCCGCGTGGCGGCGCCGGTGTCCGATGAGGATGACGAACGGCTTGTCGCCGACGCCGCCATCCTCGATGGGCTTGTCGTGCTCGGGGTGAGCCTTGAGCCAATTCTCGCGTGGCACCACGACGAGGTCTTGGAGGATGCCACGCTCCTTGATGGTGGCGGCTAGGCCCTCGAGATCTCGGAGCGTTTCACGAGGGTTGTCGGGGTTATCGGCCATGTCGGAGAACTTGACCGCTGTAGGCCATTGCGGCTTGACGTCGCTTAGTGATCCGACTCTGAGAGATGCCAGGCTGGTACGCCGACCGGACGCTGCGATCGTCATCGGGGCATCCTCTCGAACTCCAGAGCCAGCTTGTAGAAGTCCTGCCGCGCTTCCAGCGACACGCGATTCTTCGGATACGTCGTTACTACGAGCCCGTCCGCTGAGGCGTTGGTGTGGATTCGGTAGTGCCGCACCACGGTGTTAGCGCGCTTCCAGCCGTGGCTGTCGACAAACTCGATCGTCTGGTCGCGGAAACTCTCGCCATCCCGCGGATCCCAGTTGTTGACCACGACCATGTACGGCAGGCCACGGGGCTTCACCACATGCTCGATCGTGTTGTAGGTGGGCTCGAACGCCAATGGCTCGGGCTCGATTGGGATGAGCACGTCGTCGGCGACGGTCAGGATCGTGCGGAGGGCTTCGGCGAACCCGCTGTCATCGAACGCGCGCCAACCACCCCCCACGCACGTGCACGCGGCGTTCCTGGCCGGAATGGCCCGCCACGTCCTGCTCCGCCGCCAGATCCTCCTGCTCGTCCGCGAGCGGGCGGTAGCTTGACAGCAATGAGACGACCGGTCATATTGCTCCCGAGAGAGGAAGGGACGACTTGACATGAATGAGCTCATAGATCGTGTGATCGCCGCGCACGGCGGACTGGACCGGTGGAACGCGTTCACGTCCGTCAAGGCGCACCACCTCACCGGTGGTGGGCTGTGGGCGCTGAAGGGACAGGGCGGTGTCATGAGCGAGGTGATCACACACGTCGACATCCACCGCCAGTTCGTCCGTCAGTCCCCGTTCGGCGGACCGGGGCTGCGCAGCTCCTTCACCGCCGACCGCGTCGCCGTCGAGACCGACGCCGGGGACGTGGTCGAGGAGCGGCGTGATCCCCGCGACGCGTTCGCCGGACACGACCTCGACACGCCCTGGGACAGGCTGCACCTGGCCTACTTCACCGGGTACGCGATGTGGACCTACCTGACCGAGCCGTTCTCGTTCGCGATGCCGGGTTTCCAGGCTGAAGAGCTGGAGCCATGGCGGGGAGACGGTCAGACCTGGCGCCGGTTGAAGGTGGTCTTCCCCGACCACATCGCCACCCACAGCAAGGAACAGACGTACTACATCGACGGCGACGGGCTCATCCGACGGCACGACTACGTGACCGAAGTGCTCGGCGCCAACACCGGCCCGGCGGCGCACTACTCCTCGGCACACCGGGAATTCGATGGGATCATGGTTCCGACCAGGCGCCGCGTCCACCTGATCGGTGAGGACGGCAACGTGATGGAAGAGCCGCTGATCGTGTCCATCGACATGGAAGACATCACGTTCGAGTGACAGACAGCGCGTCCACGGCCCGGCCGGCCCGCGCGCAGCACTGAGGGCCCGCCTGGCCGGGAAAGCGGCACGGCTCCCCGAGCCATCACCACCTGCGACAACCTTGAAGGAGCTTGAAGTGTTCGCCGGCATCGTCGAAGAGCTGGGTGAGGTCACCGCCGTCGAGAAGCTCCATGACTCCTCCCGCTTCCGACTGCGCGGCCCCGTCGTCACCGAAGGCGCCGAACACGGCGATTCGATCGCCGTCAACGGCGTCTGCCTCACCGTCGTCGACCTGGGCGACGGCGAGTTCACCGCCGACGTGATGGCCGAGACCCTGGAACGCTCCAGCCTCGGCGCGTCGGGGCCCGGCTCCCGGGTCAACCTGGAGCGGCCCGTGGCCCTCGGCGACCGCCTCGGCGGTCACATCGTCCAGGGCCATGTGGACGCCACGGGCACGATCGTCGAGCGCAAGGTCTCCGACAACTGGGAGGTCGTCAAGATCTCGCTGCCCGCCTCGGTGGCCCGCTACGTCGTCGAAAAGGGCTCGATCACCGGTTGACGGCTGCGCTCCGGCCTCTGATCACGGTCAGGACGGGCGGCGCCGGCCATGCACGCCATACCCGCTCAGTGGTCTCGGATTCGAGCTGATACCGCAGCTCAGGCGCGGTGTCCGACCGCGGCCGATCCACCCGAACTGGCGGCGCCGGCGAAGGATCCTGTCACTGCGGTGGCCCACCACAACGGCATTCCTGTGGTGGGCCATTCACCGTGGAGTGGGGGCGACGCCGCCACTCGGCCCGGCCGGTCCCAGCCGCGCCCGTACGGTCGCCGAGGATGCGATCCACCTCTTCGGCGGCCGTCACGCCACGAGGTGCGCGCCTGTCAGGGGCCCGGCTGCGTGATCAGCATGCGGTTGGTCCGCGGGCCTCGCCTACGGAGGCGGCGTTGACCCCGGCTCCGGCGTCCGGCCCTGCGGAGCGGCACCGGTAGCCCCTGATCAGCCGCGGCTGGTGCGTTCGTAGTGACGCATGGCCTTGGCGCGGTTGCCGCAGCCGGCCATGGAGCACCAGCGACGAGTGCCGTTTTTCGACACGTCGTAGAAATGCAGGACACATTCCGGGTTCGCGCAGTGCCTGATGCGCTCGGGGCGATCGGCGAGCAGCCGCAGAAAGTCCTCGAGCGCCACCCACGCAGGCCCCCAGGACGGCAGATCGACCTGCACGTCGGTGGCCGGGCCGCTCGGTCGCAGCGAACGGCGGATCCGGCCGTGAGCGAGCACGGCGTTCGCCGCCTGGAGCGCATCGTCGGTGAAGGCGGGCACGGTGCGGGCGAGGCCGTCCAGGGCCGTCCTCGCCTGCAGCAACCGCGCACGCGTGTCTTCGTCCACGGAAGCGACCATGCCGCCCAAGGCTCGGCGCACCGGGGCGGAGCCGAGCCAGACGGCGAGCCCATCGACGCTGTCCAGCAGGTCATGACGGCCGGCGGCGTCGATCCACCGAGTGTTGAGCAGGTCGATCGAGAGCGGCTCGCCGGTGAGAGGCCGGGGGTCCGCTGTGGTGTTCGGCGCCACGGGGCTGGTCCTCCAGGGGGGCTGTACTGCACTGACGCGTCCATTCTAACCGGTCATCTGGAGATCACAGGTTGACGGCCGCAAATCTAACCCTTAAAGTCACTTTCAATGGTTGCGAGAGCGCCTCGCGGCCTCGACCAAGGACATGTGATGACTTTGAGCACGATCAAGAAGCTGATGACCGGACACGTCGGTCTGAACGTCACCGATCTCGACCGCTCGCTCGCCTTCTACCGCCACGTCTTCGACTTCGAGGTCATGGCCGAAGGCACCGAGAGCGACCGCCGCTGGGCCTTCCTCGGACGGGACGACCACCTGCTGGTCACCCTGTGGCAGCAGAGCGAGGGCACATTCAGCGCGAACACCCCGGGCCTGCACCACCTGTCGTTCCAGGTCGACACCATTGAGGAGGTCAACGCGGCAGCGGAAGTGGTGCGCGGCCTGGGCGCCGAGTTCGCCTACGACGGCGTGGTTCCGCACGGCGAGAACGGCGTCTCCGGAGGCATCTACTTCACCGACCCTGACGGCACCCGCCTGGAGATCTACGCGCCCACCGGCGCGGACCCCGCCGCTGCTCCCGTCTCCGGCGCTCCGACCTGCGGATTCTTCTAAAAGATCCGGTTTTTGAAGAGATCAGCGGCCACGCGGCCGCACGACTGACGTGAGAGAGGATCGCCGTGGCCACCTACCACAGCGGGGAAATCGCGGTACAGGACCGTGCCGAGCTCAGCGACCAGGCGCGCTTCTCCCTCGGCGGTATCGGTGAGGCCATACCGGAGGTGGCTGCGGCGTTCCTCGCCGAGCAGCCGATGATCGTCGTCGGCGGTGCGGACGCCACGGGCCGGGTCTGGGCGAGTCAGCTGACCGGCCCGCCGGGGTTCCTCCGCACGCCCACACCCCGGGTCCTCGCCGTCGACGCGCTTCCGCTGCCCGGTGACCCCATCGCAGACGTCCTGGCCGGACATCGGCGATCCGTCCAGGTGGGCATGATCGCTGTCGAACCCGCCACCCGGCGGCGGATGCGCATCAACGGCCGCGCCGTCACCGGGCACGGTGGCCTGCGCGTCGACATCGATCAGGTCATCGCGAACTGCCCCAAGTACCTGCAGAAACGGAACTATCGCTTCCTCGAGTTCGACGCCGAACCGGCTCCCACCCGCACCGTCACCGACGGCGAGGCACTCAGCGCGGCCCAGCAGCAGACCGTTCGCGTGGCGGACACCTTCTTCATCGCCACCACGTCCGACCGTGGAGACGCGGACGCCTCGCACCGGGGCGGTAACCCCGGCTTCGTCCAGGTGCTCTCTCCCACCTTGCTCCGCTGGCCCGACTACGTGGGGAACGCCATGTTCCTGACGCTGGGCAACCTGGCTCTCAACCCCGCCGCCGGCATCGTTTTCCCAGGCTGGGAAACGGGCTCCGCACTGCACCTCACCGGAACGGCCCGCACACTGTGGGATCCGGCGCAGACCGCTCGGATCCCCGGAGCGCAACGCCTGGTGGAGTTCTCGATCGAAGCGGTGCGGGAGATCTCCGCCGCGAGCCCCCTGCGATGGAGCGCCCCCGGCTACTCCCGATTCAACCCGCCGGTGCGCTGAGCGCCCCCGCCTCGACGCGCCGTCCCTCTCGACCCCGTAATGGAGCCACCCAGTGCAGATCACCGTGGACATGAACGTCTGCGAAAGCCACGGACAGTGCGTCTTCGCCGCGCCCGAAGTCTTCTCCTTCGACGACGAGGACTACCTCGTGTACGACGCCGCCCCTCCCGACGCCCTGCGCGACAAGGTGGAGAAGGCCGTGGCGAGCTGTCCCGTCCGCGCCATCACCATCAGCGCCCGGTGAGCGCGACGACCGGGCGGCTGGTGATCGTCGGAGCTTCGCTCGCCGGCCTGCGGGCCGCGCAAGCCCTACGCGCCGACGGCTTCACCGGCAGCCTCACCATCGTGGGGGACGAACCCCATTTCCCCTACGACCGGCCGCCGCTGTCCAAACGGACACTGACGGCCGACCTGGTGCCGGACAACGCCTTGCCGATGCCGGACGGGCTCGACGCGCGATGGGAGCTCGGCCAGCCGGCCGTCCACCTCGACACACAGAGGGGGGCGGTCACGCTCGGCGACGGCACCCGGCTGGCCTACGACGGCGTGCTCGTCGCGACCGGCTCGACGGCCCGTGGCTGGCACGACCCGCGCAGCCTTCCGGAACGAGGCGTCCTCACCCTCCGGACCAGGGACGACGCACTGAGGCTGCGGGCCGAACTCCCCCCGGGGCACAAGCTCGTCGTCGTCGGCGCGGGCTTCCTCGGCGGTGAGATCGCGGCCGCGGCCCGTGCGCGCGGCGTCGACGTCACTCTCGTCGAGGCCGCCAGCCAGCCCCTCGAACGGGCCATCGGAGCGGGCCCCGGCGCGTACATGGCCGAGCTGCACCGCGAGGCGGGCATCGACCTGCGTACCGGCACCACGGTGGCGGATTTCCGTGCCACCGGTGGACGTCTCACCGGCGTCCGCCTGTCCGACGACAGCGAACTGCCCGCGGACGTGGCCGTCCTGGCGCTCGGTGCGGCACCCGCCACCGCCTGGCTGGCCGGCTCCAGCCTCGACATCGGCAACGGCGTGCGCTGCGACATCCACTTACGCGCCCTGACCGCCGACGGAGCCGTCGTGCCGGGCGTGGTCGCAGCGGGTGATGTCGCCCGTGTACCCCACCACCTCGCCGGTGGCGCTCCGATCGTCCTCGGCCACTGGTCCAACGCCGTGGAGCAAGGCACCGCGGCCGCGCACACCTTGCTGAAGCCGGACGATCCTCGCCCGTTCACCGGCGTCCCCACCTTCTGGTCCGATCTGCACGACGCCCGGATCCGGTCGGTGGGCCTGCCCGCCTTGGCGGACGAGGTGCGCGTCCATGAGCACGACCTCGCGGGCCGGCATCTGGAGGTCGGCTACCACCGGGCGGGAAAGCTCGTCGGAGCCCTGACCGTCGGCCGTACCGGCAGGCTCACCGCCTACCGGCACCAGCTGGAACGCGACGCATGGCGTGCCCGGGCGGCGACCGAGCCGCACAGGTCGCCGTGTCGCTCGTCAAGGAGCTGATCGACCAGGCGGCAGGGGCCTGACCGCGCCGGCGGAAGATCCGGCCGCGTACAGGCCCCGGCTGGTCCAGGCCCCTTTGGGGGCGGGGCCTAGGTCGCCATGAGGTGCCGGCCTGCCGCACCAGGCGCGTAGCGCAGGTGCTTCTCCAGGCAGACCACGGCACCGTGCTCTCGTCTGTTGGTGAACCGGATGTCGTCGGCGAGCGCCCGCATGATCTGCAGACCGCGCCCGTGCTCGTTGCCCTCCTCGGCCTCGAGCACCTTACGAGGGTCGAAACCGTTGCCCGTGTCGACCACCTTGATGACGCACAGGTGGTCGTGCACCGACGCGCTGACGGTGTAGTCGTCGCTGGGGCCCGCGTGCTTGATCACGTTGGAGCAGGCCTCGGTGAGCATGAGCTCGATGTCATCGCGGATCTGCGGCTCGACCCCGAGCGAGCGCAACGTGCCGTCCAGCATCTGCCTGATCATCGGGACGCTCGCCGCATCCCTGGGCAGGCGGAGCGCTATCGTAGCCTCCACTGGGCCTCCTTGCCTATCGGATGCGTGTCAGCCTTCTGCCCGTGATGGCCTGTCCCAATCATCTGGTCAAGGCCCGGTGTCAGAAAGCCCCGCATCACGCAGCGTCACGGCTCCAGCAGCCGGGTGGCGACCTCCATCGAGGCCTTGTCGATCTCGTCCTCGCCGAGGTCGTCCATCGGCGTCATCCACTTGCCCGCGTGCAGCGCGAACAACGCCAGCGAGCGGCTGATGCGCTCGGTCGGCGTGGCGCCCGGCTCGTTCATCTCCGCGGTGAGCGCGAGGACGGTCTCGCGCATCCGGGTGACCGTCGGGTGGTCGCGCAGCGCGGTCTGGTTGCGCTCCAGGAAGCCGAGCACCTGCGGATGGCGCGACTCCTTGAGGTTGCGGGCGTAGCGGTCGAGCAGCTCCCGCCGCATCTCCGGCGTCTTCGGCCGGCTGCGCGCCCAGTCGAGCAGCTCCCGCACCTCGGCGAGGCGCAGCTCGACCAGGCTGGCCACGATGTCGTCCTTGGTCTTGAAGTGATAGTAAAGTGCGGCTTTCGTCACGCCGAGCTCCTCGGCGATCTCCCGGAGCGAGGTCGCTTCATATCCCTGTTCGGTGAAGAGCCTCAGTGCGATCTGCTGGATCCGGGTTCGCGTGTCTTCCCGCACTGTGCACCTGTTCGTCGAGACCGGTAAAGATTCATCCCATTCTATGCTTACCGGTCGGCAGGTAAACGCCTGTGACCCCTGTGACCACATGGCGGGCGGGCCGGCCGGAAAACCGGAGGTAATGGCATGGGTTTTTCTGGACAATCCCACCATGCATCGCATCAGCCGGCCGCGCCCCGACGACGCCGCGGCCATCCACGAACTCGTCGCGGCCTATGACACCGCGGTCGTCGGCGCGCCCGACCTGACCCTGGACGACGTCGCCGACGAGCTGGCCGCGCCCGGCTTCGACCACGACAAGGACGGCTGGCTGGCGTACGGCGAGGACGGCCGGCTCGACGGCTGGGCCCGCACGCTCGCCGTCGGCGACAGCGACCTGGTCGAGGCCGAGGTGGTCGTCCGCCCCGGAGCCGAGGGGCCGGCCGGCGACCTGTGGGGGCGCGTGCTCCGCCGCGCCCGCGAGCTGGGCGCCGAGCGCGGCCACGACGGCGTCACCGTCCACATCGACGTCTACGCCACCGACGACGCCAAGCGGGCCATGGCCGCCGAGCACGGCTTCGAGCCCGGCACCAGCTTCCACCGCATGCGCATCGACCACCACGGCGCCGCCCTGCCGCCGGAGCCGCCTGCCGGGGTCACCGTGGACAGCGGAGACGACGAGGACGTGCGGCGCGAGGGCTACCGGGTGCACCAGGAGGGGTTCGCCGACCACTTCGGCTTCGTGCCGACCACGTACGAGCAGTGGCACGCCCGCAGGCAGGCGATGAGCAAGAACGACTGGAGCCAGCTCACGCTGGCCAGGATCGACGGCCGTCCCGCGGGCGTGATCATCGGCAACGACCAGTTCGCCGACGACGAGAAGTGCGGCTACGTGGCCGCGCTGGCCGTGCTGCCGGACTTCCGGGGCAGGGGGCTCGGGCGGTTCCTGCTGCGGCACGCCTTCGCCGCCGACGCAGCCCGGGGCCGCAGGGGCACGATCCTGCACGTCGACTCGGCCAACGCCACCCCCGCGGTCGGCCTGTACGAGTCGGCGGGGATGCGGCGCGTGCTGTCCATCGACGTCTGGCAGCGCCGCGTCTGAAACGGCCGAACGTCAGACGCGGTGCCGGGACAGGTGCTCCAGGACCGCCTGGTTGGCCTCCCACCCGTCGGGGAACTTCACCGGCACGCCGAGCTGCACCGGCTCCGCCGACGGGTGGGCGTCCAGCAGCTCGGCGATGCCCGCCCTGGCCACCACCACGCACGCGTGCCGGTGCCGCGAGGCCAGCACGCACAACCGTCCCGACTCCAGGTGGAAGGCCGTGGCGTCGCGGCGGCCCGACAGCGGGTGCAGCACGATCGTCACGTCGTACTCGCGGCCCTGCAGCCGGTTGGCGGTGTCGACGGTGATCTCCGGCGGCAGGCCGGCGGCGCGGATGGCGGCCACCTGGTCGCGGTGGGCCGCGCCGACCGCGATGCGGTCGGCCGTGACCGGCCGCTCGCCCTGCTCGGAGCCCGCCACCGCGCCGCGCTGCAGCAGCCGCTGGGCCAGCAGCGCGACCGCCTGCACGGCCTCGCCGTCGGTCCGCACGGTGTGCCGGTTCGGCAGCTCCAGCAGCGCCCACCCCGACCGGGCCGCCTCCTCCAGCGCCCGGTCGTGCACGGTGCCCATGCCGCCGGCCGTCAGCTCCAGCCACCGGTCACCGGGGCCGGTGCCCGACCGGAACCCGGTGAACGGGTAGAAGGCCTGCGACACCACCGGCGCCGCCGACGCCGGCAGCCGCCACGACACCGGCAGCCGGTGCACCGGCAGGCCGGGATTGTGCCGCAGCAGCACCGACACCGCGCTCTGCAGCGGATCCCACGACAGCCCCGACCACCGGTCGCCGTCGACGATCGAGAACGGATCCAGCTGCCCGGGGTCGCCCACGAACAGCGCCCGCTCGAACAACCCCGCGATCCGCAGCAGCTTGTCGGAGCGCATCTGGTACGCCTCGTCCACGATCGCCCACGGCCACACCCGCTCGCCGATCCACGCCCATTTGTCGGCCGTGGCGATGACGATGTCGGGGTCGCCGAGGTCCTGGATGCGGGTGCCGACCCGGACGCCGGGCAGCTCCAGCATGCGCAGCGGCGGCACGTACCCGCCCGCGGACAGGCGGCCGACGGTCAGGTGGGGATGTTTGTCGCAGATCCGCGCCACCAGGTCGTCGACCTGCTCGTTCGTCTGGGCCACGATCATCAGCGGCTCGCCGGTGGCCGCGATGTGGGCGGCCGCGCGCACGACGAGGGTGGACTTGCCCGCGCCGGGCGGGGAGTCGACCACCACGCCGCGATGCCGGGGCAGGTCCGCGAGGACGTTCCTGATGACCTGCTCCGGACTGTCGGTCACGACCACTCCTCCTGCGCGTCCTCGTCGTCGGGGGTGTACTCCTGGGGCGGCCCGCCGTGCGTCCACGGGGTGGCCTCGGACTCGGGCAGCGAGGGGGAGCCCTGGAAGTCGTCGGTCAGCGAGGTGTAGCAGACCCGCTCGCCGACCTCCGGCACGGCCCCTGGAGCGGCCGTCCTGCCGCGGCCCATCCCCTTGGTGATCTTCACGGTGACCAGGCCGTCGTCCGCGGACACCAGCTCCGCCCCTTGCGTGCGGCGCTGCGGGGTGCCGAGCGAGGTGCCGGGCGCCAGGCGTACCGGATCGTCGGTTTTGATCACCACGAGCGGGCGGAGCTTGCGGGAACGGCCCTCGCCCTCGACGTTGTCGGGGACGGTCTCGATCACCTCGCCCGCGAACGCCTCCCCGGTCAGCCGGTACTCGGCCATCACCAGCGGGTCGTCGTAGGCGCGCTGCACGTCGTAGGCGGCCTGGGCGCGTTCCATGCGGGCCAGCTTGGCCGCGGCGGCGACCGCGCCGTCGCGGCGCGCCTGCGGCGGCGTGCCCTCGGCGACATGCGCCGCCATCCCGCTGAACGAGCCGCGGTCCTGCTCCCACCGCTGCGCCACGCTCGCCCCCTCCGGCAGCCCGGCCAGCAGGTCGATCGCCTGCCACATCAGCCGCCAGGTGGGCTCCAGCTGGGTGCGCAGCGCCTCGGCGACGCGCTCGGGCGACCCGCCCTCGATCGCGGGCGCGAGCACCTCGGCGTCGAAACCGGGATCGGTCGCGGGCCCGGCGGGCGGCCAGACCAGCGGGTCCTCCGCGTCGTCGCTCGGCCCCGTGGTGATCCAGGACAACAGCGCGGCCAGGTTGGCGTCCTCCAGCGAGCTCTGCCCGCTGGCCCAGTGGCGGCCCAGCTCGTCGGTCGCCGCCAGCATCAGCGACGACCCCGGGTACGCCGCCCGCTCGGCGAAGTACGTCAGCCACCGCCCCAGCAGCGGCACCGACTCCGGCACCGGATAGGGCCCGTCGGTCCGGCGGAACCGCGTCGAGCGGCCGAGCAGCCGGACGAACGCCATGCCGCCCTGGTTCGGCACGATGATCTGCGGCGCGTCGACCGTCCGCTCGTAGGGGTCGGCGTTCCTGCGCTCGACCGTCTCGGTGTCGCCGAGGAACCCCTCGACGTACGGCAGCAGCACCCCGGCCAGCTCCGCGGCCCAGGCGAAGCGCAGGTCGCGGTTGCGCGGCTGGGGCACCACGAGCAGGCGCGGATCGCCGCGGTCGGTGCCGAGCATCGCGGCCAGCGGCGCGGCGGCCTCGCCCGACAGCTTGAGCGGGATGAACACCATCGGCCGCTCCGCCAGATGGCAGTGCCGCACGGTCGCGACGGGCTGTGCGATCCCCTCGTCGAGGGCGCGCAGCCGGGCCAGCGAGGTGAGCAGGCTCATGCCGTTGTCCTCACGTCAGGCACTCCCTGCGCAGGCGCTCGGCGTTGCGGAGCAGGCGGGCGATCTCCTCCTGCCCCTCCGCCGGATCGCGCGTGCCGTCGGCCAGGCCGAGCGCCTCGGCCACCGAGGCGACTCCGCCCAGCTCGTCGCGGACCTGCCGGCCCAGCAGGTCGGAGGCGCCCTCCTGGCGGGCCTCGTCGCGGCAGAAGAAGCACAGGTCGCAGGTCGACAGGCAGTCGGGCGCGTAGCGGGCGGTCGTGCGGCGCAGCGCGTCGGACAGCTCGGCCACCGGACGGGTGGGCCGGCCGTCCTCGTCGGGCCGCAGGTCGAATGTCAGCTCGTCGGGCAACCCGTCGAGCAGGCGGTCGAGCGTGGTCATCCGGTCGAGCTGGCGGCGCAGCACGGCCAGCTGCTTGCGGACGTCGACCAGCGTCGCGACCGGGCGGTTGGCGAAGTTCTCCGGGCAGACCAGCACCACGTCGTGCGAGACCATCAGCGGGTCGTGCCCCAGCTCCTCCAGCATCGTGCGCAGCGCCAGCACGTAGACCGCGGCCTGCCGCGCCGCCGCGGCCACCGACGACGGGTCGGCCTGCCCGTCGATCACCGCGAACGACTTGATCTCCACGATGCGGAAACGGCCGCCGAGCTGGAACGCCACCACATCGGGCTCCAGGTACGCGGTGTGGCCGGCTATCCGCAGGCTGAGCAGGGGATGGTCGTAGAGCGTGCCGGCGGTGCTCACGGCCTCGCCCGGCCCGGCGGTCTCGGTCGCCGGCGGAGCCGTCGCCTCGGCTCCTGCTTCCGGCGACGGCGCTCCCTCGCCGCCGTCGCGGGCGGCGCGGTCGATCAGCGCTCTGGTGTGCGCGTGGCGCAGGTGGGCGCCGACGTTCTCGACGTCGTGATAGGCCACCTCGGCGATCGGCAGGCCGAGCAGCTCGCGCAGCATGCGCAGCAGCTCCGCGCACCCGTCGGCCTTGACCAGCGCCTCGAACGCGTTGCCGCGCGTGATCGCGAACGGCGACTGACCGAACGGCGCAGGGAAGCCCAGGTGGCGGGCGGCGGCGTCCTTGTCGATGCCGGCGCCGTCCATGAGGGCCCGGCGGGCGCAGCCCGGGTTGGCGGCCAGCGCCGCGATCGCGCGGGCGTCGTGCGGCCGCGGCGGCGTCGTGCCCCGCAGCACCTCGAGCCGGCGCACGGGGTCGCCTTCGCGCATCAAGCCGGTCACTTCGCCTTCTCCTTCGTGATCGTGCTCAGCGTAGCGGCGCCGAACAGGCGGGCCGCGTCATCGAGCTGCGCGGCGGCGCGTCGTGCCAGCTCGGCCCGATCGTGCGTGTCGCGCTCGGCGTGCACCCGCAGCTCGGCTCTGGCCGCGGCGATGACCCGCTCGGGGTCGGGCGGGCCCAGGCCGCCGTCGGTGGCGCCGGGGATGTTTCTCGCCATCCGGATGAGTAACCGCACCGCCCGCTCGTCGCCGCCGCGTTGCCCGCCCACCGCGATGGCGCAGGTGAGGAAGTCGACGCGGGGGCTGAGCGGCCCGACCACGCGCCGCTCCAGCGGCCAGGTGCTGAGCGTGAGCAGGCCGCGGGCGGCCGACAGCCGGTCGGTCAGGGCGGCGCACAGGTAGTACGGCCGCCCGAACGGCGAGGACCGGAACGAGCGCTCCTCGTCCCTGCGCAGGCTGGTGAGCCGGTCGCTGCGCAGCGTGCCGCCGAAGAACGCGTCGCCGACCGCCACGATCAGCCGCGGCTGGGCGGTCGCGCCGAGCAGGCGCAGCCCTTGGTGCACCTGCTCGCGCACGGTGACCAGGGGCAGCGGCTCCCGCTTCGCCGGTGACTGCTCGCCGCTGACGAGCTGGTCCCAGGCACGCTCGGCGCTGCGCAGCTCGGCGCGCAGGACGCGGGCGGTGGCGCCGTCGCGGGCCCGCATCGCGCGGCGTACGGCGGCTCGCAGCCCGTCGATGCGCCGCTCCAGCTCGTCCAGCCGGTCACCCATGGCGGCGAGCGTACCAACAGTCCCACTATTTTCCAGTAATTTCGCAATATCGAGGTAAATTTGCAGATCTACGATGTAAAGGCGGGCGCCGCGGCCACCCATGTGCGGTCCTCGGTGAGGAAGCGCTCCAGCCGCAGGCCCTCGGCCTCCAACGCGGCGGCCAGCTCGTCGTCGGTGAGCCGCCTGGAGGAGAACGACTGGGTCCACACCCTCTCGTCGCCCTCGTCGTCCTGGTACGCGTAGCGCATGGTCGCCTGGAAGACTCCCGGCGACACCTCCTCGACGGCCGCCATCGAGATCGAGACGTCGCCGTCGGTGCGGCCCATGCCCGCGTGCCACCGGTCGTGCGCCTCGGCCGGCATCCACTGGACGAGCACGCGGCCGCCGGGCTTGACGTGCCGCGCGCACGTCGCCAGCAGGGCGCGGCGCGTCGGCTCGTGGACGGTGTTCACGAGCTGCGAGGCCAGCATGACGGTGTCGAAGCGGCGCTCCAGCCGCAGATCCTCGACGCGGCTCAGGACGGTGCGGGCGCCGCGTACGCGGGCGAGCATCTCGGGGGACTCGTCCACGGCCACCACGTCGAAGCCGAGGTCGACGAGCGGGTGGGTCACGCGGCCGACACCCGCGCCCAGCTCCAGGATCGCGCCGCCGGGCGGCGTCACCTGGGCCACGATGCCGGGCTCGTCACCGGCCCGCAGCAGGCTGTAGAAGTCGACCGGGGAACCGTCGGGAGTGATGGGCCCGGGGCCCGTACCGGAGGAACGCATGCCCAGAACCTAACCCGCCGGATCATCCGCCGCCGCGTGTTCAGGTGACGGGCGGGATAGGAGTGACCGGCGCGCGATCGGGCACATATGTGCGGGTCGAGATCGAGAGATCGGAAGGAGATCCCCCATGGAGCATGCGACAGCGCCGGGCCGGGGCGAGGCGCCGGCCCGCGTCCCCTGCACGCCTCCTGCCGCCGCCGAACTGTTCGAGATCGCCGTCCTGGACACCACCGCCGAGGACGGCCAGGCACGCTGGCACACGATCGGCTGGGGTGTCGACCGGGCGGACGCCCACACCATCGCCGAGTCGTACGTGACGCGCCCGATGTGCCCCTACGCCGCGGCGCAGGTCCGGCACAACGGCCACCTGGTCGGCATCCACCGTCGTCCCACCTGAACCGGCCCACCGCCGAGAGCCCCTCGCGGTGGGTCGGCGGCGCGCTCGGGCGCGCCGCCACGCCGGGGGGCGGGACAAGGCTTCAGCGCTGCATCTGCAGGCTGCGCACCGGGTGGTCGCCCTCGGTCTGCAGCCGGTACTCATGGCCGGACCGCTCGCGGTTGTCGTCGATGATCCGCTCCGAGGGCGCCTTCTCGCCGCCCATGATGGCTTCCTGCATCTTCTCGAACCGCTCGTGGGCCTCCTGCACGTAGCCGGTGCCGAGCGTCGTGTAGTCGATCTGGGTGGCGATGAGCTCGCGGACGTAGGCCTTGTTCGGCTCGAACGTCACGGGCGCGGGCAGCTCCGGCGCGAGCACCTGCTCGGGGTCGCGGCCGTCGTGCTTCTTGAACAGCTCGGCGGCCAGCCGCAGGTGCTCCAGCTCCATGTTGAGGTGCAGCTCCCAGATGTTCTTCACCTTGGGGTCGCTCTCGGTCTCCATGAACGAGTGGTACAGGTAGCACTCGTTGTACTCGTGGTTGAGCAGCATCTCCCACCAGCTCTCGCCCGGGTCCACGAGGGACTCGTAGTGGGTGACGTGCTCCTCCTCGACCAGGCCGATCTCCTGGTAGAGCTGGCGCGCGATGGGCTCCATGTACATGGGCCCGACGTTCATGTAGAAGTTCATGGTCTGCTGCTCGGCCGCCATGATGGTCAGCGCGTGCAGCTTGCTGATCGGCGCGGTGTTGTTGCGGTCGTACGGCTGGCGCACGTTGTCCATGGGGTCGCGGTGGTGCAGGTACGTCGGCCGCCCCGGCATGACCTCGGTGAGCTGGTCGACGATCTTCTCCGCCTTGCGGTGCTCGATCATCTCGTACAGGTTGGCGTACCGGTAGAGGTGGTCGAAGTCCTCCAGAACGCCGAACTGGTAGGCCTGCTGCAGGTACGGGTCCGGCTCCATGCGGGCGACCCAGGCGGTCAGGTCGACGGCCACCTGCTCGTAGGCGAGCGTGGTCTCCAGCACCGAGGCCAGGCCGGGCAGCAGCCAGTTGACCGTCTTCTGCTGCTGGGCCTCGATGTAGCGCACCCGGGCGAGCTGCTGCTTCAGCTCGGTGTCCGGGCAGTGCCGGGCGAGGTGGTGGCTGAACATGATCGCCTCGACCTCGATGCCGTTCATGGTGATGATCCGGCAGCGGGTGTACGGGTCGGCGTGGTCGGGGTCGATGGGTGTGACGTTCAGCTCGCGCCAGTTGCGCAGCTGCTTGTCCAGCGGGATGCCCCGCTCGCGGAGTGGGTTGAAGGTCATGAATGCGCTCCTTCGCGCTGCTTGTGTGTGTGCGACGGCGTGCCCTACCCGAGGCTTCCCGGGTCAGTCTCTGGACCCTCTCGCCCGAATGTCCGGACTTGGTAAGGGTCTTGACCGCCGGCCTGTACGCGAGCGTGTGCCGTCGTCTTTCGGGTAGGCCACGCCCGTACCCGATGGAGGGAGCTGACATGACCGCTCAGAAGACGGCGCCGGAGACGATGGGGGAGACCGACGTCATCGACCTGCTCCAGGCCCAGCACGCCATGATCAGGGACCTGTTCGACGAGGTCGAGCAGGCGTCGGCCAAGGACCGCGCCGAGGCGTTCACCCGGCTCGTCCGGCTGCTGGCGGTGCACGAGACGGCCGAGGAGGAGATCGTCCACCCGTACGCCCGCCGCAAGATCGACGGCGGCGACGAGGTGATCGACGACCGTCTCGCCGAGGAGAACGAGGCCAAGGAGCTGCTGAGCCGGATGGACCAGGCCGGTCCCGCCGCCCCCGACTTCATGGAGAACCTCCTGATGCTGCGCGCAGCCGTGGAGGCGCACGCCCGCAGCGAGGAGCGCTACGAGTTCCTGCAGCTGCGCGCCCACACCAGCGAGGCCGAGCGGCGCTCGATGGCCGCCGGGGTCAAGGCGGCCGAGGCCATGGCGCCCACCCATCCGCACCCCGGCACCGAGTCGGCCACCAAGAACCTGCTCGTCGGCACGCCGGTCGCGATGATGGACCGGGTCCGCGACGTGATCCGCCAGACCATGGGCAAGAAACCCTGACGTGGCGGACCGGAACGGCATCGCACTGCCCGGCACGATCCTGGGCGTCGGCCTTGGCGGTTTCGTCGACGGCATCCTGCTCCATCAGGTCCTGCAGTGGCACCACATGCTGAGCAGCACCGACACCGACAACGCCGGCATCCGTTTCTACTCGCCCGACACCGTGCCGGGCCTGCGCATGAACACGCTGTGGGACGGCCTGTTCCACACCGTCACCTGGCTGGCCGTGCTCACGGGGCTCGGCCTGCTCTACGCCCGCGTCACCGGCTCGCGCGGCCGGGTGTGGCGCTCGCGTGCGCTCTGGGGGTGGGCCCTCGTCGGATGGGGGCTGTTCAACCTCGTGGAGGGAGTGATCGACCACCATCTGCTGGGCATCCACCACGTCCGCACGGGGCCGTACCAGCTCTCGTGGGACCTGGGCTTCCTGCTGCTCGGCGCGATTCTGGTCGCCGCCGGCTGGGCGCTGCAGCGTTCGGCCGGTCCGGTCGACCTGTGCCGTGACCGCGAACCGGCGCCGTGACGCACCACGCCCACGCCTTCGCCGCGGTGTCACCGGTCCTGCTCACGACGCTCGTGGCGGCGGCCGGCTACCTCCTGCTGGCGGCCCGCCTGCGGCGGGACCCGCGGGGGTGGCGCGGCCGCCGTACGGCGTCGTTCGCGGCCGGCGCGGTGCTGGTGGCCGCCGCCGCGGCGGGACCCGTCGCCGCCGCTGCCGCACATGACTTCCGCGCCCACATGGTGCAACACCTGCTCATCGGCATGCTGGCGCCGCTGCTGCTGGTGCTCGGCGCGCCGATGACGCTGCTGCTGCGCTCGCTGCCCGCCGCCCGCGCCCGCCGCCTCGGGGCGCTGCTGCGCGGGCGCGCCCTGCACGTCCTCGCCAACCCCGTCACCGCTCTGGTGCTGAGCGTCGGCGGCATGGTCGTCCTGTACTGCACGCCGCTCTACCGGCACACGGCCGGCAACGCCTGGCTGCACGAGGCGGTCCACGCGCATTTCCTGCTGTCCGGCTGCCTGTTCGCGTGGGTGATCGCCGGGCCCGACCCCGCCCCCCGCCGCCCGTCGGTGCCGGCGCGGCTGGTGGTGCTCGGCGTGGCGATCGCGGTGCACGCCGTTCTGTCACAGCTCATGTACGCCGGCCTCCTGGTCGACCTGCCCGTACCGGACGAGCAGCGGCGGGGCGCGGCCGAGATCATGTACTACGGAGGGGACCTCGCCGAGCTGCTGCTCGCCGTGGCCCTGGCCACCGGCTGGCGGCCCCGCCGGGCGCCCGCGCACACTACGGCCAGGGCGATGGTTACCGGAAAGCCGGTTCGTCATAGGATTTTCGGTTAACGAGAGATTGCAGGCTCCCCGGCGCTCCGGCACGACGGCCCGCGACCGGGGATGGAGGCGAAGGCCGTGAGTGTGACCGATGACCGTCCGTCCCGGTGGACTTTCCTGACCCACCATGCCCGCGTGCTGGTGGAGATCGCCCGAGATCCCGAGATCCGCCTGCGCGACATCGCCGCCAGCATCGGCATCACCGAGCGCGCGGTGCAGGGCATCGTCCGCGACCTGTACGAGGCCGGCTACCTCCACCGCGACAAGGTCGGCCGGCGCAACCGCTACAGCCTCAACCTCGACCGCACGTTCCGCTACCCGACCGAGGCCGGGTTGCCGGTCCGGGTGCTGATCGAGCTCTTCGCCCAGCACGACATGCACCGCAACGAGGAAGGCTGACCGCGCCGCCTCAGCGCCGCCTCAGCCGGTCTCTGAGCCGGTCTCTGAGCCGGGGGGCAGGCGCAGGGCGATCATCGCCACGTCGTCGTCGGCCTTGCGCGGCAGGAAGCTCAGCAGGTCGTCGCAGAACCTGTCCAGCGGCGCCCGGCACAACGCCGCGGCCCGCTCGCGCAGCCGGTCGAAGCCCTTGTCGAGGTGCTCGCCCGGGCGTTCGACCAGGCCGTCGGTGTAGAGCAGCAGCGTGCTCTCGGGGGGCAGCGGCTCCCGCGCCGACGTGCATGGTCTGTCGTACGGGATGCCGAGCAGCGGGTTGGCCGCGCCCTCCAGGAAACACGTCCTGCCCTCGGCGGTGACCAGCAGCGGCGGCGGATGCCCGCTGACCGAGTAGTTGAGCGCGTGCCCGCCGGCGCGGCGTTCGACCCGGGCCAGCACGCACGTGGCCGTCTCCTCGGCGTAGAGGGTCTTCATCGCCGCGTTCAGCCGGGCCAGGATGTGGCCGGGCGGCTCCTGACGATCGACGACCAGGGCCCTGAGCATGTTGCGCAGCTGGCCCATCGCGACGGCGGCCCGCAGGTCGTGGCCCGCGACGTCGCCGATGGCCAGCACGGTGGCCCCGTCGGGCAGCACGAACGAGTCGTACCAGTCGCCGCCCACCTCCGCGGCGGTCGGGCTGGCCCGGTAGCGGGCGGTGATCTGCAGGCCGGGCACGCGCGGCGGCTCCGCCAGCAGGCTGTGCTGCAGCGCCAGCGCGATGCGGTGGGTGCGCTGGAAGCGCATCGCGCTGTTCAGCCGGTCGTGCATCTGGTCGATCATCTCGCGCAGCAGGGCCAGGTCGCTCTGGCCGATCGGCGGCCGGTCGCCGCAGATGGACGCGGTCACCACGGCGGCGACCGCCCCGTCCACCACGACGGGCACGACCGCGACGCAGTGTCCCCCGGTGGTCTCCAGCCACACCCGCGTCCCCTTGGGCACGAGATCCGCCGGAGGCTCTCCCGGAGGGAACGTCTTGCGGAACGGCCGCCGGCGGCGGATGGCGCGCGCCAGCCTGCCGTCCGGCGGATGGCGTTCCTCGCTGAACGGCGGCAGCCGCGGCAGGCCGTCGCGCACGGCGGTCGCCACGCGTTCCAGCAGGAAGTCGCCGCCGCGCGAGAGGTCCTCGGACAGGTCGATCACCCAGTGGAAGCCGCAGCCGTCGGCGAGCTCCGGCACGATGACGTTCGCGAGCGCGTTCAGCATCTCGTCCACACTCGTCAGGTCGGACGTCGCCGCGGCGGCGGAGTCGAGCAGCCGCCTGCGGCGCTGCCCCTGCCACTGGTCCTCGATGTCGCTGGCCGTGCCGACCCACTCCACCAGGTGGCCGTCCTCCCGCACCGGGACGCCGCGCGCCAGGAAATGGCGGTAGCCGCCGTCCTCCGTGCGCAGGCGGTAGACGCGTTCCCACGGCGTTTCCGGGTCGTTGATCGCGCGCGCCCAGGACTCGATCGAGAGCGGGCGGTCGTCGGGGTGGAGGGCGTCCAGCCAGCCCGCACCGCGGTACTCCTCCCACGTCTGGCCGGTCACCCGTTCCCACCCGGGGCTCGGGACGATCACCTTGCCCTCGGGGTCGGTCACCCAGATGGCGTCCGCGCTGACGCGCATCAGGCTGTGGTAGCGGCGCAGGATGCGGCGCCGCTCGTCGGCGACCTCCTGCAGCCGCCGCGCCACCTCGACCTGCTCGGTCACCTCCATGAACACGGCCAGCACACCGTGCGCGCCGCCGTCGAAGGAGATCCGGGACAGGCTGAAGGTGAAGTACCGCTCGCCGCCGGTCGGGCCGGTCAGCGGGTCGGGGCCGGGCGCGCCCGTGCGGACCACCGGCGCGCCCGTCGTGTACACCGCGTCGAACAGGAGCATGTGCTCGCGCTCGGCGAGCCCGGGGAACGCCGTCCTGAGCGGCGACCCGATGACGCAGTCGCCGAACAGCGTCCGGTACCTCGCGTTCGTGTACACCAGCCGGTGGTCGGGGCCCCTGGTCACCGCGATGGCCACCGGCGCCGGGTCGAGCACCTCGAACGCCAGCCCGCTGATGCCCTCGTCGTGGACGTCGTGCATGGCGGCTTCCCCTGAATTGCGGCCTTTCGCCGGGACGGGAAATCCCCGTGCAACGAGTCTCGCACGCAGAGTCGCCGCAGGTCACAGCGGGGTTACCCGCCGTGCTTGACGACCCACTCCGAGACGGCGGCGGCGATGGCGGCGGGCTGATCCTCCGGGGTGTGGTGGCCGGCGACGGCGTCGTGCTCGGCGGTCTCCAGGGACGCCATGGTGGCCGCGCACCAGGCGATCGTCTCCGGCGTCCACATCGTGCCCGGCCCGGGGCGGAAGCCGATCAGCAGCTTGGGGACCTCCGGGCTTGCCGCCGCCCACCGGCCGAACTCCTCCATCCTGGCCACGACGTCGGCGGGCTGCCCGCCCAGCGGCAGCGACCGGGCCCAGCGCAGCAGCGGAACCCGGCTCTCCCGCGTCGGGTACGGCCGCAGGTACGCCGCCACGTCCTGCTCGGCGAGCGGCGTCGCCATGGTGGCGGGCAGCCCCTGCCGGAGGTGGTCCTCGCCGTCGAGGATCATCGTCTCGCCCACGCCCTCCGTCTTGATCGCCCGGAACGTCTCCCGGCCGCCCTCGGGGAGCTCCTCCCAGCTCATCGGCTTGACGACGGACTCGGTGAAGGCGATCCCGCGCACCCGGCCCGGATGGCGGGCGGCCCAGTCGAAGGCCAGGGCGCCGCCCCAGTCGTGCCCGACGAGCACCACGTCCTCCAGGCCGAGGGCGTCGAACCAGGCGTCGAGGTAGCGCGCGTGCTCGGCGAACGAGTAGCCGATCGCGGGTTCGCCGGACGCGCCCATGCCGATCAGGTCGGGGGCCAGGCGGCGGCCGTACGCGACGGCGGGCATGACCTCGCGCGACTTCCCACGCCCGTGAGCTGGAGGCGCTCATCGCCGCCCTGGAGCGGCTGGCCACCCCCCAGGAACGGCTGAAGGCGCTGCTGCGCGGCTGGGTGGAGCAGCGCGACCTCACCGCCCGGCACGGCTGCCCCACCGGCAGCCTCGCCTCCGAGCTCGACGAACGCGGCGACGGCCTCGACCGGGCCGTCGCCGGCGTCATGGCGCGGCTGCTCGACTGGGCGGAGGGCCAGTTCGCGGCCATGGGACGCGACGACGCGCGTGAGCTCGCCGTCGCCCCGCTGGGGGCGTACCAGGGCGCGGCGCTGCTGACCAACACCTTCCGCGACCCCGGCCTCGTGGAGGCGGAGGGACGCCACCTCGAACGCTGGATCGACACCCTCGCCTGAGCCCATGGAAAACCGGTGGAGCCGGTACGCGGCGCCGGGCTAACGTGAGGACACGAAGGCCCAGGACAGCGGCGCACCGGCATCGCCGGAGAGCGTTCCGCGCATCGGGGCCATTCCTGGCAAGGTCTTACAAGACCCGAGGTTCGACTCCTCTTGGGGCGGCCCCCGGGCGATCGCACACGACGGCGAGGCCTTGCGGACTCCCGCCCGCCCCCGGGCGGTCCGGGGAGGTCCCCGCCGCGCCGCCGGCGGTCCCCGGGGGCCGTCTTCTTCCCGCCCCGACGGAGGTACGCAGTGGCACACGTGACCGTGATGGAGTGGCAGCGCGTCCTGATGTACGTGGACGGGCGGCTGCGCCGCGTCCTCGAGCCGGGCCGGCACCGTCACCGCGCCCGGCGCACGACCCTGCTCACCGTCGACCTGCGGCCCCGGCTGCTCAACGTGCCCGGCCAGGAGGTCCTCACCTCCGACGGCGTCAGCGTCCGGGTCACCGTGACGGCGCGGTGGAAGGTCGCCGACGTCGTCGCCTTCACCGGCGCCGCCGCCGCGCCGGAGCAGTTCCTGTACGCGACCCTCCAGGACGCCGTCCGTGAGCGGGTCTCCGGCCTGACGCTGGAGGCGGCGCTCGCCGACCGGTCCGCGCTGTCCGACGGGCTGACGGAGCCGGCCCAGGCGGCGGTCACGGAGCTCGGCATCGAGGTCTCCGACGTCCGCGTACGCGACCTCATGCTGCCCGGCGAGCTGCGGCGGGCCGCCATGGACGCCGTGGTCGCGCGCGAGCGTGGCAAGGCGGCGCTGGAGGAGGCGCGGGCCGAGGCGGCGGCGCTGCGCTCGCTGGCCAACACCGCGCGCCTGATCGAGGAGCACCCTGCCCTGCTGCGGCTGCGTACGCTCCAGGTCGCCGCCGACCGCCAGACCACGCTCGTCCTCGACCCGCGCGCGGGCGAGGGCTGACCCGGCCCGGGGGCCTGCGCACCCCCGAGCCGGGCCTCTTCACGGGGCGTCTCCTGCAGGCGTCCTTTACGGAGCGATGCCGACGCCGCCGCGGCGGGCCCACGCCCGCTCCTGCGCCGCCGTCAGCGCCGGCCAGTGGCGGGCGCCCGGACGCGGCAGCACCCGCGAGGCGTAGTCACCCGGGACGAACGCGGGGTCGAAGAAGCAGCCCGTGCCGTAGGCCGCGTCGAACGTCGGGCAGGACGCCGCCACCGACGCGGGCGTGGGCTTGTCACCGGTGCGTACCCACGACGACAACGCCGACATCACGGCGGCGTACTCCGCGGTGCTCAGCTCGCTGTGCTCGCTCTCCCGGGTGAAGGTCTGCACCAGCCGGCCGCCGGAGCCCGCGCCCCGCAGGCTGGCCCGGTAGGCCGACTCGTGCTCGACGAACGCCGTGGGGTCGTCGATCGCGTGCATGGTCAGCACCGGGATCGGCACCGCGCCCGTGACGTCGCTGTCGAACGACAGGTCCCGCACCGCCGACGGGTCGGCCGAGAACCGCTCGACCCCGGCGTTCAGCGCCTCGTCGTCGTGCGAGCCGGTGTAGCGGATGGTCTGGTTGCCGAACGGGTTCCGGCCGCCGAGCCGGTTGTGCACGATGTCGCGGAAGGTGAAGGTGGCGAAGCGCAGGTGGGACTCGAGGGTCCGCTCGGGGATCTTCGTCACCGCGAGGATGTCGTCCAGGTTGCGCTGCTGCTCCGCCGTACGCTCCGCGGGCGGCAGGTCGTAGCCGGTGCACTCGCGCAGCCGCGCGCGCAGGCCGGTCGTCGTCATCGTCGAGTCCTCGCGCAGGCCCATCCAGAGCGGATACTGCGGCTCCGACGGGCGCGGGTGGTTGCGGCAGTAGTACTGGTAGACCACCCGCAGGTCCACCCGGTAGTCGTAGCCGCGGGTGGCGCCCGCCAGCACGCCGTTGGTGAGCAGCACCCCGTCGTAGCGCCGGCCGTAGATCTCGGCGACCTTGGCGGCGACGTTCCCGCCCCAGGACTGGCCGTGCGCGAACGTCAGCTTCGGCTCGCCGAACGTCTTCACGAACAGCCGCCGCAGGTTCTCGGTGTCCTCGGCGGCCATCCGGGTGCCGTAGCCGCCGCGGCGGTAGGCCGAGCCGGCCCAGGCGTACCCCTCGCGGACCATCACCGACCAGCGGGCCAGGTCTTCGGGGCTGCGCTCGGGGTCGGAGGACTCGGTGAGGTCCGGGCCGCCGTGGGCGTGCACGACCAGGGAGCCGTTCCAGTCGCGCGGGACGGCGATCGTGTAGTAGGCGCCGTTCGCGTCCTGCCCGCCGTAGCAGGTGGCCTGGTCGGCCAGCTCAGCCGGGCAGGGCGCGACCTCGGGGCCCGTCGCCGCGCTCGCGGACGCGGCGGGCGCCATGAGCACGGGCGCCATCAGCATGGGCGCGATGAGCGCGGACGCCATGATCACGGAGCCCGCCGCGGCGCGCCGGCGGAACGGGGATCGGAGGGGAGTGCGGGGGATGCGGCCAGGGGCCTGGCTGATGTCCACGGAAGTGGTCCTCCTTCGTCACGCCGCGCCTCACTGCGACGCGGCCCCCCGATCGTAGGAAGGAAGATCTGTTAAGCGAATGTTTCGTCGATTCTGTTCATCATTCGTGGCCGGAACGCGCCGTGGGGGCCGCCGACACGATCGGCGGCCCCCACTACCCGGTTACGTCCCGCGAGGAGAACGGGTCAGCCCCAGCTCACACACCTGACCGTGTGCTCCCTCCGCGCGACAGCCCCATACCCGACATACGGTCATGAAACGGGCGTAGTTCGCGGGATCGCGAGCCCGGATCCCGGGTAGAAGGAGGGGTTCGGAAGGGAGGATGCCATGCGCCACAACGGTCTGCGGACGGCGGTCCTGCTCGGCGCCCTGTCGGCCTTGATCATCCTGGTCGGCTGGTGGTTCGGGGGCGGCGCGGGGATCCAAATCGCCGTGCTCGTCGCGCTCGTGAGCAACGCCGTCGCGTACTTCTTCTCCGACAAGATCGCGCTGTCGTCCATGCGCGCCCAGCCGGTCGGCCCGGGGGAGTGGCCGGCCTTGCACCGGATGGTGAGCGAGCTGTCGGCGCAGGCGGGACAGCCCATGCCGCGGCTGTACGTCGCACCGACCATGCAGCCCAACGCCTTCGCCACCGGGCGCGACCCGCGGCACGCCGCGGTCTGCGTCACGTACGGGATCAGCCGGCTGCTCGACGAGCGCGAGCTGCGCGCGGTCATCGGGCACGAGCTGTCGCACGTCTACAACCGCGACATCCTGATCTCGTCCGTGGCGGGCGCCCTGGCCACGATGATCACGTACCTGGCGTACATGGTGGGGTTCTTCGGCGGCGGTGGCAGTGACGACGACGGGCCCGGCGTCCTCGGCGCGCTGCTGATGATGCTGCTCGGGCCGGTGGCCGCCGCGCTGATCCAGATGGCGATCTCGCGGGCGCGGGAGTACCAGGCCGACGAGTCGGGCGCCCGGCTGACGGGAGACCCGCTGGGGCTGGCGAGCGCGCTGCGGAAGATCGACGCGGGCACCCGGCAGCTCCCGCTGCCGGAGAACGGCCAGCTCTCCTCGACGGCGCACCTCATGATCGCCAATCCGTTCCGGGGCGGGGGCCTCGGGCGGCTGTTCTCCACGCACCCGCCCATCGCCGACCGGATCGCGCGCCTGCAGGAGCTGGCCGCCCACCCCCGCTGACATCAGGGCCCGAACATCGGCACCGATGCGGGGGCCGGCGACCGGGGGAGGGCGCCCGCTCATCGGCTTCTCGTGCGCCCCTGCCTGGTCCTCCCCGGGAGAACTGAGGAAAATCGAAGGGGAAAAATTTCTGGAAGTGTGTCCTTCTCGGTCCGTCCCGTTCGTGGACAGGGCGACGGCGACCCCGCCGCACGACGACAGAGGAGAACGACCATGAAGTACATGCTGCTCATCAACGCCCCCGCCGAGGAGGCCCCGGAGTGCGACGTGCCCACGTTCGAGGACTGGGCCGCCTACGACAAGGCCGTCCGTGAGGCGGGCGTCTTCGTCGCCGGTGAGTCGCTGGCCGACCTGACCACCGCCACCGCCGTCCGCGTCGACTCCTCGGGCGGCCGGACGGTCACCGACGGGCCGTTCGCCGAGACGCGCGAGGTCCTCGGCGGCTTCTACGTCATCGACGTGCCCGACCTCGACGTCGCGCTCGACTGGGCGGCCCGCTGCCCGGGAGCCCGCGCCGGCTCCGTCGTGATCCGTCCGGTCGCCGAGTTCGACGTCTGACCCGTGGACCGGCCCGCCCCCGATCCCGCCGCCGCGGCTCCGGTCGGCTCCTCCGTGGAGGCGATCTTCCGCGAGGAACGCGGCCGGCTGCTCGCCGCGCTGGTACGCCGCTTCGGCGACCTCGACCTGGCCGAGGAGGTCACCTCGGAGGCGATCGAGGCGGCCCTGGTCCACTGGCCGGCGAGCGGCGTCCCGCCGAAGCCGGGCGCCTGGCTGATGACCACGGCCAGGCGCCGGGCCGTCGACCGGCTGCGCCGCGACCGCGCGTACGCCGCCCGCCTGGCCCTGCTGCAGGTGGAGGCCGAGCGCGCGGCGGGCGCGCCGCCCGCCGATCCCGGCGGCGAGCTGCCCGACGAGCGGCTGCAGCTGTTCTTCACCTGCGCCCACCCCGCGCTGCCCGCCGAGGACCGCGTCGCGCTGACCCTGCGCTGCCTGGCCGGGCTGAACACCCCCGAGGTCGCCCGCGCCTTCCTGCTCCCGCAGGCCACCATGGCCAAGCGGATCGTCCGCGCCAAGAACAAGATCCGCCAGGCGCGCATCCCGTTCCGCGTGCCGGATCCGCACGAGCTGCCCGAGCGGCTGCCGGGCGTGCTCCAGGTGATCTACTCGATCTTCACCGAGGGGTACGCCGCCAGCTCCGGCCCCGACCTCCAGCGGCTCGACCTGGCCGAGGAGGCGATCCGGCTGGCCCGCATCCTGCGCCGCCTGCTGCCGGGCGAACGCGAGGTCGCCGGCCTGCTCGCGCTGATGTTGCTGATCCACGCCCGGCGCGCCGCCAGGACGGGCCCCGGCGGCGCGCTCGTCCTCCTCGACGAGCAGGACCGCGGCCGCTGGGACCGCACGATGATCGAGGAGGGCCAGGTCCTGGTGGTCGCCGCGCTCACCGGCGGCCCGCCCGGCTTCTACGGCGTGCAGGCCGCGATCGCCGCCCTGCACGACGAGGCCGCCGACGTCGCGACCACCGACTGGCCGCAGATCGTGGCGCTCTACGACGTGCTGCTGCGCATCGACCCCTCCCCGGTCATCGCGCTCAACCGGGCGGTCGCCGTGGCGCTGCGCGACGGCCCGGAGCAGGGGCTCGCGCTGCTCGACGAGCTGGCCGGCGAGCCGCGGCTGCGCGGCTACCCGCCGTACGCGACCGCGCGGGCGGAGCTGCTGTGGCGGCTGGGCCGCGGAGGCGAGGCCGCGGCGGCCTACCGGGAGGCGCTCGCCCTGGCCGGCACCGAGCCGGAACGGGCCCACCTGCGACGCCGGCTGCGCGAGTGCGAGACCGCCGGCTGAGACCCCGTCAGCCCCCTCATCCCGAAATATCGCGCTATATGCGCGTGCCATTTCGCCCCGAAAAGGAGGGAAATGCCCTTTTCTATTTCTGGGTCTCAGTGCATAACGGCTGTCTCAAACGTTGGAGATCTTCTATGGTGGGGCGCTGACCATGGCAAGGAGATGTTCACGTGATGAGATTTCTCGAACGAACCCCCCGCAAGACCGGCGTCGTCGCGGCCGTCGCACTGGCCGGCGGGTTACTGACCGCCGTCCCCGCCAACGCGGCCACGACCACGACGGCCACGACGGAGCGGGCCGGCGTCGCGGTGTCCCAGAGCGCCGCCGCGGCCCGCCCCGCCAACGGCCGCATCATCTACGACCGCTACAGCGGCGGCCTCGGCCGGCTGACGATCAAGAACGGCACCGCCAAGGACGGCGTGGTCACCCTGGTCAGGGGGAAGACCAAGGCGATCAGCATCTACGTGCGGGCCCGCTCCACCGCGAGCATCAAGGACGTCAGGGACGGCACGTACCGGATCTACTTCACCACCGGCTACCGCTTCAGCACCTCCAAGGGCCGCTTCACCCGCAGCGCCGTCTATCAGCGCTTCGACCGGCGGCTGACGTACGTCACGACCGCCACCGCGGCGCGGGTCTGGACCCTCACCCTCAACGTGGTCAGGGGCGGCAACGCCACCACCAGCCCCATCAACCCGAAGGACTTCCCCTGACGGGTGGTCCCGGGACTTTCCGGCCAGGAGATCACCGCCGTAATCTCGTGGGGTGACCAGGGTCGCGGCCGTTCGCCTGGACGAGCCACCCGGCGGGCGAGGCCGGCGGTGTAACGCCGACCGGCTTTTCGGAGGAGGGCGATGACGACCCCGACGATCCCGGCGGTCGACACGGGCCCGCACGTCCCAGGGCGGGCGCTGGCGTTCGCGTGCGCGCCGTTCGCGGCGGTGACCGCGCTCGCCCTGGTGGTGGCCGGGCCGGGCGAGGTCGGCGCGCGGCTCGGTGTGGCGGCGATCCTCGCCGCCGCGCTCGTGCTGCCGGGTCTGGCGCTGACCGTGCCGGCCGTGCTGGCCCGGCGGGTGGACGGCCCGCGCCCGCTGCTGGTCGCCGCCGGGCTGACCGCGCTGTCCACCTTCGGCCTCATCGGGACGCCCGACCTCGGGTTCTTCGGCGGCCTGGAGCGCAACTGGCAGGGCAGGCTGATCGACCTGGCCATGGTGACGCTGCTGTTCGCGCTGGCCGGCCCCGCCCTGCGCGAGCGCTCCGGCCTGACCGTGCGCACGGCGCCCGGCTCGGCGCGGCCGGTGGCGGTCACCGCCGTCGTCACCGTCCTGCTCTACACACTGCTCAACTGGGCGAACGGCGTCGCGACGGCCGGCCCGACGTTCGAGAACCTGCTGTTCCAGCTCACGTTGCCCGGCACCACCGAGGAGCTGTTGTGGCGGGGAGCGCTGCTCGCGCTGCTCGACCACGTCTTCGGCCGCCCCTGGCGGGTGTTCGGCGCGCCGATGGGGTGGGGCGGCGTCATCGTGACGGCGGTGTTCGCGATCGGCCACGGCGTGCACGTCGGCGACGGCGGGATCGCGCTCGACCCGGTCGCGATCGCCGCCGTCGCCGTGATCGGGTCGATCCTGTGCTGGATCAGGGCCCGCTCCGGCGCGTTGTGGCCGGCGATCGTCACGCACATCGCGATCAACACGGCCATCGTCGCCGTGGCGGCCCTGCCCGGCTGAAATCCCGTTCCCCGCCGGGGCCCGCCGGATAAGGTCTGCGCAGGAAGGAGGCGGTGAGCGGGGATGGATGAGCGCGTACGTCACCTGCTGGGAGCGGTCGCCGGGCTGGCCGCGCTCGTGCCCCTCTGCTCCCTCACCGAAGCCGCCGCCCGAGCCCTGCGCACGGGCAACGCCGCCTTCGCGCCCGCGCCCGCCGGGCTCGGCTACCTCGCCGCGGTCGCCGTCCTTGTCACGCTGCTGACCGCCTGGCCCGCCGCCGCGCTCGCCTGTGGCGTGCCGCTCGCCGCCACGGGCACGCTGTTCGCCCTCGACCTCGACGCCGCCATGGGCCTGGCCGGCACCCTGCCGGGCGCGGAGATCGGCGAGCCGCCCGGCACCCTGGCGGGGGTCACCGGCCTGTACGCGCTGCTCGGCGTGCTGCTCCTGCTCTCGCCGCTGCGGCGGGCCCTGCGGCGGCCCAGCTGATCAGCGCCGTGATCAGCGCCGTGATCAGCGCCGTGATCAGCGCCGTGATCAGCCCGTGATCAGCCCCGTGATGAGCGCGGCAGCTCGTCCAGCATGCTCAGCAGGTCCCACTCCGTCTCGCACACCCGCCGCCCGATCGCGGCCAGCTCGACCGACCGCGCGCCGCCGCGCAGGTGCCGCATCGCCTGCATGACGCAGATGACGCCCCACTTGAGCACCCCGAACGTCTCCCACCAGCGCAGCGCCTCCCGCTCGACCAGCTGCCCGCCGGAGCGCTCGTACCCCTCGATCAGCTCGTCGTAGCCGCCGAAGCCGCCCACCGGCAGCGGCGAGCCGAACCGCCACGCCTTCGCGCACAGCCAGCCGAGGTCCTCCAGCGGGTCGCCGGCGTGGGCCAGCTCCCAGTCGAGCACCGCCCTGATCCCCTCGGGACCGACGATCAGGTTGCCGTTGCGGAAGTCGCCGTGCACGACCGTCCGGCGACCGCCGGGCGGCCGGGTCGCGGCCAGCCGGCGCAGCGCCAGCTCGAACACCGGATGCGGCTGGCCGAGCTGGTCCAGCACGTCGCGCCAGCGCAGCAGCGGATCCTGCCCGCCGTCGTCGGGCACCGAAGACAGCGGCATCCGGTGGATCGCGGCCAGCGCCTGCCCGCACTGCCGGGCCAGCCGCGGCCGGGCCGCCGCGTACGCGTCGTCGCGCAGGATCTTGCGCGGGATCGTCTCGCCGGGCACGCGGGTCATGAGGATGTACGTCTCCCCGCAGGCCACGATCCGCGGCACCGGCACCCCGGCGCCCGCCGCGGCCCGCATCAGCCGCGCCTCGGCGGCCAGCCCCCACCCGGCCGCCCCGCCGCCCTCGGGAGGCGCGCCGGGGGAGTCCAGCCGCAGGATCAGCTCGTGCCGTCCCCCGCCGGGGGTGACGGCGTCCAGGGCCCAGGTCTCGCGGGAGGCGCCGCCGGGCAGCCGCGTGCTGGACGCGATCACCGCCCCGTCTCCGAGCGCCTCGCGCAGGATCGCGAGCAGATCGGTCATCGAAGGCCGAACTCCCAGCCGCCGCCCGCCGCGTACGCGCCCAGGATGCGCCGCCCGACCGCGTCGATGTGCACCTCGTCGGGACCGTCGTAGATGCGGCCGGCCCTGGCGTGCCGGTACATCCGCTCCAGCGGCGTGTCGGGGGTCAGCCCCGCGGCGCCGTACACCTGGATGGCGCGGTCGATGACGTTGTGCAGCATCCGCGCGCCCACCACCTTGATCGCCCCGATCTCGACCCTGGCCTGCGAGCCCGCGTCGATCGTCTCGGCGGCGTGCAGGGTGAGCAGGCGCGCGGACTGGATCTCGGTGTAGGAGTCGAAGACGTGCTGCCGCATCAGCTGCTTGGCCGCCAGCGGCTCGCCGAACGCCTGCCGTTCGTGCAGCCTGCGGCACATCAGGTCGAAGGCCCGCTGCGCCTGGCCCAGCCAGCGCATGCAGTGGAAGACGCGCCCGGGGCCGAGCCGCTTCTGCGCGATGACGAACCCCTGGCCGCGCGCCCCGAGCAGGTTGGAGGCGGGCACCCGGACGTCCTCGTAGCGCACCTCGCAGTGCGCCCCGCCGAGGCCCAGCACCGGCGTGTCGCGCACGATCGTGTAGCCCGGCGTGTCGGTCGGCACCAGGATCATGGAGAACGCCAGGTGCCGGGGCGCGTCCTGCTCGGTCCGGCACATCACCGTCGTGTACGCCGCCCGCGAGGCCCCGGTCGTGAACCACTTGTGCCCGTTGATCACCCACTCGTCGCCGTCGAGCACCGCCGACGTGGTGATCTGCGTCGGGTCGCTGCTGGAGACGCCCGGCTCGGTCATCGCGAAACTCGGCGAGATGTCGCCGCGCACCAGCGGCGCCAGGAAGCGCTCGCGCTGCTCGGGGGAGGCGTGCTCGTGCAGCATCAGCGAGTCCTGCAGCGTGTACGTCCCCAGCGCCAGCTGCCCGTACTCGCTGCGCCCCTGCACCTCGTTGACGTAGACGTAGTCGAGGAACGGCAGCCCGCCCCCGCCCAGCTCACGCGGGTGGCCGAGGGCCCACAGGCCCTCCTTCTTCGCCTGCGCGCGCAGCTCGCCCAGCAGCGCCGCGGCCTCGGGCCCGCCCGCGTGCAGCACCGGTTCCGCGGGCTCGACCCGCTCGGTCATGAACGCGTACACCGCGTCACGGATCGGGCGTACGCTCTCGGGCACGGCGAAGCTCATGAAACGATCTCAATATGGATCCGGGGCCGGGTCAACGGGTTCACGGCAGCCAGCTCACCCTGCCGTGCAGGAAGGCGTACCCGACGAAGGCCACGGCGTCGATGAGGGTGTGGGCGACGATCAGCGGCATCGCGCGGCCCCACCGCCGGTACGCCCACCCGAACACCAGCCCCATCACCACGTTCCCGACGAACCCGCCGAACCCCTGATACAGGTGGTACGACCCACGTAGCAGCGACGACACCACGATGGCCTTCCACGGCCCCCAGCCGGCCTGGCCGAGCCGGTGCAGCAGGTAGCCGGCGACGATCACCTCCTCCAGCACCCCGTTCTGCGCCGCCGCGAGCAGCAGCACCGGCACCTGCCACCACACCTCGGGCAGCGCGCCGGGCACCACGGTCAGGTTCACCCCGAGCGCCCACACCGCGAGGTAGAACGCCAGCCCCGAGCCCCCGATGGCCGCCGCCAGCACCGCGCCGCGCGCCAGGTCGGAGCCCGGCCGCCGGAAGTCGGTCCCGATCGTGCGCATCGACTCGCCCGAGCGCGCCAGCAGGTACGCCACCAGCCCGACCGGCGCCACCGCGATCGCGATCTGGACGAGCTGCAGCGTCAGGTCCAGCCACGGCCTGCCGGGCGCCATCGACCCGACGAGCACGGCCTGCTGACCCTGTAGCTCACGCGGCGCGGTCAGCGCCCCGATCAGCCGGACGAACGCCAGCAGCCCACTGGCGCCGAGTGAGACCGACAACACGACGAAGAGCTCGGCGTGGATGAGCCTGGGACTGAGCGCAGGTGACGGGGCGAGGGGCGAGGCGGTGTGCATGGCCGCAGACTAGCCGTTACATGATCTAACCCAGATAAATCCTGAAATCTCGATCAGGGGCGGAACTCGAACGGTGTCCCGTCGAAGGTGCCCGACACGGCCGGACGCTCGTGCGGCGTGAACGCCGTCCACGACAGCTGGACCCGATGGGCCCGCGAGACCTCGAGCGAGGCGGCGGCGCGACCGTCCGGCGTGAGCGTGATCCGCCCGCTCACCGCCACTCCGGGCACGAAGACGGCCCGGTCCAGCGTGATCACCCCGTCCCCGAAGGCGACCTGGCCGCCCCGCAACCCGGGCTGTTCCGTCATGAGTCCGTGGACCAGGTTGTACGGGTTGCGCCGCGCCACGGCGTCGGCCGCGGTGGCGAACGCCGCCGCGAGCACCCGCCGCCGCCCCGCGTCCAGTCCCGGCACGGGCGCCGGCGCGACCTCGGCAGGCGAGCGCGGGAACGCCCCGGTCGCCCGGTAGTTCTCCGCGCCGCACCGCGCCTCCGGCACCCGGTGGCGGGTCACGAACGACCGCAGCACCGCGCGCACGCACGCTCCGGCCTCGCCGGCGCCCCAGGCGAGACTGTGCGTGCCGAAGGGGACCCGCACGAAGGTCGCGCCGGGGAAGACGCGCATCGCCCGCGCCACCTCCGCCGGCGTGTGCGTGTCGAAGTCACCGCCGACCACCAGGATCGGCACACCGGGCAGGTCCGCGCCGGGCGGCAGCACCGGGCTGGGCCGCGGCGTCGGCCAGTGCACGCAGAACTCCAGGCCGGCGCGCACGTCCAGGCCCAGGTCGGCGGGCGTGTAAGGGGCCAGCGGCCGTTCCCGCTGGTAGTGCGCGGCGAGCTGCTCCTGCCGCTCGTCCGGCCCCGCCTCCCGGTCGAAGGGGAAGCCCCCGTCACCGCACCGGTAGGCCAGGTAACCGGCCCACTGCGCGCCCTCGATCGGCTGGCTCGGAGCGCCGGGCCGAGCGTCTGCTGGACGCGCGGCACGCCGGGCAGCGCGGGCAGCGGGCCGCCGGGGTTGGCGAGGATGGTGCCGGCCGCGGCCTTCGCGGCGGGGATCCAGGCGAAGGCGACCTCGATGCGTTCGGAGGCGGGGTCGTCCCAGTCCAGCGGGACCGGCAGCGTGCCGTCGCACCGCGTCTCGGCGCGGGCGCACTCATGCAAGGCATCGGACGCCCTGGCATGGGGGACCGCGGGCATGAGCGCCGCGGCGAGGGCGAGGCTCAGGAGGGCTTTGATGGTCACCCTGCCACCCTCACCCGCGAAATCCGGCGAATCCTCCGGCTCCTGGACGATTCCGTCTTGGGATCAGGCTCCTACTCTGCTAATGAGGTGCTTGTGACGCGCACCGAACCGCATGACGTTCCCACCGCCGCCGAGCTCGTGGCCGCCGTACGCGACTTCCTCCAGAGCGACGTGCTGCCGGCCGTCGAGGGCCGGGTCCGCTACCACACCCGGGTGGCGGTGAACGTGCTCGGCATGGTCGAGCGGGAGCTGGAGCTCGGCCCGGCGCAGGCCGCGGAGCACGCCGCCCGCCTGGCCGAGCTGGGCGTGGCCGACGACGCCGAGCTGGCCGCCGCCATCCGCGACGGCCGCGTGCCCGACGACGGCCCGCTCCTCGCCGTGCTGGAGCAGGCCGTACGCGCCAAGCTGGAGGTCGCCAACCCCGGTCACCTCACTCGCGACTGACGGCCCGCCCCCCGCCGTGGGAGGGCGGGCCGGCGGGGTCAGTGCGAGCCGGCCAGGTCCAGGTCCTTGACGTCGGGGTCGCCCTCGTCGGCGAAGTAGTCGCCGCGCCTGGTCGCGTCCTCGCCGTCGGCCACCTTGGCGGCGCGGAAGATCAGCGTGCCGATCACCGCCACCACCAGGTTGACGGCCAGCGCCAGGAACCCGGCGTAGATCGTCATCGTGGTGTCGAAGCCGAGGTTCTGCAGGCCGAACGCCGAGCCGCCGAAGTGCTGCTTGCCGTTGGCCGGGTTGGGGATGAGGTAGAGCATCCACATGCCCGCCGCCAGGCCGGCCGCCCAGCCCGCGATCAGGCCGCCCTTGTGGAACCAGCGCGTGTACAGGCCCAGCGCCACCGAAGGCAGCGTCTGCAGGATGATCACGCCGCCGATGAGCTGCAGGTCGATCGAGAACTGCGGGTCCAGCAGCAGGATGCAGAGCACCGCGCCCACCTTGACCACCAGCGACACCAGCTTGGAGACGTTGGCCTCCTGGGCGTCGGTGGCGTCCTTGTTGATGTACTCGCGGTAGATGTTGCGGGTGAACAGGTTCGCCGCCGCGATCGACATGATGGCGGCCGGGACGAGCGCGCCGATGCCGACGGCGGCGTAGGCGACGCCGGCGAACCAGTCGGGGAACATCTGGTCGAACAGCACCGGCACGATCGTGTTCGTGTCGGCCTTGCCGTCCGTCGTCACCGGCTTGGTCCCGGCGGCGATCGCCATGAAGCCGAGCAGGGCGATGAGGCCCAGCAGGAAGCTGTAGGCGGGCAGGGCCGACATGTTCCGCTTGATGACGTTGCGGTTCTTGGAGGCCAGCACGCCGGTGAGGCTGTGCGGGTAGAGGAACAGCGCCAGCGCCGAGCCGAACGCCAGCGTGATGTACTGGAGCTGGTTGGCCGCGGTGAGGGCGATGCCGTCGTTCTGGTTCGGCGTCGCGTCGAACTTGGCCTTGGCCGCGTCGAAGATCGAGTCCCAGCCGCCCAGCTGCGCCGGGATGTAGATGACCGCCGCCAGGATCACGATGTAGATCAGCGAGTCCTTCACGAACGCGATCAGGGCGGGCGCGCGCAGGCCCGACTGGTAGGTGTACGCCGCCAGGATCGCGAAGGCGATGATGATCGGCAGGTGCCCGGTGATGCCCATCGCCTTGAGCACCGCCTCGATCCCGACGAGCTGCAGCGCGATGTACGGCATCGTCGCCACGAGCCCGGTGATCGCGATGACCAGGGCCAGCGTCGGCGACCCGAAGCGGGCCCGGACGAAGTCGGCCGGCGTGACGAACCCGTGCACGTGCGACACCGACCACATGCGCGCCAGCACGAGGAAGACCAGCGGATACACCACGACCGTGTACGGCAGCGCGTAGAAGCCCAGGGCTCCGGAGCTGAAGACGAGGGCGGGCACCGCGACGAAGGTGTAGGCGGTGTACAGGTCGCCGCCGACCAGGAACCAGGTGATCCAGGAGCCGAAGCTCCGCCCGCCCAGGCCCCATTCGTTCAGGCTGGCCAGGTCGTTCGGGCGGCGCCAGCGGGCGGCCACGAAGCCCATGCCGCTGACGATCAGGAACAGGACGACGAAGACGACCAGCTCGGTCGTGTGCGCGCTCACTTCGTCATCCTGTAGACGAGCGTGGTGGTGGCGACGCCGACCACGATGAAGGCGATCTGGAGCCAGTAGAAGAGCGGGAAGCCCAGCAGGCGGGGCTCGTCGGCGTTGTACAGGAATGTCAGCAGCGGCAGCACGATCGGCAGGACCAGCAGCCAGTTCCACGGGCTGCGGTCGGTACGCGGCTGCCCGGGTTCCCCGGTAGTCATCGACCCTCCGATGAGTGGATCAGGAGCCGGATGTCACCGTCTCCTGACGTGTAGTCAATGGAGGGAGGTTAGCTTTACGGGGTTATTAACCCCAATGTCGTGCATATTACGGTTTGGCCTAAAATATGGGGCTTATCTCGATATGTGAGACGCATTCCTGAAGGCCGCACGATCCGCAACCTGCACCTTAACCACAGCGAGGCGGCCGCGGTCAGCGCGTGATCGCCGAATGGTCGCTCAGCCGCGCCGAACGGCGAACCCGCCGGAAAGATGACAGGAGATGTCGGCTTTCCCTGGCACGATCGGCCGCATGATTGCTGTGGTGGCGGGAGCGACCCGCGGAACCGGACGAGGCATCGCGGTCGCGCTGGGCGAGGCCGGCGCGACCGTCTACTGCACGGGCAGGAGCACGCGCGAGGCGCGCTCGGAGCTGAACCGGCCGGAGACCATCGAGGAGAGCGCCGAGCTGGTCACCGCGGCCGGCGGCACCGGCATCGCCGTGCGGACGGACCACCTCGACCCGGCCCAGGTGGCCGAGCTGGCCGACCGCGTCAGGAGCGAGCAGGGCCGGCTCGACGTGCTGGTCAACGACGTGTGGGGCGGCGACCCCCTGTGGGAGTGGGACACCCCCGTCTGGAAACACGACCTCGCCAAGGGCCTGCGGCTGCTCCGGCTGGCCGTCGACACCCACATCATCACCAGCCGCCACCTCTTCCCTCTCCTCGTCGAGCACGAGGGCGGCCTGGTCGTCGAGGTCACCGACGGCACCAAGGAGTTCAACGAGACGCGTTACCGGGAGAACGTCTACTACGACCTGGCCAAGACCTCGGTCAACCGGCTGGCGTTCGCCTGGTCGCACGAGCTGCGCCCGCACGGCGGCACGGCCGTCGCGGTCACTCCGGGCTTCCTGCGCTCGGAGGTGATGCTCGACAACTTCGGCGTCACGGAGGACAACTGGCGCGCGGCCGAAGCGGATCCGACCTGGATGGTCTCCGAGACGCCGCTCTACACCGGCCGCGGCGTGGCCGCCCTCGCCCGCGACCCCGACCGGCGGCGGTGGACGGGCGGCTCCGTCACCAGCGGCGACCTCGCCGCCGCGTACGGCGTCACCGACGCCGACGGCAGCCGCCCGCAGGTCTGGCGGTACATCACCGAAGTGCGGGAGAAGGGCGGCGAGGCCGGCTGGGAGGATTACCGCTGATCCCGGCCGCCGGCCGGGAGGCCTACGGCTGATCCCGGACGCGGCCGGAGGCCTATGGCTGATCCCCATAGAGCGCGGCCATGCGGGCGGCGGCCCGCGCGGCCATCGCCCGCAGCTCCGGCGGGCCGAGCACCTCCGCCTCCGGCCCGAACCGCAGCACCTGCGAGTACGCCACCTCCACCGACTCCACCGCCAGCCGCACGGTTCCGTCGGGCCGCAGCGAGGCCAGGGCGTCGGCGAGCGCGGCCGGGTCGGCGATGTGCCGCAGCATGCGCACCCCGCGCTCGCTCAGCCGCAGCGTGACGACGTCCCGCAGCAGCGAACGGGTGAACGCCGCCGACTGCTCCTTCCAGTACGCCGCCAGGTCGAAGCCCGGATCCCGCTCGAACGGCTCGTCCAGCAGCGCGACCTCGCCGAACCGGTGCACCCGGAAGATCAGGAACCGCTCCTTCAGCCGGGCCGCCAGGTACCAGGCCCCCGCCTTCAGCACCAGCCCGTACGGCTCCAGCACCCGCTCGGCGTCCTTGTACACGGCCGCCACCCGCCGGTCGTTCCACACCGCCCTGGCCAGCGGCGCCAGCGCGGGCGGCGGCGGGTCGTCGCCCGCGAACCAGCCCGGCGCGTCCAGGTGGAAGCGCTGCGCCGCGACGGCCGGCGCGTCGCGCAGCCGGGGGGAGAGCGCGGCGGCGGCCTTCAGCCGGGCCGTGGCCGCCACCTCCTCCAGCCCCATTTCGCGCAGCGCGGCCGGCACCCCCGACAGGAACAGCGCCTCCGCCTCGGCCCGGTCGAGCCCGGTCAGGCGGGTGCGGTAGCCGTCCAGCAGCCGGTAGCCGCCGCCCCGGCCCCGGTCGGCGTACACCGGCACACCCGCCGCCGACAGCGCGACCACGTCGCGGTGCACCGTGCGCTCGGAGACCTCCAGTTCCCCGGCCAGCTCCGCCGCCGTCATCCCACCCCTGGTCTGCAGCAGCAGGACCAGCGACATCAGCCGCGAGGCGCGCACAGCGGAAGCACCACCGCGGACGGGCGGCCGGGGGAGTGGAACACCTCGACGTCGGCGGGCACCATCCGCCCGCCGCTCGGCAGCGGGTCGCCCGTGCCGGGATTGCGGGCGATGGTCGGGTACGCGCCCGCCGCCACGTGCACCCGGATCCGATGGTCGCGCCGGAACCGGTGCCCGATCGGCCACAGATCGACCTCGACCCGCCGGACGCCGTCCGCCCCGTCCTCGGGGCCGAGCCGGCGCACCCCCTCGCATACGTTCAGCGACCGTCCGTCCGGGTGCACGTCGCACACCCGTACCACCACGTCCACGTACGGCGTGCCGGCGCGGACGAACAGCTCCGCGCGGACCGGCCCGATCGCCTCCACGTCCGCCTCGAGCGCCGGGGAGCTGTAGACCAGCACGTCACGGCGCTGCTCCAGCCGCCGCTGGTCGCGCGGCCGGGAGTCGGCCAGCAGCACCGGCCCGCCGATCACCGGCGTCGGATGCGACGGGTGGTAGCGGAAGCGGTCGGGCCCCGACTCGCGCGGCGCCTTCACCCCGAGCCCGAACCCGTGCTGCAGGTGCCAGCGCTGCTCCCGCATGCCCGGCACCGGCCAGTCGGGGTAGTCGCGCCACTCCCCGGCGCCCGTCACGTAGATCCGCACCGGGTCGGGCCGCAGCCCGGAGAAGTCGCCGAGCAGATGCGCGCGGAACCAGGCCGACGCCTCGGCCATCGACGGCTTCCCGTGCCGCGAGTCGACGTGGTACCAGGGCCCGATCGTCAGGTACGGCCGCCGCCCCGCCGCCCGCAGCGCCGCGTAGTCCTTCAGCTGCCACGGCAGGAACACGTCGTACCAGCCGCCCAGCATGGTGACCGCCGCGTCGACCTCACCCACCTTCGCGGAGAAGTCCCTCTTCTCCCAGTACGGCGCGGCGGGGTCGGCGTGATGCGTCAGCAGGTCGCGGTAGAAACGCAGCGGCCGCCCGGCCGAGGCCACGTCCAGCTCGGCCACCGGCCGCCCCGACAGGACCGCGCGGCGGGTCAGCCGGGGTGCGGTGAAGCCCGCCGCGACGCCGAACCGGCGCGACATGCCGTCGGTCAGGGTGGTCCAGCTCAGCGCCGACTCCAGCGCGAACGCGCCGCCCACGTACGCGGCGTCCCGGAACTGCGAGGCGGTGACCTGCAACGCCATGGCCTTCAGATCGGGCCCGGCGTACGGCGCGATCGCCCACTGCGCGTAGCCCAGGTAGGACGGGCCGAACATGGCGAACGAGCCGCCGTACCAGGGCTGCTTGCGCAGCCACGCCACGGTCGCCAGGCCGTCGTCGTGCTCGTCGCCGAGCGGGTCGAGCAGGCCGCCGGAGCCGAATCCGCCGCGGCAGCTCTGCAGCACGACGTGGAAGCCCTGCCGGGCGAAGCCGCGGCCGTAGTACCAGCCGAACATCCCGCGCCGCCCGTACGGCGAGCGCACCAGGATGACGGGCGCCGGCCCGCCGTGGGCGGGGGCGTAGTGGTCGGCCAGCAGCGTCACGCCGTCGGGCATCGGCACGCGAAGATTCCGCTCCAGCCGCACACGTCTCATGTACCAACCAGTAACAGATCCCGCCCGCCCGCCGGAACCCCGGGGGCACCCGTCTCGCCGCCGTCCCGGCTCAGCGCCGTGGCCTCGGGGGCGTCCGAACGCCGCGGGACGTCACGCTCGGGAGCCCGTCCCGCCGTGGAGGGCGGGACGGGCTCGGGCCGTCACGGGGCCGTGCGGTCGGGCCGTTCGGAGACACGCACGGCGTTCACCAGCGTCGCGCCCTGCCGGCTCGCGAAGCGCACGTTGAGCTGCCCGTCCGTCACCTCCACCGTGTACTGCCTGGTCACCGCGGTGTACGTGCCCGCCTCCAGGGCCAGGTCGAGCGCCGGGATCGCCAGCCGCCCCTCGACCAGCACGTCGAACACCCGCTTGCCCATCCGGGTGTTCTCGATCTCGGCGAAGTCCAGCTCCACCGTGTAGACGCCGTCCGGGACGCCGTCGAAGCGGTACTCCAGCATGTCCTCCCGCGCCGTCCGGAACAGGCCCTGGTCGGTGGTGCCGGAGATGGTCCTCGACGTGCTCCGCGCCCGGCTGGACGTGCTGACGTAGCCGTGACCGCCCTGGGTGTAGCGCCGGTCGGGCGTCCAGGTGTCACCGGCGCTGTCCCGGAAGCTCCGCGAGGCGCCCACGTCCACGGCCACCTGGTGCTCGGGCACCACGACCGTCACCGCCACCTCGATGGCCGGCTGCCGGCCGCTGGCCGACTCGACCACCAGCGTGCCCTCGCGGAACGTTCCCGGCACCACCCCGTCGCCGGCCACCTCGACCTCCAGGGTCACCGACTCGCCCCGGTCCAGCTCGCCGCTCGCCGGCGTGACGGAGAACCACGGCCCGCCCGTCACCGTGTACGGCGTCGGCGCGCCCAGGTTCGTCAGCTCCAGCGTCCGCGTACGGCTCTGCCCGGCCGGCATGACGACCGTCAGCTCCGCCGCCGACGCGCTCACCCGGCCGGTGACCAGCGCCGTGTCGATCCGCGTCACCGACCCCGGGGCCACCGTGACCGCCTGCGTGAAGGTGCCGTAGTGCTCCTTGGACACCACGACCTCGTAGTCGCCGGCCAGCACCTGCCCGTAGAAGGCGCCGTCCTCGCCGGTCGTGAACGTGGCCGCGTCGCCGATCAGCACCGTCGCCCCGGCGATGGGGTCGCCGTCGTTGGCGTCGGTGACCGTGCCGGTGACCAGGCCGTGCCGGCTCGCGGTGAACGTCAGGCTCTGCCCGCTGGACAGCGCTGCCTCCTCGTAGGAGTACAGCAGGGCGTCGTCGCCGGTCGCGTTCTCGACGCCGACGGTGGCGCTGGAGCCCTGGTCGCGCTCGCTCTCGATGTCCTTGTACCGGAACCCGATCGAGCCGTCCTCGCCCAGCAGCGTCGCGAACGACACCCGCTGGCCGGTCTCGTTGTAGAAGGTGACGTCGCGCCACTCGACCACGAACGTCCGGTGCGGCGCCGTGCCCGTCACCGCCGTGTAGATCCCGGCCTGCGCGTCCACCACCAGGTCGTCCCAGTACGGGTAGACCGCGTTGTTCGGGATGCCGGTGCTCGGCAGCCGCCCGTTGCCGCCGGTCGTCACCCGCCCCTCGGCGAACGTCAGGTATCCGTTCGTGCCGATCCAGGCCCGGTCGTGCCCGGTGCCGTAGAACGGGACCCGGAACGGCAGCGTGATCTGCTGGGCCTCGTCGTCGCCGGTCAGCGTCAGCCGCTCGGTGCCCGCGACGTACTCCTGCCGGCCGCTCGCGCACGTGTAGCCGAAGTCGTCGCCGCGCAGCGGCAGCTCGATGTCCCGCACGACGTCCCCGCCCACCGTGACCTCCGCCGTGGCGCCGCTGGAGCAGCGCGAGACCGGCGTGACCCCCAGCTCGTACGTACCGTGCGGCAGCCGCAGGCTGTAGCGGCCGGCGGCGTCGGTCACCGCGCTCACCGGCGTGCCGGCCGCGGCGACCGTCGCGCCCGGCTCCGGCGTGCCCGCCGTGGTCACCGTGCCCGACACCGTGCCGGCCGGTTGCGCGGTCATCGGAACGTCCCCGCCCGCCTCCTGGCCGGCGGTGATCGTGACCTCGGTGGCGGCCGTCTCGTAGCCGAACTTCTCCGCGGTCAGCCGGTAGGCGCCCGGCAGCAGGCGCGGCAGGGCGTACGCGCCGTCCGCGCCCGTCACGACCCTGCGGGTCAGCGGGCCGGTCACCGTGACGGTCACCCCGGAGACGGGCTCACCGCCCGCGCTCACCGTGCCGGACAGCCGCCCCAGGCCCTCGTCCGGAGCGGCCCGCACGGCGGCGTAGGTGTCCAGCCGGCCCTCGCCCCAGATGTTGTTGTCCTGCGCGGTGCCGCCGCAGCCGGTGTCCGCGACGTCGATCGCCGTGCTGTCCAGCAGCGGACGGGTGGCCGCCACCTCGCCCTCCAGGCCCGGCGAGCCCGACCAGATCAGCGCCACCGTGGCCGCCACGTGCGGCGAGGCCATCGACGTGCCGGTGTAGCTGGCGTAGGAGTTCCCGGGGGTCGAGGAGCGCACGTTGACGCCGGGGGCGGCGATGTTCGGCTTCGTCTCGCCGTTCTCGCCCTCGCCCTTGCTGGAACGGGCGTACAGCGCGTTGTTCACGTCGAAACCGCCGGCGCTGTAGGAGATCTCGTACTGGCCGGGGGAGCCGCTGGTGTCGCAGGCCGGTCCCTCGTTGCCGTTGGAGAAGGCCGGGAAGATGCCCGCCGCGACCCACGCCTCGACGGTCGGCTTGTACCACGGGTCGAACCCGTCACCGCCCCAGGAGTTGTTGACGATGTGCGGCGCGAGATCCGGGCGGGGATTCTCGCCGTTCAGGTCGGTGGGGGCCAGGACCCACTGCCCGGCCGCCAGCAGCGAGGCGTCCGTGCAGGTGTTGACCTCGCAGCCCTTGGCGGCGATCCACGTCGCGCCCGGCGCCACGCCGATGCCGTTGGCGCCGGTCATCGTGCCCATGGTGTGCGTGCCGTGACCGTTGTTGTCGCACGGCGCCCCCGGCGAGCAGATGCCCGCCGGGTCGAACCAGTTGTAGTCGTGCGTGTACGACCCGTCCGGGTTCCTGCCCCGGTACGACGCCGCCAGGTCGGGATGGTCGAACTGCACGCCGGTGTCGATGTTGGCGACCACGATGCCCTCGCCGCGGTTGCCCAGCTCGTCCCAGACGCGCGGGGCGTTGACGCGGTCGATGTTCCACTCCACCGCGTTCACCTTGGACTCGGCGGGGCCGGCGTCGGGCTTGGGCACCGACAGCGTGCGCACCGGCTCGATGCCCTCGACCTCCGGCAGCGCGGCGATCTCGGCGGCGAGCTTCTCGCCGGCCGTCACCCGCACCGCGTTGACGATCCAGAACGGGGTGTAGTCGGCGTCGCGGGAGTCGAGCAGCTTGCGCACACCGGCCTGGGAGGTGCGCGCGTGCTCGGTCTTGGCTTCGAAGACCTGCTCGGCCTTGGCGTCCTTGGTGACGGCCCGGCGGGCGCCGCTCAGGTCGGCGTCCCCTTTCATCCGGACCCAGAAGGTGGCTTTGTCGTCCTGGTCCAGCTGCGCCTGGACAGCGGCGTCGATCTTGGCCGGATCGGGCGCCGCCTGTGCTACCGCCTGGGGTAACAACAGTGCGGCGGTGACGATCCCGGTCAGGATCGCGCGCCGGCGGAGGGTGTGGGGCACGGGCTCTCCTTCACGGCAGAGGGAGGCAGGTGATCTTTACGCCTCTGCCGAGAAGAGTGAAGAGAACGTGTCAGCAAAGCAATAGCAAACGTAAAACGTTACTTTACTTAAGGAAATGAAATCTGGTCAGCTGAAATGTCGCCACATAGGCCAGATTGTCGCCCAGGGCTGGAGTAGTTCCCGGCACAGGTGCACCGGCATGCCCTGCTCCTCGTTCTCCAGGCCGACGCCGTTGTCCACCCGTGCCCGCTCCTCGCACGAGCCGAACAGCGCCCGCCCGCGCGGCCCGACGTTCACCAGGATCGCGGTGACGCCGTCGGCCGGGGGAGGGCCGTGGTGCCAGAGCTCGTTGTGGCCGGAGTAGACGCGCGGCACCCCGGCCAGGCGCAGCGCGCCGTGCTCGCCGTAGCTGCCCGTCAGGACCACCGCGCGGTCCCGCTCGGCGGGCGGCAGCGAGTCGCGCACCCCGGTGACCGCCGCCGTGAAGGCCGGCCAGCCGACCGACTCCCGCGCCACCTCGTTGATCGCCGGCACCGGCGTCCCGGCCAGCCCGGCCACCGGCACCAGCGGCAGCGCGAGCACTGCCGACCCCACCGCGCCGACCGCCAGGAACGCGCCCGCGAGCCGGGTACGGGCCGCCGCCGCGACGCCGACGCACCCCGCGGCGAACAGCAGCAGGATCAGCCCGCCCGTGTAGTCGAACCGGCCTCCGGTCACCAGCGTCACCACCGCCGCGACCGGGTACGCCACGGCCAGGGCCCGCACCCGCCGATCACGCCACAGCCGGACGAACCCGAACGCCGCGATCACCGGCACGACGGGCCCGAACAACACCAGCTGCATCGGAACGAAGAGCATCCGCATCTCGGCGCCCTCGTCCGCGCTCAGCGCAGCCGCCATCGCCAGCTGCGGCCAGTCGTTGGCCACCTGGTAGACCAGGTTCGGGGCCGCGATCACCGCCGCGAGCAGCGCCCCGCCCCACAACCACGGGCTCGCCAGCGTCCGCCGCGGCCCCACGGCCGCCAGCCCCACCGCGAGCCCCAGCACCAGCAGCGCGATCAGGTGCTTGTTGTACGTGGCCAGCCCCACGACCGCGCCCGCCGCGAGCCACCAGCGCGGCTGATCCCGTAACAGAGCCCTGAGCATGAACAGGATCGCCGCCGCCCACAACGGCAGGTCGAAGCTGACCGTCAGCAGCGTGTGCCCCGAGATCAGCGTGTACGCTCCCGTCGCCGTGCCCGCCGCCGCCATGACCTGCGCCGCCCGGCCCCCGCCCAGCTCCCGCGCGATCAGCGCCACCAGCGCCACCAGCAGCGCGGCCGCCAGCGCCGGGAACACCCTGATCCCCGTGACCGTGTCGCCGAACAGCGCGATCCCCGCCCCGGCCAGCATCGGCGTCATCGGCGGCTGGTCGGCGTACCCCCAGGCCGGATGCTCCGACAACACGCGGAAGTACAGCTCGTCACGGTGGTATCCGTAGCCGGGGCTCAGCGCCAGCAGGATCGCGAACAGCAGCACGGCGATCGCGGCGACGGGCCGCCAGGCCCAGGGCGGTCCCATGGACGCCGAGGCTAGATTCTCTTCCGGTCCCTTGTCACTGCCCGGTACCCGGTCTGTTTCAGGATCGTCATGAAGTACGCCGTGATCCGCCCGGCGTCGTCGTCGGCGTCCTGCGCGACGCTGAACACCGCGCCGCGCAGGATCTCCTGTACCGCGTCGAGATCGGCGTCCTGGGGGAGGCGCCCGGCGTCGCGGGCCCGGCGCAGGATCTCGTCCACCGCCGCCGCCCCTTGCCCGCCCTTGAGCGGCCGGTACGTCGCCATCAGCTCCGGATAGTCGTCGACGCTGCCCCACAGGCGGCGCAGCAGCCGGCGGTGCCGCGGCGACGCCAGGTAGGCCGCCCAGTCAGCGATCATGTCCTCGACGTCGCGCCAGCCGGTGAAGCCGGGGTTGTACGCGTGGGCGTTCCACTCCAGGGCCCGCACCAGCAGCGCCGTCTTGTCGGCGAACCTGCGGTAGACCGTCGCCCTGGTCACCCCGGCCCGCCGGGCGACCTGCTCGATGCTGAGCTGCTGCGCGCCCAGCTCGATGAGCAGGTCGACCGCGGCGGCGAGGATCGCGGCGTCGGCCTCCTGGCTGCGCGGGCGGCCGGCCGGGCGTGGTGCTCGCGTCGCCCCGGTCATGCCCCCGCCCCCTGCTCGTCGTCGTACCGCCGCCGCGAGTCTATTCGCCTACTCCCAGGTGACAGGAAGGGCGCGGACCCCGTAGATGGGCGTGTCCGTACGCAGCGGCACCTGCTCCGGCTCGACGGCCAGCCGCAGTGACGGGAGCCTCGCCAGCAGCGCGGGGAACGCCGCCCTCATCTCGGCCCGGGCGAGCTGCTGACCCAGGCACTGGTGCACGCCGTGGCCGAAGCCCACGTGCCCGCCGGCCGGGCGCAGCGGGTCGAACCGGTCGGGATCGGGGAAGCGCGCGGGGTCACGGTTGGCCGACGCGATCGAAAGGGTCACCGTCTCCCCGGCGCGCACCGGCTCGCCGCCCAGCTCGACGTCCTCCAGCGCGGTCCGGACGAGGAAGGGGGTGATCGCGAGGTAGCGCAGCAGCTCCTCCACCAGCTGATCGGTGTGCCCCGGGTCCGCGCGGACCACGGCGAGCTCGTCCGGACGGCACAGCAGCAGGAACGCGCCCAGGGCGATCATGTTGGCGGTGGTGTCCAGCCCGGCGCCGAGCAGCATGAAGCCGATGTTGGCCAGCTCCTCGTCGGTGAGGTCGCTCCTGGTCAGCCCGCTGAGCACGTCGTCGCCCGGCCTGGCCCGCCTGGCCGCCACCAGCTCCCGCATGTGGGCGACCATCGCCGTCACCGCCGCCATCATCTCCTCCTGCGGGCGGTCGCCCCGCGTGAGCGTGACGGCGTGGGCCAGGAACCGGCCCCGTTCGTCCTCCGGCACGCCGAGCAGCTCGCAGATCACGACCGCCGGGATCGGCGCCGCGAACGACTCGACCAGGTCGGCGGGCGGGCCCTGCCGCTCCATGGCGTCCAGGTGCTCGCGGGCGATCTGCTCGATGCGCTCGGTGAGCAGTCGCATCCTGCGCACGGTGAACTCGCCGGTGAGCAGACGGCGGTAGCGGGTGTGCTCGGGCGGATCGGTCGACAGGAACATCCCGGGCGGCGCGGGCTGCCGGGGCCCCGCGGGCCCGAAGGGCATGTGCTGCAGCTCGGCCCGGGCGCTGAAGCGCGGGTCCGCCATCACCTCGCGCACCAGTGCGTAACCGGTCACCAGCCAGCCCTGGTGGCCGTCGGTGTAGCTGAGGCGGGTGATCTCGCGCAGTCCGGCGAGCCCGGCGGGCGGATCGAACGGCGTGGGCCGGTCGCGGGGCAGCTTGAACGCCGCGGTCTCGGTCACCTCGGGGCTCCCTTCCGAAGAGGTCATATTTCAATACAGTACAGCTCTGTATTGAAGCCCGTCCATGGGGGTGGCGGGTCGCGTTGCGCGATCATGGTGGGGCGGTTAGTGTGGAACGCATGCGAAATCACGCTCAGCTCCAGTGGTGGCGCCGCTCCTAGGCGGCGCGGGTTTCGCATTCTCGACGGACTGGCCGCCCCGGATGGCGGCCTTTCTCGTGTCCGCCCCGGGGCTCGATCATTTGACGTGGTAAGGGGCAGGAAATGGCGACGAGCGGATATACCACCGCCGGGGGCATCGGCGTCGAACGCGAGTCACGCGAGGTCGACGAAGCCGCCCTGGAAGAGATCGTCACGGCTCTCGGCGAGCGGCGCGGCGGCGCCTTCTCCTCGGGCATGGACTACCCGGGCCGCTACAGCCGATGGGCCTTCGGCTACGTCGACCCGTGCCTGGAGCTGGTCGCCAAGGGCCGCACCATCGCGGCGACGGCCCTCAACGAGCGCGGCCGGATCGTGCTGCCCGCCGTCGCCTCCTGCCTCCTGGCCGCGGGCAAGCCGCTCACCGAGCCCACGGCCGACCGCGTCGAGGTGCACGTGCCCGAGTCGGAGGACCTGCTGCCGGAGGAGATGCGCAGCCGCCGGCCTACCGTGTTCACCGCGATCCGCGAGGTCATCGCCGCCTTCAAGGGCGACGACCCCCACCTCGGCCTCTACGGCGCCTTCGGCTACGACCTGGCCTTCCAGTTCGAGCCCATCCGGCAGGAGCTCCTGCGCCCCGACGGCCAGCGCGACCTCGTGCTCCACCTGCCCGACCGGCTGGTGGTGATCGACCGGCAGCGCGAGACCAGCCTCGAGTTCCGCTACGAGTTCACCGTCGACGGCGTCAGCACGCGCGGCCTGGAGCGTACCGGCGAGACCCTGCCCCAGGCGGCCACCGGCGAGCTGCCGAAGAACCCGGAGAGAGGCGAATACGCCAAGGTCGTCGCCGCGGCCAAGGAGAAGTTCAAGCGCGGCGACCTGTTCGAGGTCGTGCCCGGCCAGGTCTTCCACGCCCCCTGCGCCGACCCGTCCGCCTTCTACCGCAGCCTGCGCAGGAGCAACCCGGCCCCGTACGAGTTCATCATCAGCCTCGGCGAAGGCGAGCACCTGGTCGGCGCCTCACCCGAGATGTACGTCCGGGTCACCGGCGACCGCGTCGAGACCTGCCCCATCTCCGGCACCATCGCCCGCGGCAGCAACCCGGTCGAGGACGCCGAGGCCATCCGCACCCTCCTGTCCAGCGTGAAGGAGGAGTCGGAGCTGACCATGTGCACCGACGTCGACCGCAACGACAAGTCGCGCATCTGCGTCCCCGGCACGGTCAAGGTCATCGGCCGCCGCCAGATCGAGCTCTACTCCCGGCTCATCCACACCGTCGACCACATCGAGGGCCGGCTGCGCCCCGAGTTCGACGCGCTCGACGCCTTCCTCACCCACATGTGGGCCGTCACCGTCACCGGCGCCCCCAAGACGTGGGCCATGCAGTTCATCGAGGACCACGAGGCCACCACCCGCCGCTGGTACGGCGGCGCCATCGGCTTCATCGGCTTCGACGGCTCCATGAACACCGGCCTGACCCTGCGTACCGCGCAGGTCAAGAACGGCGTGGCGACCGTCAGAGCCGGGGCGACGCTGCTGTTCGACTCCGACCCCGAGGCCGAGGAGCGCGAGACCGAGCTCAAGGCCAGCGCCCTGCTCGGTGCCCTCGCGGCGGTCGGCCGGCCCGACTCCGTGCCGGTGGCCGAGCCCCGCGAGCAGCCCGGCCTGGGCCTGAAGGTGCTCCTGGTCGACCACGAGGACTCCTTCGTCAACACCCTGGCCGACTACTTCCGCCAGGAGGGCGCCGACGTCGTGACGCTGCGCCACGGCTTCCCCGTCCACATGCTCGACGAGATCGCGCCCGACCTCGTGGTGCTCTCGCCCGGCCCCGGCTGGCCGACCGACTTCGGCATCTCCGCCCTGCTCGACCAGATCTACGCCCGCGACCTGCCGGTGTTCGGCGTCTGCCTGGGCCTGCAGGCCATGGTCGAGCACGCCGGTGGCACGCTCGAGCTGCTCGACTACCCCGAGCACGGCAAGCGCGGCCGGGTCGCGCGGCTCGGCGACAGCGCGCTGCTCGACGGGCTGCCGCCGGAGTTCACCGCGGCCCGCTACCACTCGCTGCACACCAAGCGGCCCGGCGTGGTCGGCTTCACTCCGACCGCCCTCACCCCCGACGGCAACGTCATGGCCATCGAGGACGTCCGGCGCCGCCGCTACGCCGTGCAGTTCCACCCGGAGTCGATCCTGACCCAGGAGGGCGGCGCCGGAGCGAAGATCATCGCGAACGTGCTGCGTCTGTCCCGCAGGTAGGTAAAACGCGGGCGGGGGCGTGCGGAGCTCCCCTAGAGTCTCCGCATGCTCCCCGTAGACCTGCCCGGCACGGTGCGTGACGCGCTGCTCGCCCCGCTCGTCGACCACCACTGTCACGGGGTGCGGCGCGACGACCTGAGCCGGGCGCAGTTCGAGCTGCTCATCGGCGACGGCGCCGCCTCTGCGCCGCCCGGCACCACCCGCTTCGACACCCCGTTCGGCGTGGCCGTACGGCGCTGGTGCGCGCCCGTGCTCGACCTCGATCCGCACGCGCCGCCCGCCGTCTACCTCGCCCGCCGGGCCGAGCTCGGCGCCGTTGAGGTCAACCGGCGCCTGCTCGGCGAGGCGGGGGTGGTGGCGTTCCTCATCGACACCGCCGCCGACGACGTCGAGACGCTGACCGCCGCCGAGATGGGCCGCCACGGCGGGGCCGCCGCCGACGAGCTCGTCCGCATCGAACGCATCGAACGCGACGTGGCCGAGACCGCCCAGATCGCCGTCGACTACCTCGACGGACTCGGCGACGAGCTCACCGCGCGGGCCGCCCGCGCGGTCGGGCTCAAGACCGTCATCGGCGCCCTGCACGGCCTCGACTTCGACCCCGCGAGGCCCACCAGGGGAGCGGTCATCGCGGCCGCCAACCGGCGCCTGGCCGACCCCAAGGAGCCGCTCACCGACCCCGTCCTGCTGCGCCACCTGCTGTGGTGCGCGATCGACGTGGCCAGGGAACGCGGGCTGCCGGTCCAGTTCGACACCGGCTTCGGCGGGCGGGCGCCGGCCGAGCCGCACCGCGCCGACCCCGCCCGGCTGGGCGCGTTCGCCCGGCAGCTGCAACCGCTCGGCGTGCCGATCATCCTGCTGCACTGCTACCCGTACCACCGCCAGGCCGCCTACCTCGCCGGCGCGCTGCCCCACGTGTACGTCGATGTCGGCCTCGCCCTGCCCCACACCGCCGCCGCCTCGGCCCGGGTCATGGACGAGCTGCTGGAGCTGGCGCCGTTCCACAAGCAGCTGTTCAGCTCGGGCTGCCGGGGCCTGGCCGAGACCGCCTACCTCGCCGCCCTGTCCCACCGCCGCGCCCTGGCCGCCGCCCTCGGCTCCCGGCTCGCCCAGGGCGAATGGAGCGCCGCGGACGCCGCCCGCGTCGCCCACATGATCGGCTCCGCCAACGCCCGCCGCGTCTACCGCCTGTGACCTGGCCCGCGCCGCCGCCCGCCTGCCCCGGTACGCTGGTGTGTGCGCCGGGCGCCTGAGTCGCGCTCATGGCCGTGACCTGGTTTGCTTGGGCCGTCACACTGCCGATCCGAGCGGGGGCTCCCCAATGCGCACTGTCGAACCCGAGGTCTTCATCGTCGCCCGTCCGGCGCTCGACTACGACGAGCTGGCCCGCTACCTCCGCGAGGTCGGGGGAGAGAGCTGGCTCGAGCGGCTCGACCGCGGTGATCTCGACGCGCAGAACCTCGCCGAGTTCGCCGGCCGGCTCTGCTACCGCTCCTTCGAGCCCGGCCTCAACCCCAACGTGGTCAGGATCAGGGACAACCAGGACGACTACCTGCGTAACATCCTCGCCAGCGCACACGGCTCCGTGCTGGAGCACATCAGCTTCAGCTTCGTGCTCCACAACGTGAGCCGCGTGCTGACGCACGAACTGGTCCGTCACCGCCCAGGGGTGGCCATTTCGCAGGAGTCGATGCGTTTCGTCCGGCTGGAGGAGCTGCCGTTCTGGTTCCCCGAGTGGGCGCAGGCCGACGACGAGCTGATGAAGCGGGCCTCCGCCGTGCTGGAGCAGCTGGAGCAGTTCCAGCTGTGGATGGCCGAGCACTTCGGGCTTGACGAGGAGGGCGTGAACTTCTCCGAGAAGAAGCACCGCACGTCGTTCATGCGCCGTTTCGCCCCCGAGGGCGTGGCGACCGGGCTCGTGTGGACCGCCAACGTGCGCACGCTGCGGCACACGATCGAGGCCCGCACCGCCGCCGGCGCCGAAGAGGAGATCCGGATGCTCTTCCAGCGCATCGGCGAGCTCATGCGCGTGGAGGCGCCCGCCCTCTTCGGCGACTACGTCGTCGAGGACGGCGCCTGGATCCCGGGCTGGCGCAAGGTCTGACGGTCTCGGCGCGCCGGTCTCAGGCGCCGGTCGTGGGCGCTGCTCCTGGGCGCTTTCCTAGGCGAGGGCGGGCAGGACGTAGACCTCGGCGCCCGGGGGAAGGGCGCAGTCGAGGCCGCCGACGCCGCGGGTGTTCTCGCCGCACACGATCATGCTGATGTGGCGGCGGATGCGGCCGTACTCGTCGCGCAGCCGCTCCTCCAGCAGAGGGTGCGTACGGCGGAGCGTGTCGAGGGCCGAGCCCAGGGTGGGCGGGGAGTCGCGGTCGGCGCTCACGGCGAAGACCTTGACCTCGGTGTGCCCGCTCACCCACCGCCGCAGCACGCTCGGCAGCACGAAGACCACCATCGTGACCGGTCCCGTCATCGAACACCTCCGTGGAACCCCGGCCCTCGACAGGCCAGGAAGGAATCGGACACCTGCGGAGCAGCACGGCCAACGCTGACGCCGCCCGAGCCCATCACCGACAGTGCCGCCGAACGCGCGAGCCGCACACCGGCCCACATCGTCGCTGCGGTCTGGCACACCAGCCCCAACCGCGGGCCCAGCTGGGTACATCGGCCGGCGCGGTCGGACCAGCCGGGAACACCGGCCCTCGGCGTGGCACACCGGCCTTCGCCGTCGGATCCGGACCGGCAGCCGTACGGAAGAGAGCCCGGCCCACAGGCATTCCTCTGCCCCGGAGGAGGAGCCCTGTGGGCGGGGCGGAGGGTGGCGTGGGACGGACTCCCCCGAGGAGGAAGGCAACGGCTAGAGGACCGCCGCGCGGACCGTGAGGACGTCGGGCAGGTGGCGGGCGACCTGGGACCAGGTGTCGCCGTCGTCGCGCGAGCAGTAGACCTCGCCGTCGCGCGTGCCGAAGAACACCCCCGCCTCCGAGGCGGTCATCGCGTCGCGCAGCACCGTCGCGTAGACCGGCTCATCGGGCAGGCCCTTGGCGAGCGGCTGCCAGGTCTCGCCCTCGTCGTCGCTGCGGTACACGCGGTAGCGGTGGCCCACCGGCGTGCGGTCCATGTCGGCGTGGAGCGGCAGCACGTAGACGGTGCCGGGCCGCGACGGGTGGACGACGATCGGGAAGCCGAAGTCGGACGGCAGGCTCGCGCCGACGTCCTTCCAGGTGCCGCCGAAGTCGTCGCTGCGGTAGACGCCGAAGTGGTGCTGCAGGTAGAGACGGTCGGGCCGGGACGGGTGCAGGCACACCTTGTGCACGCACTGCCCGAACTCGGGGTACTGCTGCCCCTCCGGCATGAACGGGGCCCGGATGTTCTGGTTGGCCGCCTCCCACGACACGCCGCCGTCGAAGGAGCGGTAGAAGCCCGCGGCCGAGACCGCGATGCCGATGCTGCGCGGGTCGGTGGGGTGGGGGACGATCGTGTGCAGGCACAGGCCGCCGCCGCCCGGCTCCCACCGCTCGCGGTGCGGGTGCTCCCACAGGCCCTCGACGAGCTCGTAGGTGACGCCGCGGTCCTCGGAGCGGAACAGGGCGGCCGGCTCGACGCCCGCCCACACCACGTCGGGCTCCGACGGCGAGGGCGTGATCTGCCAGACCCGCGTGAGCGTCGTCTCGGTCTTCTCGGGGAAGGCGATCGGCGGGCGCTCCGCCTCCTGCCAGGTCTGGCCGAGGTCGTCCGAATACATGACCGACGGACCGAAGTGGCCGTATTCGATGCCGGCCAGGAGCCGGGGGGGTGGCGCCGCGGGTGTCGATCGCCACCGAGGGCACCGCGACCGTGGAGAACTGGATCGGCTGGACCTCGAAGGGACCGCCGCCCGTCGAGCGGGCCAGGAACAGGCCCTTTCTGGTGCCGATCGCGAGCACTGCGTCACTCATAGCACGCTCCCATGTTCGGTTGCGGCCATCGTGCCACGCGCCACCGACAGTAACCGAGGACTGGGCGATTCCGCACCGCCCGGAGAACGAGGCGGCATGACCTGTGAGGTAATCGCGGCCCTTCCCCGCGGGCCGATAGCGTGCCTGGCATGAGTGCTGTCGCCGTGGAAGAGGAGTCGTTCGGTGCGTTGCTGCGGTCGTGGCGGCAACGGCGGCGGGTGAGCCAGCTGGACCTGGGCATCGAGGCGGGCGTGTCGGCCCGCCACATCAGTTTCCTGGAGACCGGCCGCGCCCGGCCGAGCCGCGAGATGGTGGTGAAGCTGGCCGAGGAGCTGGAGGTGCCGCTGCGGCACCGCAACAGGCTGCTGGTGGCCGCCGGGTTCGCCCCCGTCTATCCCGAACACGAGGTACGCGAGATGCGCGTCGTCCGCGAGGCGCTCGACAAGATCCTGGCCGGGCACGAGCCCTACCCGGCGCTCGTGGTGGACGCGGCGTGGAACCTGGTGGCGGCCAACGGTGCGGCGGCCATGTTCATGGAGGGCGTGCCGGCCGAGCTGCTGGAGGAGCCGGTCAACGTGATGCGCCTGTCGCTGCACCCGGAGGCGATGGGCGGAAGGTTGCTCAACCTGGCCGAGGTGCGCGCCCACCTGCTGCCCCAGCTGCGCCGCCAGGCCGAGGTGTCGGGCGACGGGCGGCTGGCCGAGCTGCACGACGAGCTGGCCTCGTACACCTACCCCGGGGTGGACCTGAACGTGGCGCACGTGCCCGGCCCCGGCGACATCCTGGTGCCGCTGCGGATCGCGGCCGGCGACCGGGTGCTGTCCATGTTCACGACGATCGCGACGTTCGGCGTTCCGGTGGACGTGACCGTCTCCGAGCTGGCGATCGAGACCTTCTGGCCGAACGACGAGGAGACCGCCCAGGCGTTCCGCAGGAGCTAGCGGCGACCTCCTCGTGCGAAGGCGGGCTACACGGCGCGCTCGTCAGGGACGACGTCGCGGTGGATGCGCGACAGCGGCACGCCGTCCGACTGCAGCCGGCGTACGGTCTCGTTGACCATGGCGGTCGGGCCGCACACGTACACGTCGTGTTCGGCCCACGAGTGGAAGCGCTGGGTCACCTCCGGCAGATGGCCGCGCATGCCGTCGTAGGAGGGCTCGTCCGACACCACCGGCAGCACCCGCAGCCAGGGGAACGACGACTCCATCCTGATCAGGTCGGGCAGGTCGTACAGCTCGTCGGCGGTGCGGGCGCCGTACAGCAGGTGGATGTTGGGCCGGCGGCCGGAGTCGATGATCCCCTCGATGATCGCCTTCAGCGGGGCCAGCCCGGTGCCACCGGCCACGCACAACACGTCGCGCTCGCTGTTCTCGCGCGGCGCCATCGTGCCCATCGGCGGCCCGAGCATGACCGTGTCGCCGATGCGGGTGTGCCGGGCCAGCGCCGTGGAGACCCAGCCCCCCGGTACGGCGCGTACGTGCAGCCTGATCGTGTTGTCCGGGCGCGGCGCGTTCGCGATGGAGAACGTCCGCCAGACCCGGGGCCAGCGCGCGGTCTGCACGTTGACGTACTGCCCCGGCGTGTACGGCAGCTGCTGCGTCGGCCGCAGCGTGAGGACGGCGATGTCGCGGTGGCGCGGCTCGTGGTCGACGACCTCGGCCAGCCACCAGGCGGGGGAGACCCCGGCGTCCTGCTCGGCCGAGCGGATCATGGCGTCGGCCGCCGCCGCGAACGCCGACACCCAGGCAGCCTCGATCTCGTCCGTCCACACGTCGGCGGCGAAGCGGCGGATCGTGGCGAGCAGCGCGTTGCCGACGGCCGTGTAGTGGTCGGCGACCACGCCGTACTTGCGGTGGTCCCGGCCGAGTTGCCCGAGATAGGCCGCCATGCCGTCCGGGCTGTCCACGCTCCACACGATGCGCGTCAGCGCGCTGAACAACCGGTCGCGCTGGATGTCCATCGCCGGCGGGAACATGCCACGCAGATGCGGACTCTCAGCGAACAACCGGCCGTAGAAGTAGGCCGTGGCCTTGGCGGCCTGCGGCTCGACGACGGAGAAACTCTCCTTTACCAGGCGCGGATTCAACGACATATTTCCAATCCCACCCCTTGACCGGAAACGCGTTCCGGTCTTGTCGTTCCACCTCCCTGACGGCTCCGGGTCGTGAGCGCCGGGCCCCACCCCGGCATATGCCCTGCGCTCGAAAGTGAGTGTTACACCACTGATGGCGCGTCACAACCGTTTCACCCCAATAAGGTGCGAAGCCGAACTATCCGTAGTGGTGCTGTGATTATCCGCAGCCGCCCTTCGGACGTTTGTCACCGGCGAATGTGAATGACCATCGCATTGGTCGAAACATGGGCCGACAAGCGGAAATGTCGCGTGAAAGCGGTTTCCACGACCCGTCCGCCCAGCGATTGATCCTGCATTCCCGGCGGGTCGCCTCGGTGGGCGCGCGACTCTTCGCCCTCGCCGCGCACGGACGCCTCCTGGTGGCTAGCCGACGCCCTCGGTCACCGCCTCGGGGCGCCTCGATCCTCACTCACCTGATCGCCGAGACCGCCGCCCGCCTTCCCTGAGCGGGATCTTCGCGCTCAGGGGAAGAAAGGGACGAAAGCCGGAAGTAGTGCCCTGCGGGAGCCAAGGGATCTTTGGGAGGGGTGACCATCGGGAAAGAGAGTGCGCCATGATGGGGCGTGTGCCCGCCGCCCCGGTCCGGCCGGTGACGGCGCGAACTCCACCATGCCCCCTGGAGACCGCATGTCCCGACCCCTGATCGGTATCACCGCCTACTTCGAAGCCGCCCGCTGGGGAGACTGGGTCCGCGAGGCCGTGCTCTCTCCGCCCTCCTACGCCAAGGCGGTCTCGCGTGCCGGGGGCGCGCCCGTGGTCCTGCCACCGCTCGGCACGCACGCCGTCGACGACTACGTACGCGGCCTGCGGGGCGTCGTCCTGGCCGGCGGCGTCGAGGTCGGGGCCGACACCTACAACGGCGAGCCCGACGAGCGGGTGCCCGAGCCCCAGGCCCACCGCGACCGGTTCGAGCTGGCCCTGGCCAGGGCCGCCGTCCGCGCCGACGTGCCGATCCTGGCCATCGCCCGCGGCATGCACGTCCTCAACGTCGCTCAGGGCGGCACGCTCATCCCGTGGCTGCCCGAGGTGCTCGGCGACGACCGCCACGCCGAGCCCGGCGGCGGCCACACCATCCAGGTCAGCGTCTCCAGCAAGCTCGGCAAGGCCGTCGGCGACAAGGTCGAGGTCACCACGCCGCACCACCAGTCCGTACGCCGCCTCGGCAGCGGCCTGCTGGCCGTGGCCTGGGCCGACGACCAGATCGTCGAGGGCGTCGAACTGCAGGGCCACCGCTTCGGCGTGGGCGTCCAGTGGCACCCTGAGCGCGGTGACGACAATCGGCTCTTCGATGCGTTCGTCGAGGCGGCCCGATAGGCTTCGATCATGCCGCTGCACCCCCAGGCGCGCGATCACCTCGCCCGGTATCCGTCGGATCTCAACGCCGACCTGGCCACGCTCGACCTGGCCGCCATCCGGGAGATGCGCGCGCGCGACGCCCTGGCGCTCCACCGTGGCCCGCTGACCAAGCTGCCGCTCGTCCGCGACGAGCTGGCCGAGGGCGTCCCGGTCCGCATCTACCGCGCCGACCCCGGCGACGGGCCGCTGCCCGTCGTGGTCTACTTCCACGGCGGCGGCTGGGTCTTCGGCAGCGTCCAGCGCAACGACGCCGCCGGGCGCGACCTCGCCATCCGCACCGGCGCGGTCGTCGTGTCGGTCGACTACCGCCTGGCCCCCGAAGACCCGTTCCCGGCCGCCGCCGACGACGCCTGGACGGTCGTGCGCGACATCTTCGCCCGGCCCGCCTTCTACCAGAGCAACGGCAGCGTGGCCGTGATCGGCGACAGCGCCGGCGGAAACCTGGCCGCCGTGGCCGCCTGGCAGGCCCGCGACGCCGGGCTGCGCCTGGCCCACCAGGTGCTCGTCTACCCGGTGCTCGACGTGGCGATGGACACGCCGAGCTACGCCGAGTTCGCCAAGGGCTACGGCCTCGACGCCGAGGAGATGGCCTGGTTCGCCCGCCAGTACGCCCCCGGCGCCGACCCGGCCGACCCGCGCCTGTCGCCGCTGCGCCTGCCCGACGCGTCCGGCCTGGCCCCGGCCACCGTCGTGACGGCCGAATACGACGTGCTGCGCGACGAGGGCGAGCGCTACGCCCACCGGCTGACCGAGGCGGGGGTGCCTGCCGAGCTGCGCAGGTTCGACGGCGCGGTGCACAGCTTCTTCGTCCTGCCCGGCCTGTTCGACCAGGCGACCGAGGCCCGCGACTACGTCGCCCGCCGGCTGCGGGAGGCGTGGTGACGGGCCCGTACGCCAAGCTCAGGACCGACACCCCGGCCGAGGGCGTGCTGCGGGTGACGATCAGCGAGCCGGGCCGGCTCAACGCCGTCGACGCCACCGCCCACCGCGAGCTGAGCGAGGTCTGGCGCGACGCCGACCGCGACGACTCCGTCCGGGTGATCCTCGTCACGGGGGAGGGGCGGGCGTTCTCGGCCGGCGGTGACCTGTCGATGATCGAGGAGATGACCCGCGACCACGCCACCCGGCTGCGCGTGTTCGCCGAGGCCCGCGACCTCGTCTACAACGTACTCAACTGCTCCAAGCCGATCGTCTCCGCCATCCAGGGCCCGGCCGTCGGCGCGGGCCTGGCCGTCGCGCTGCTCGCCGACATCTCCGTCGCCGGCCGCACCGCCCGCATCATCGACGGCCACACCCGCCTCGGGGTGGCGGCGGGCGACCACGCCGCGATCGTCTGGCCGCTGCTGTGCGGCCTGGCCAAGGCGAAATACCACCTGCTGCTGTGCGAGCCCGTCACCGGCGAGGAAGCCGAGCGCATGGGGCTGGTCAGTTTGTGCGTCGACGACGACGAGGTGCCCGCCAAGGCGATGGAGATCGCCGTCAGGCTGGCCGCGGGCGCGCAGGAGGCCATCCGGCTGACGAAATACTCGCTGAACAACTGGCTGCGCCTGGCCGGCCCGTCGTTCGACGCCTCCCTGGCGATGGAGTTCCTCGGCTTCACCGGCCCTGACGTGGCCGAAGGCGTGCGCGCGCTGCGCGAGAAGCGGCCCCCGTCGTTCGGCTGAGCGGCGCGTGTGCTTCCCCCGCACCCGGGTAGGCGAGCCCTCATGACGGTGGATCCGCTGAGACGGCCGAGGAGGAGGTCAGCCACCCGAACGCCCGGGGGCACGAGAGGGCGCATGAGCCCGCCGCGACACCCGGGACAAGACCCGCCAGGGAGTTGAGCAGGGAGCTTCCCGGCGATGGTACGGCCACCCGATCCAGGCGCCGATCGGGCGGCCGGACCCCCATCCAGTGCCGTCAGCGGGGACGACGTGCGGTGAAGACGAAGGCCGGGGGAGTGTTGCGCCAGACCGTACGCCCGTGCACGACCTCCTCGAACCGCTCGGCCAGCAGCGCACGGAAACGCCGCGCAGAGCTGAGCGGGATGGCGTGGATGTAGGAGAACGTCGTGAACGCCGCTCCCGGCGTCATGGACGTCGTCACCGCCGTCAGCAGATCCCGCTGCAACCCGTCGGGGAACGCCGCCCAAGGCAGCCCGCTCACCACCACGTCGGCCGAGCGCAGCCCGCGCTCACCGAGCAACTGGCTCAGTTTCGCCGCGTCAGCGTGCGCGACGTCAACGGCCGGAAAACGCTCGGACAGCAGGCGCGCCATCTTGTCGTTGAGCTCAACGGCCAGGTGGTGGCCCCGCCCGCCCAGCCGCCGCTGGATCTCGGAGGTGAACGAGCCCGTGCCGGGCCCGAGCTCGACCACGACAGGCTCGCCGCGTTCGGGGATCGGCGCGCAGACGGCCGCGGCCAGGCGCCGGGAGCTGGGAGCGACCGCGCCGATGGTGCCGGGGGAGCGCAGGAACTGTCCGAGGAAAACTGCGGTGTCGTTCGACATGACCCGAACGTAGAGCAAGATCGGGGTAGATCGCTCCACCCTCCGGGCGGATGTCCGGCCACTTGGAGGAGGCGGGGTCCTCCGCGCGGGGGATCAGCCGGTCACGCCCGGCGGATACCTTGTGTCCATGCGTTGGCGTGGTGTGCCGCTGGACGTCCTGCTCGCGGCCTCGGGAATGAGCCTCGACCTGCTGACCACGGCGAACGCGGGCGACACCTCATTCCTGCCCGCCGAGGCGAACATCCCGATGGCGCTGCTGGTCGGCCTGCCCATGGGTCTCGTACGCCGCTGGCCGGTCCCGGTCACCCTCTACCTCGCCGCCTTTCTCGCCCTCACCGACCAGATCGGCTCGTTCACCTCCAACACCGCGCAGATCCTCGTGTGCGTGGCGCTCGGCGTGGCCGGATTCCGCTCGAAGGCGCGGGCCACCGTGCTCGCCGTCGTCGCCACGATCGTCGCGACCGCGCTCAACGTCGCCGACCCCGGCGCCGCGCCCACCGGCAACATGTGGGTGTACTCCGTGCTGCTGCCCGTCTTCCCCGCCGTGCTCGGCGCGTACCTGCGCAGCTCCGCCGAACGCCTCGACGAGCGCGATGTCACCCCCGACGCGCTGCTGGCGGCCGGCGGCGTGGCCATCACCGTGCTCAGCACGTGGACCACCTGGCACTCCGGCAGCCTGCCCGTCTGGGTGGTCGGCCTGCTCGCCGTCGTCGGCGGCCTGTCGCTGGGCATCGCCCGCCGGCTGCCCGGCCTGGTCTTCCTGCTGCAGGGCGTGCTGCTGGTCTGCGCCGACACCTATCTGGACGACGCCGTCAACACGTGCGTGATCCTGACGCTCATCGCGATCGGCGTGTTCGCCATGCGGGTGCAGTCGTGGCCGTGGACGGTCGCGGCGTACCTGACCGGCTGCCTGCTGACCGCCATCGCCGTGGTCGGCGACGACACCGAGATCACCGCCTTCCGCGTCGGCGTGCTGATGTCGCTGGTCGCCACGCCCATCGCGATCGGCCGCTACCTCGGCGTGCGCCGGGCCGCGGTGGCCGCAGAGCGGCTGCGCGCCGAGGAGGCCGCGCGCGCCGCCGTCGCCCAGGTGCGGGCCGACCAGCTCGCCGAACGCGAACGCATCGCCCGCGACGTGCACGACATCGTCGCCCACCACGTCGGCGCGATGGTGCTGCGCGCCGGCGCCGCCCGCTACACCGCCCCCGACGGCCCCGTCGCCGACGCGCTCAACGACATCCGCGAGACCGGCCACCAGGTCCTGCAGGACCTGCGTGACCTGCTCGATCTGCTGCGCGACCCCGACCGTCAGCCCGACCTGCCGGCCAACCCCGCCGACGTCGTACGCGAGTCCGCCGAGCGCATGGCCTCCGCCGGCCTCGTCGTGGACCTCGATCTCGACCCGGCCGCCGACCAGGCCCCGCTCATCGCCCGCGCCTCCGCGGCCCGCATCGTCCAGGAAGGACTCACGAACGTGCTCAAACACGCAGGCCCCGGCACCCGGGTCCGCGTCTCCGTCGTCCCCACGCAGGAGGGGCTGGAGGTCGAGATCCGCAACGGCCGCCCACCCACGGTCGTCGAGCGGCTGCCCTCCTCCGGGCGCGGTCTGGCCGGGATGCGGGAGCGGGTGCGCGCCCTCGGCGGCACCCTCAGCGCCGGCCCCGACGGCGAGGGCGGCTGGCTGCTGGCCGCCCACCTGCCCAGCCGGCTGCCCTCGGGGAGCGCCGCGTGATCCGGGTGCTCGTGGCCGACGACCAGGCGCTCGTCCGCGCGGGCGTGCGCATGCTGCTGCAGGCCACCGGCGACATGGAGGTCGTGGCCGAGGCCGAGGACGGCGCCGAGGCCGTGCGCCTGGCCGAGCGCCACCTGCCCGACGTGATCCTCATGGACCTGCGCATGCCGCGGGTCGACGGCCTGGAGGCGATCAGGCGGGTGCTCGCCGCCCGGCCCGGCGTCAGGATCGTGGTGCTGACCACGTTCGCCGAGGACGGCAACGTCTACGCCGCGCTGCGCGCCGGCGCCGTGGGCTTCCTGGTCAAGGACGACGACCCCGAGCGCATGGTCGACGCCGTCCGCAGGGCCGCGGCCGGCGAGCAGTTGCTCGCCCCGTCAGTGCTGCGCCGCGTCGTGGAGCGCTTCCTCGACGCGGAGGAGCAGGCCGCCGCCCCGTCGGCGCCCCCGGGGCTGACCGAGCGCGAGCTGGAGGTGCTCGCCCTGGTCGGCACGGGCCTGTCCAACGCGGAGATCGCCGAGGAGCTGCACGTCGGCGTCACCACGGTCAAGACCCACATCGCCGCGGCCATGGAGAAACTGGGCCTGCGCAATCGCATCCAGGCCGCCGTCGTCGCCCACCGCACCGGCCTCGTCGACGCCTCCTTCCGCCCCGTACGTCCCAGGCGCGGCGGCTGATCGGGGCGGGTCCGCCCGGAGGTGTAGCGGCGGGTCATCCCCCAGGCTGACGACCGGCCGGGGTCCGCGCGGCGACCATGTGGTCCTTGACAGTCCCCGAAAGGATCATCATGCGAGAAACAGCCGCCGCCCCCCGCACCGAGCCGGGCGGCCAGGCCTCCTCCGGGCTGCTCTACGGCCTGCGCGTCGCCGTCACCGCCCACGCGGCGGCGCTGCTGGTGGCCGCCTCGTTCGCCGGCCAGTCGGTGGAGTCCGACTCGATGCTCGAGAGCCACCTCATGGCCGGCATGGTCGTGCACCTGCTGGCCCTCGTCCAGACCGTGCTGGCGGTGCTCGTCTGGCGTCCCGGACGCGGGGCGGGCTGGCCGGCGCTGGCCAGCGTCGCGCTGTTCCTCATCGGCGGCGCCCAGCACGTCACCTGGATGTGGCTCGGCGCGCACGTGCCCAACGGGGTGGCGCTGTTCGGCCTCATCACCGCGGTGCTGATCTGGGCGTGGTCACCGGCGGCCGCCCGCCGCCGCTAAGGTCGGAGGCGTGTATGTGAAGATCTGCGGCCTGAGCGAGCCGGAACACGTCGCCGCCGCCGTCGAGGCCGGAGCCGACGCCATCGGGTTCGTCATGACCCGCAGCCCGCGCCGCGTCACGCCCGAGCGGGCCGCCGAGCTGGCCGCCCTCGTGCCCGCACACGTCCTCACCGTCGGCGTGTTCCGCGGGGAGGACCCCACGGCCGTGCGCGCGGCGGTGCTGGCCTCCGGGGTGCGAGGCGTCCAGCTGCACGGCCGCCATCCCCACGGCGACTTCACCGCGCTCAAGGACCTCGGCGTCCGCCTCGTGCGGGCCGTGGACGCCCAGGCCGAGCTGCGCTGCGGAGCCTACGACGAAGACCTGCTCATCGTCGACGCCCCCCACGCAGGCTCCGGTCAGCCGTGGGACTGGGCCGCGGTGCGCGGCCGCCCCTCGGGGCAGTGGATGCTGGCCGGCGGCCTCGACCCGGCCAACGTCCGCGAGGCCATCGCCGCCGCCGGCCCGTGGGGCGTCGACGTCTCCAGCGGTGTGGAGACCGCGCCAGGGGTCAAGGACTCCGCCCTGATCCGGGCGTTCCTGGAGGCCGTACGCGGCTGAGCGAGCTCCGCCGGGCTCCGCCTGACCCGTTCCGGTCAAGAAACCGGACATCACCAGCGGAAACGGATGGAACAGATGTGCCCATCCGAGACCGCTGAGACCGAGTTCCACGCAGTAGGGTCTGCTGCGTGAGTGAAACTTCCGCCGAGGACCGTATCTGGACGGTCCCCAACCTGCTGAGCTTCCTGCGCCTGCTTGGTGTGCCCGTGTTCCTCTGGCTCGTGCTCGGGCCCAGGGAGGACGGCTGGGCCATCGGCGTGCTCGCGGTGGCGGGTTTCACCGACTGGCTCGACGGGAAGATCGCCCGCGCGTTCAACCAGACCAGCCGTCTGGGCCGGCTCATCGACCCGGCCGCCGACAAGCTCTACGTGTTCTCCACGATCTTCGCGCTGCTGGTGCGCGAGATCATCCCCTGGTGGCTCGTCGCCGCCATCCTCCTGCGCGAGGCCTTCGTCGGATGTTCCATCCTCGTACTCCGCAAATACGGATATAGGGCACTTCAGGTGCATTTTTTGGGCAAGGCGGCCATGTTCAACCTCATGTACGCCTTCCCGCTCCTCTTCCTTGCCTCCCATGCTGGGTGGTATGCCGATATAGCCCAGATCGTCGGGTGGGCATTCGCACTCTGGGGAACGGGCCTGTACTGGTGGGCGGGGGTGCTGTATGTGGTACAGGTGCGACAACTCGTAATCGCGGCCAAGAAGGAGTGATCGGGTGAAGGCGGTCGTCATGGCGGGCGGGGAGGGCACTCGGCTGCGTCCGATGACCGCCAACCAGCCCAAGCCCCTGCTCCCCGTGGCCAACCGCCCGATCATGGAACACGTGTTACGCCTGCTCAAGCGGCACGGCGTGACCGAGACCGTGGTGACGCTGCAGTTCCTCGCCGCCCTCGTGCGCAACTACTTCGGCGACGGCGACGAGCTCGGCATGCACCTCCAGTACGCCACCGAGGACGTCCCCCTCGGCACCGCGGGAAGCGTCAAGAACGCCGCCGCCCGGCTCCGCGACGACCGATTCCTCGTCATCTCCGGCGACGCCCTGACGGATATTGATTTGTCCGACATGATCCGTTTTCACCGGGAAAATGGGGCGCTGGTGACGATCGGCCTGAAACGCGTCCCCAACCCGCTCGAATTCGGGATCATCATCGTCGACGAGTCCGGCCGCGTGCAGCGCTTCCTGGAGAAGCCCACGTGGGGCCAGGTCTTCTCCGACACCGTCAACACCGGCATCTACGTCATGGAGCCCGAGGTCCTCGACGCCGTCGCCGAGGGCGTACCGGTCGACTGGTCCGCCGACGTCTTCCCCGCCCTGCTCGCCGGCGGCGCCGCCATCTACGGCTACGTGGCCGACGGCTACTGGGAGGACGTCGGCACCCACGAGAGCTACCTCAAGGCCCAGGCCGACGCCCTGTCGGGCAAGGTCCAGCTCGACATCGGCGGCTTCGAGGTCTCCCCGGGCGTCTGGGTGGCCGACTCGGCCTCGGTCGACCCCGACGCCGTGCTCAAGGGCCCGCTGCTCGTCGGCGACTACGCCAAGGTGGAGGCGGGCGCCGAGCTGCGCGAGTACACCGTGCTCGGCAACAACGCGGTCGTCCGCGAGGGCGCCTTCCTGCACCGCGCGGTCGTCCACGACAACGTCTACCTCGGCCCCGGCGCCCACCTGCGCGGCTGCGTCATCGGCAAGAGCACCGACGTGATGGCCGGCGCCCGCATCGAGGAGAACGCCGTCATCGGTGACGAGTGCGTCATCGAGGCCGAGGCGTACGTCTCCAGCGGCGTCAAGGTCTACCCGTTCAAGACCATCGAGGCCGGCGCGGTCGTCAACACCAGCGTCATCTGGGAGTCGCGCGGCCAGCGCAACCTGTTCGGCCCGCGCGGCGTCAGCGGCCTGGTCAACGTCGAGATCACCACCGAGCTCTGCGTCCGCCTGGCCAGCGCGTACGCCACCACCCTGCGCAAGGGCGCCCACGTCGTCACCTCCCGCGACTGCTCGCTGGCCGCCAGGGCGCTGAAGCGGGCCGTCAACGCCGCGCTGACCGCCAGCGCCATCAACGTGCTCGACCTCGAGGCCGCCCCGATGCCCGTCACCCGCTTCCACACCGCCAGGGAGTCGGCGGCCGGCGGCATCGCCCTGCGCACCACCCCGGGCGACCCGCAGAGCGTGGACATCGTCATCATGGACGGCCGCGGCGCCGACCTGCCGCCGGCCGCCCAGCGCAAGCTGGAGCGGGTCTTCTCCCGCCAGGAGTTCCGCCGCGCCTTCCCCGGCGAGATCGCCGAGCTCACCTACCCGTCCAGGGCCGTCGAGGACTACACCCACGAGCTGCTCACCCACGTCGGCGTGAGCGGCGTGCGCGACATGAAGGTGGTCGTCGACTGTGCCGGCGGCACCTCCTCGCTCGTGCTGCCCACGCTGCTCGGGCGGGTCGGCGTCGAGGTGCTCACCGTCAACGCCCGCCTCGACGACGTCTCGCCCACCGAGACGCTGGCCGGCCGCCGCCGCGACCTGCAACGCCTGTCGGAGCTGGTCAGCTCCTCGCGGGCGGCGTTCGGCGTGCGGTTCGACCCGGTCGGTGAGCGCATCGCCCTCGTCGACGAGAAGGGCCAGCTGATCAGCGAGGAACGCGCCCTGCTCGTCGTGCTCGACCTGGTCGCCGCCGAACGCCAGGGCGGCCGGGTGGCCCTGCCGGTCACCACGACCCGGGTCGCCGAGCAGGTCTGCCGCTTCCACGGCGTCCAGGTGCAGTGGACCACCACCTCGCTCGACGCCCTCACCTCGGCCGCCGCCGGCCCTGACATGATCTTCGCCGCTGACGGGCGCGGCGGCTTCGTGGTCCCGGAGTTCAGCCCCGCCATCGACGGGCTGGCCGCGTTCATGCGGCTGCTCGGCCTGGTCGCCCGCACCCGGTTGTCGCTCAGCCAGATCGACGCGCGGATCCCCGAGGTCAAGCTGCTCAAACGCGCCGTGCCGACGCCGTGGGCGGCCAAGGGCGCCGTCATGCGCTCGGTCATGGAGGCCGCCGAGGCCGAGCCCGACGGCTGCCGCATCGACACCACCGACGGCGTCCGGGTGGCCCGCGACGACGGCAGCTGGGTGCTCGTGCTGCCCGCCGCCGCCGAGCCGGTCACCGACCTGTGGGCCGAGGCGTGGGACGTGGACGCCGCCCAGACCCTGCTCGAACGCTGGGCCCGCATCGTCGAGCAGGCCGCCACCTGATCCCGGAAAAATCCATGCCCGCGACGTGCGCGCGGAGTGCCGCAAGATCGTAATGTTGAAACGCGCGGCGGCATGGACCACGGGGCGGGCGCAGCGGTAACTTTGTCTGCGTCCGACACCCGAGTCCAGCGCCCCGCCTTGACCTTTGCCGCTGATCAGCGTAAGTTGCGGCATTCGCAAACGTGAAAGAGCGAAGGCAGGCGCGCCCGAAAGCACCGTGTCTTCGCGGTAGGAGGCCGAGCCGATCGATGCCGAGCGTCTACTGCACGCAGTGCGGGCACGCCAACCCCGAGGATGCCCGTTTCTGTTCCCGCTGTGGGTCACCGCTGACCAGACCCGAGGTCTCCGGGGACACCACGTCGACGATCTCCGTCGCGGGAATCGAGGCGTACGAGGCTGAGACAGGCGACATGCTGCTGGCCGAGCGGGCGCTCGTCGAGCAGCTCCCGCCCGGCGCGGCGTTGCTCACGGTGACCAGGGGCCCCAACCAGGGCAGCCGTTTCAGGCTGGACAAAGACCTGACCACGACCGGGCGCCACCCGGAGAGCGACATCTTCCTCGACGACATCACGGTCTCCCGCCGCCACGTCGAGTTCTACCGGCACCGCGGGGGCCAGTTCTCCGTGCGCGACGTGGGCAGCCTCAACGGCACCTACGTCAACCGCGAGCGGATCGAGGAGGTTCCGCTGCACTCCGGAGACGAGGTGCAGATCGGCAAGTTCCGCCTTCTCTTCCTGATGCGCGGCAACCCAGGCGCATGAGCGGGCGGAGTGAGCGACCCATGGAGACGTCCCCAGTGGGGGAGCCGTTGCGGGAGGCGGCATGAGCTCACAGGCCGCACGCTCGCACATGAGCATCGGGGAGGTGCTCGCCCTGCTGCAGGGCGAGTTCCCCGATGTCACCGTCTCCAAGATCCGGTTCCTCGAGGGTGAGGGCCTGATCGAGCCCGAGCGCAGCCCGTCCGGCTTCCGCAAGTTCACCCACCTGCACGTCGAGCAGCTCCGCTTCATCCTCACCGAGCAGCGCGACAACTACCTGCCGCTGCGGGTGATCAAGGACAAGATGGCCGAGAGCTTCGGCCGCCCCCGCGTGCTGCAGGACAAGCAGGAGGTCAGGCTCAGCCGGGCCGAGCTGCTGGAGGCCGCCGGCATCGACGAGGAGACCCTCGGGGAGCTCGAAGACTACGGCCTGCTCGCCCCGGTGGCCCGCCGCTACGACGAGGAGGCCCTCACCGTGGCCCGAACCGTCGGCTCGTTGTCCCGCTTCGGCCTGCACGCCCGTCATCTGCGCGCGGTCAAGGCGGCGGCCGAGCGCGAGTGCGGCCTGGTCGAGCAGACCGTCGCCCCCATACTCAAGCGGCGCGCCCCCGGCGCCATCGGCGAGGCCGACGAGGCGGCGAGGGAGCTGTCCACGCTCCTGCTCGATCTGCACGCGTCCCTTGTGCGCACGGGAGTCCGGTCGGTCCTCGGAGGTTGAGGCCGGGGCGAGCTGGGAGGCGGGGGCACATTCCGGGCCCTGCGGGTGTTACGTTGAAACGAAGAGCCAATCAGCCAGAAGCGATGTTCGAAGAGCTGTGCCGGGTGACCGGTCAGGATTACGGAGCAGCCCGTGTTGCAGATGGAGGTCGTGGGCGTAAGAGTTGAGATGCCCACAAATCAGCCGATCGTCTTGCTCAAGGAGGCACACGGGGAACGGTTCCTGCCCATCTGGATCGGCATGACCGAAGCCACGGCCATCGCCCTCGCCCAGGCGGAGGAGCCGCCGCCGCGGCCACTCACTCATGACCTGTTCCGCGACGTGCTGAGCGCCCTCGGCGTCGGCCTGCGGGCGGTCAACATCGTCGCGCTGCGCGACGGCATCTTCTTCGCCGATCTCGTCTTCTCCAACGGCGTGGAGGTCAGCGCCCGGCCGTCCGACTCCATCGCGCTCGCCCTGCGCACGGGGGCGCGCATCTTCGCCAGCGAGGAGGTCGTCCAGGAGGCGGGTGTGATCATCCCCGACGACCAGGAGGACGAGGTGGAGAAGTTCAGGGAGTTCCTTGACACGATCACTCCCGAGGACTTCGGCCGCGCGGGGTAGGTATTTCAGTGCATTTACGCTTCACGACGCGCCGAGCCGGATCGTTGACTGAGCATGGTCACGGTCCTACGGTGCAAGTGAAACCCGTGGCCGCACTTTACAAACCCCCAGATCAGGCCACGGGATGAGAGAAAGCCGGAGGTCCGCGTGGCGGTCAGCAGCGGCGAGGGTAAGACGGCCGGCCAGGAAGATCCGGTGCGGCGCGAGAGTGCGCGGCAGCGTGCCGGGGAGCAGGGCCTGCTCTTCGACGAGCAGCCGGCGACGCTGCCGGACGACATCGGATACCGCGGGCCGACGGCCTGCGCGGCGGCCGGCATCACTTACAGGCAGCTCGACTACTGGGCGCGCACGGGCCTGGTCGAGCCCACGATAAGGGCCGCACAGGGCTCGGGCTCGCAGCGCCTCTACAGCTTCCGCGACATCCTGGTGCTCAAGGTCGTCAAGCGGCTCCTCGACACAGGAGTGTCGCTGCAGCAGATCCGCACGGCCGTGCAGCACCTGCGTGACCGCGGCGTCGCCGACCTCGCGCAGATCACCCTCATGAGCGACGGTGTCAGCGTCTACGAGTGCACCTCCGCAGACGAGGTGATCGACCTGCTCCAGGGCGGCCAGGGCGTGTTCGGCATCGCGCTCGGCCGGGTCTGGCGAGAGGTCGAGGGCTCCCTCGCGGAGCTGCCGGGGGAACGCGCGGCGGTCGAGGACACCGTCCCGGCCGACCACCCCGCTGACGAACTCGCCCGCCGGCGCCGCGCTCGCCGCATCGGCTGATCCGGGCTCCCGCGACAGGCCGGCGAACCCGGCCGATCCTCACTATCCCGGCGCACCGTAGTAATCTAGGACGGGTAAGGCTGACGACCCCGTGCGGGAGAGTCCCCGGGCACTGATCCCGGGGCGCCGAAGGAGCAACCCTCCCCGGAATCTCTCAGGCATCCGGTACCGCTGGGCGAGGCAACTCTGGAAAGCAGGCGCGTCCGCCAGACGCGCCTCACCGACGGTGCAAGCCCCACCGGGGTGAAGCTCTCAGGTCCCGTTGACAGAGGGGGAGATCCGGCACTCGCCCGCGCCCTGGCGCCGGTCTCCATAGCCTCGGGAGGCACCTCCATGACCGACCTGACCGCACCGCCCTTCTCGTCCCGGCACATCGGGCCCTCGGAGTCCGAGCAGCAGCGCATGCTCGAGGCCGTCGGCTTCGAGTCCGTGGCGGACCTGGTGGCGGTGGCCGTGCCCGAGGCCATCAGGGCCAAGGACAGCCTCAAGCTGCCCGCCGCGATCGGCGAGGCCGAGGCCATCGCCGAGCTGCGCGCCCTGGCCGGGCGCAACCGCGTGCTCACCTCCATGATCGGCCTGGGCTACTACGACACCGTCACGCCCGCCGTCATCCGGCGCAACCTGCTGGAGAACCCGGGCTGGTACACCGCGTACACGCCGTACCAGCCGGAGATCTCGCAGGGCCGTCTCGAGGCGCTGCTGAACTTCCAGACCGTCGTCTCCGACCTCACCGGCCTGCCGGTGGCCGGCGCGTCCCTGCTCGACGAGGGCACGGCCGCCGCCGAGGCCATGACGCTGGCCCGCCGGGCGGGCAAGTCGAAGAGCTCGGTGTTCGTGATCGACGCCGACGCGCTGCCGCAGACCAAGGCCGTGCTGGCCACCCGCGCCGAGCCGCTCGGCATCACCATCGTGGAGCACGCGCTGGACGGCGAGCTGCCCGAGTGCTTCGGCGTGCTCGTCCAGTATCCGGGCGCCTCCGGGCGGGTGCGCGACTTCCGCGCCGTGGCCGCAGCCGCGCACGAGGCGGGCGCGCTCGTCGTGGCCGCCGCCGACCTGCTGGCCCTGACGCTCGTGGCCGCCCCAGGGGAGCTGGGCGCCGACATCGCGATCGGCTCCTCGCAGCGGTTCGGCGTGCCGTTCGGGTTCGGCGGGCCGCACGCCGCCTACATGTCCGTACGCGAGGGGCTGCAGCGGCAGCTGCCAGGCCGCCTGGTCGGCGTGTCGGTGGACGCCGACGGCGGCCCCGCCTACCGGCTGGCCCTGCAGACCCGCGAGCAGCACATCCGCCGCGAGAAGGCCACCAGCAACATCTGCACCGCCCAGGTCCTGCTCGCCGTCATCGCGAGCATGTACGCCGTCTACCACGGCCCCGAGGGCCTGCGCCGCATCGCCCACCGGGTGCACCGGTACGCCGTCGTCCTGGCCGACGGGCTGCGCCGGGCCGGGGTCGAGGTCGTGCACGACGAGTTCTTCGACACCGTGCTGGCCCGCGTGCCCGGCCGGGCCGCTGAGGTCGTGGCCGCCGCCGCCGAGCGGGGCGTCAACCTCTGGCAGGCCGGCGCCGACCACGTCTCCGTCTCCTGCGACGAGAAGACCGGCGCCGCCGAGATCGCCGAGGTGTGGGCCGCCTTCGGCGCGCCCGCCGCCGGTGTGGACATCGAGGGCGCCGCCGACGCGCTGCCTCACACGCTGCTGCGCGAGAGCGACTACCTCACCCACCCCGTCTTCCACCAGTACCGCTCCGAGACGGCGATGCTGCGCTACCTGCGCAAGCTCCAGGACAAGGACATCGCCCTCGACCGCTCCATGATCCCGCTCGGCTCCTGCACGATGAAGCTGAACGCGACCACCGAGATGGAGCCCATCACCTGGCCGGAGTTCGCCGCGATCCACCCGTACGCGCCGGAGGAGCAGTCCGAGGGCTACCGGGAGCTGATCGGCACGCTGGAGAGCTGGCTGGCCGAGGTGACCGGCTACGACGCCGTCTCCATCCAGCCGAACGCCGGCTCCCAGGGCGAGTTCGCCGGCCTGCTGGCCATCCGCGCCTACCACCGCGCGGGCGGCCAGGGTGAGCGCGACGTCTGCCTCATCCCGTCCTCCGCCCACGGCACGAACGCCGCCAGCGCCGTCATGGCCGGCATGCGGGTCGTCGTCGTGGCCTGCGACGACAACGGCAACGTCGACCTCGCCGACCTCGACGCCAAGATCGCCAAGCACCGTGACGCCCTCGCGGCGATCATGGTGACGTACCCGTCGACGCACGGCGTGTACGAGGAGACCATCACCGAGATCTGCGAGAAGGTGCACGAGGCCGGCGGCCAGGTGTACGTCGACGGCGCCAACCTCAACGCCCTGGTCGGCCTGGCCAAGCCGGGCGCGTTCGGCGCCGACGTGTCCCACCTCAACCTGCACAAGACCTTCTGCATCCCGCACGGCGGCGGAGGCCCCGGCGTCGGCCCGGTCGCGGTGCGCGCGCACCTGGCCGACTACCTGCCCGGCCACCCGCTGCGTGACGGCGCCCCGGTCGGTCCGGTCTCGGCGGCCCCGTACGGATCGGCGGGCATCCTGCCGATCTCGTGGGCGTACGCCAGGATGATGGGCGGCGAGGGCCTCAAGGCGGCCACCGAGCAGGCCATCCTGTCGGCCAACTACCTGGCCAGGCGCCTGGCCCCGCACTACCCGGTGCTCTACACCGGCCGCGGCGGCCTGGTGGCGCACGAGTGTATCGTCGACCTGCGCCAGATCACCAAGGAGACCGGCGTCACCGTGGACGACGTGGCCAAGCGGCTCATCGACTACGGCTTCCACGCGCCGACCATGTCGTTCCCGGTGGCCGGCACGCTCATGATCGAGCCGACCGAGAGCGAGGACCTCGGCGAGCTCGACCGGTTCGTCGACGCCATGATCGCCATCCGCGGCGAGATCGCCAAGGTGGCCTCCGGCGACTACGACAAGAGCGACAACCCGCTGCGCAACGCCCCGCACACGGCCGCGGCGGTCACCGCTGACGAGTGGCCGCACCCGTACACGCGCAGCGAGGCGGCCTACCCGGTGCCGTCGCTGCGCGACGGGAAGTACTGGGTGCCGGTGCGCCGCATCGACCAGGCCTACGGCGACCGCAACCTGGTCTGCTCCTGCCCGCCCCTCGAGGCGTACGAGGACTGAGCCCGCGCGCCGAAGGACCGGCCGGGGCGACCGATCCGGCCAGTCCTTCGGCGGCAAGTGGGCAGACATGATCGCCGGAAATCGTTAGGCTCGGGGCGACCGTCGCCCCGAGGAGCCTCCTTGACGTCATCAGAGCTGCAGACCTCGCCCCTCGACACCGCCCGCCTGCTCGCCGAACGCGGAGACCTCGAGGGCGCCGCCGCCATCCTGTCCGAGCTCGCCGCCGACCACGAGGAGCCCGACCGGGCGCAGGCCGCCGTCGGGCTGGCCGTGGTGCTGGAGCAACGCGGCGAGGTCGAGGCCGCCAGGGCCGCCGCCCGCACCGCGCTGGCCACCGGGCATCCCGAGTTCGCCGCCCAGGCCGCCTGCCACCTCGCCCAGGGCTTCGAACGCGAGGGGCGCGACGACCAGGCCAGGGCCGCCTGGCAGGCCGTGCTGGGCGTCGGCACGGCCGCGTACGTGCCGCTGGCCCACCTCGCGCTGGCCCGGCTGGCCGTGCGGGCGCAGAACCTGGAGGAGGCCGAGCGGGAGTTCCGCGCCGCCATGGAGACGAGCATGGAGGCAGGTGACGAGGGGGTCGGCGCTCACGCGGCGCAGCAGCTCGCCGACCTGATGATGGAGCACGGCGAGCCGGGGGCGGCCGCCGAGGTGCTGCTGGACGCCCTGGAGTTCGCGCCCGCGGACGAGATGCCGGGGCTGCGCGTCCAGCTCGGTATCGCGCATCTGGAGCTGGCCTGCGCCGAGTTCGCCGAGAGCCTGGAGGACGGCGCCGACCCGCGCACGGGCGCCCTGGCGATCGAGCTGCTGGCGCGCACGCTTCCGCTGCGCGGGCGCGCCGACGACGCCGACCGGGTCTGGACGTACGGGCTGGAGCACGAGGACGAGACGCTGGCCGCGGAGGTGCGGCTGCGTTACCAGCGCGACGCCTGACCGGTCTCAGGTGCGGCGGATGATCGCCACCGCGGCGGCCACGTTGATGACCACGATCGCCAGCCACACGATGAACAGGCCGACCCCCCCTGCCTGCGCCGCCCCGATGGCCGTCAGCGGGATGCCGAGGCCCATCGAGCCCAGCGCGAGCGGGATCAGCTGCGAGGCCGGCGGCTTCCTGCGCGGGGCGCCCCCGTGGTGGTCGAGCTCCGCGCGTACGCGGGCGGTGATCGTCGCGTCGATGCGGTCGACGAATGAGTCGATGAGCGCGGGCTCGTAGTCGGGGCCGAGGTCGCGGCGCGCGTCGAGAGTGGCTTGCAGCTCGTCCCGTAGCGGGCGTGTGTCTGGCATGAGTGCATCATCCAGCCTGGGAGCCTCGCCGTCATCAGACCTGAGAGCCAACTTGGCATCCTCCCCAGGTACGGTGCTGGCATGCAGGTGATGACGCCGCGGGGGCCGGCGCTGGTCGAGATCGACGAGGCCGCGCGGCCGCGGCTGCTGCTGGTGCTGACCCACGGGTCGGCCGGCGGCGTCGACGCTCCCGACCTGCTGGCCGTCCGCGACGCCGCGCTCGCCGTGGGCGCCAGTGTGGCCAGGGTGACCCAGGCGTTCCGGGTGGCGGGTGCGCGGGCGCCCGGCTCGCCGGCGCGGCAGGACGAGGCGTGGGAGGCCGTCCTGGACGAGTTGCGTACGCGCCTGCCCGGTTTGCCCGTCGTGCAGGGCGGGCGGAGCAACGGGGCGCGGGTCGCCTGCCGTACGGCGAAGGCGGTCGGCGCGGTGGCGGTCGTGGCGCTGGCCTTCCCGCTGCACCCGCCGGGGAAGCCGGATCGCTCCCGGGCCGGCGAGCTGCGTGGCGCCGGAGTGGACGTGCTGGTCGTCAACGGGGACCGTGACCCGTTCGGCGTGCCGGACGCCGAGGACGCCGCGCGCCTGGTGGTGCTGCCGGGGGAGGGGCACGACCTGAAGCGTGACCCCGCCCGGGTGGGTGAGATCGTGGCGGAGTGGATCACCCGCTACGCGTAGCCGGGATCGCCTCCGGGTGGATCAGACCGCGCCGGCCACGGGCCGGTGCGGCGCGATGACGATGCCGCTGGGCAGCAGCTCACCGGTGTCCTCGAACAGGACGACGCCGTTGCAGAGAAGGCTCCACCCCTGCTCGGGGTGGCAGGCGAGGGTGCGTGCCGCCTCGCGGTCCGGTGCCTCGGCGTCCGGACAGGGTGGGTCGTGCGGGCACATCATCGTGCCTCCGGATATCTCGTGGGTGCTCCCGGTGACCTGGGGTGGGAGCCTGGCTCGGGTTGTTCCTGGCAAGTGTGCGACGCGTGCCACGCGTTCGGACATAGCCCCTTTTGACTGTTACAGGAGGATCCCCGGAACGTGTGACCTTTGACACAGCGTGCCTTATGCAGGATAACGGGCCAAGCGCGACACGCGCATCACGTTTGCAATCCCTTGAGCAAAGCGTCGAGTCCGCGCTCGAAGTCCATATCGGCTCTTTCGTCCCGCCTGACCCACTGGTCGACCTCGGGGTCGGCCCAGCCGGACTGCTGCACCTCGACGGCCACGCTGCCGAACACGAACGCCCGCAGCGCGCGTACGGCCTCGGCGGCGTTGTCCAGGCCAGCCTCGGCCAGTTGCTCGGTCTGCTCCCTGACGGCCACGGCGGTGGCGCCCTTGGGCGGTTTGGTCAGCGCCAGCGCGAGCACGCCCGGATGCTCGCGCAGCAGCTCACGGCCCGCCCTGCACCACGCCTTGGCCGTCTCCTGCCAGGTGGGGCCCGGCTCGACGTGGACGGCCGTGACGTGCTCGGCCAGGGCGTCCATCAGCGCCTCCTTGCCCCGGGGGAGGTGGTGGTAGATCGCCATGGCCTCCACCTCCAGGGCGTCGCCCAGGCGGCGCATGGTGAGCCGGCGCAGGCCCTGGCTGTCGGCGATGTGGAGCGCGGCCTCGATGATGCGCTCGCGGGAGAGGGGGACGGACGGTCGTTTGGCGGGCATGGTGATCATCTTACTATGTAAAGGCGGTCGCTCCGGGGCGATTTCCGCCCGTGTCGCGCGACGGCGTACCCTTGCCGGTGAACGAGTGAACGTACAGCGTGAAGGGGCCGGTTCGATGGCGTTTTTCCGTCCGCGGGTGAGCCGGGAGGCAGAGGTCCGCTACCACGCGGACCAGGAGATCTCCAAGGGGTTCCCCGAGCTGCTCGACAAGGCCCGCGAGGCCGAGGCGACGCTGCGTGAGCTGCGTGCGGCCGGGGCCGACGACCTCGAGCTGATGGCCGCCGGCATCGCCTTCGACAAGGCGCTGACCGAGGCGCTGCGGGCGGCGGAGGCGGGCCAGCGGGCCACGTTCGGCGTGAAGTCCTACGACGACCGCATCGCGCGCCGCAAGGCCAAGGCCACGCCGGCCGGGGCCATGTGGACCTCCGAGGTCGAGCGGCTGCGCACGCTGCGCGAGGAGAACCGGATGTGGGGCATCCCGAGGATCCCGCGCCCGGTCCCCGCCACCCGCTAGCGTCCCAGGACGTGAAAGAGCCCCGGCCGGGGAGGCCGGGGCTCTTCGGTGTCTCAGCTGGCCCAGTCGAGCAGCGGGCGCGTGTTGCTCGGGTGGCGCAGCTTGGAGAGCGACTCCTTCTCCAGCTGGCGGATCCGCTCCCGGGTCAGGCCCAGGTGCTTGCCGATCTCGTCGAGGGTGTGCGGCTTGCCGTCCACCAGGCCGAAGCGCAGGGCCATGATCTTCGACTCGCGCGGCGAGAGGTTGTCGAGCACGCCCCGCAGCTGGTCGCCCAGCAGCTGGCGGTCGACGATCTCCGACGCCTCGGGCGAGTCGACGTCCTCGATGAGGTCGCCGATCGTGGTCTCGCCGTCCTCGCCGATCGTGGCGTTCAGCGAGATCGGCTGGCGGCTCGTGCGCAGCAGCTCCTCGATCTGGTCGGGGGTCTTGTCGAGCTCGACGGCCAGCTCCTCGGGCGTGGGCTCACGGCCCAGGCGCTGGTGCATGTCACGCTCGATCCGCGACAGCTTCGACAGCATCTCCAGCACGTGCACGGGCAGCCGGATCGTCCGCGCCGAGTCGGCGAAGCCGCGCTGGATGGCCTGCCTGATCCACCACATGGCGTACGTGGAGAACTTGAAGCCCTTGGTGTAGTCGAACTTCTCCACCGCCCTGATCAGCCCCAGGTTGCCTTCCTGGACGACGTCCAGCAGGGACATGCCGCGGTCGGTGTACTTCTTGGCCACCGAGACCACCAGGCGGAGGTTGGCCTCCAGCATGTGGTCCTTGGCCTCCTTGCCGTCCTCCACGACCATGTACAGGTCGCCCTTGAGGGACTCCGGCAGGTCGGGCTGGGTCTCCAGCTTGTACTCGGCGTACAGGCCTGCCTCGATCCGGCGGGCCAGCTCGACCTCCTGAGCCGCGGTGAGCAGCGTGCGGCGGCCGATGGACTTCAGGTAGGTGTGCACCGAGTCGCCCATGACGGACTGGGTGTCGTCGAGGTCCATCTGCTCGTTGTCGACGTCCTCGGTGAGCGCCACGTCGTCGGGGACGTCCTCCAGGTGCTCGGGCTTGGGCTCCGATGGGGTGACGCCCTTGGCGGCGTCGGCGGGTTTTGCCTCCGCGGCCTTGCGGCCGGTAGTCTTCGAGCGCGAGGTCTTCTTGGTCGTCGCCGTGTTCTTCTGGCTGGTCTTCCTGGGGGCAGTGCTGGGGGACGCCTCGTTCTCGGCGGCCAGGCTCACGCCGGCCTCTGACAGTTCCCGCAGGATGGTGCGGCCTTCAGAGGGGCTGATGCCTGTCTTCGCGAACGCGTCACGCAGCTCCGCCAGAGAAAGGTGACCCTGGGCTCGCCCTCGTTCAAGGAGCTGGTCGAGAGTTACTGGTGGGGTCGCCACGGCGGTTCTGGGCATGAGGACACCTCCTCCGTACGGAGTCGAAGCGATCAGGCTTGTTGTGGTGGGGCGGCTTCGTTGCTCGCACGGCGCACCAGTAGCAATAACGCCAATCGCCGTCATTTGTTCCCGTGCGCACGTTGCAGGGTAAAAAAGGGACAGAACGCCCACTGTGCCAACCGTGCGCGGCCCGGAGTTATTCCGCGAGCTGCTCCTCGTCCAAGGTGATCACCGGCATCGGCATGGGCTCGGCGTGCTCCATGCGCTCGTCGGTCCAGTGTTCGAGGACCTCGCCGGGGTTGGGGTTGACCTCCGTCGAGACGACGATGTCGTCCTCCGACGGCCCTGCGGACGGGGTCGTCGAGCCCTGCGGGGCCTTCTCCACCACGGCCCGGGTCTCCCTTGCCACCTGGTCGAGCTTGCCCGCCGAAGCGGCCGCCGCGACTGAGGCTCCCCCGACGACGATCACGCCGACGATGGCCGCGGATGCCCACATCTTGCGGGTCTCGTCCATAAAAGGCTCCCTCCTTCTCCCTCTATGACGCAGCCGCAACTCGTCAGGTTCCTGCCCTCAGGCGCATCAGGTCGGTTTTGCCGTTGGGCAGCAGGGGCAGCTGGGGAACCAGCCGCAGGCCGCGGGGCGCCGCATGCGGGGGAAGCCTATCGCGGCAATATGCCCGCAATTGCGAAAGCGTGGGGGGCGTGTCGGGGCTGACGGGGACCACGACGGCGGTGACCGCCTCGCCCCATTCGGGGTCGGGCGTGCCGATCACGGCCACGTCGGCCACCTCGGGGTGGGTGGCGAGGACGGCGGTCACGGCGCCGGCCACGACCTTCTCGCCGCCGGTGTTGATGACGTCGTCGGCCCGGCCCAGCACGCGCAGCCGGCCGCCGTGGAGCTCGCCCAGGTCGGAGGTGACGAACCAGCCGCCGTCCAGCGGCATGGGCGGGTCGGCGAAGCGGTAGCCGGAGAACAGCACCGCCCCGGAGATCCTGATCAGGCCGTCGTCGCCGATTTTGAGATCTACGCCGTAAAGGGGCAGGCCGTCGTACACGCAGCCGCCGCACGTCTCGCTCATCCCGTACGTCGTGACGATCCGTGCGCCGAGGTCGCGGGCCTGATCGAGCAGCCCCGCACGGGGCGTGGCGCCGCCGAGCAGGATCGTCCTGAACACCGACAGGTCGGCTCCGAGCTCGACCAGCCGGTGGAGCTGGGTCGGCACGAGCGAGACGTGGTCGGCGCCCGAGGACAGCACCGCGTGCGGGTCGAAGCCGGAGTGGATGATCGGCTCGCTCCCTGACAGCAGGGCCCGGACGAGGATCTGGAGGCCGGAGACGTGGGCGACGGGCAGGCAGCACAGCCAGCGATCGCCCTTCGAGGCCTCGACGCGGCGCAGCGAGGCCGCCGCTGAGGCCCGCAGCGCCGTGGCCGACAGCATCACGCCCTTGGGGGCGCCGGTGCTGCCGCTGGTGGCGATGACGACCGCGACGTCATCGGGGACGCCGGCCCCGCCGTCGAGCGGCTGCCCGTCGGCGTGGGTGGGGCGCAGCGAGGCGATCGCGCCGGTGGAGTGGCCGGGTGACAGCGGGAGCACGGCCGGGCCGTCGCCGTCGAGCGCTTCGCGGATCGCCGTGAAGAGGGCGGGGCCCGGAGGCTGCACGAGGGCGTGCAGCGGGCGGTCCGGATGCGACGGGTTCCTCCACATGCTCGTAAGGTTAGTGGCGACAGTTTCGAACACAGGCGCAGGGAGGGTCGTGACGCGTTCTCCCGTGGTCTTCCGCATCCCGATGCGTACGCGGTTCCGGGGGCAGACCGTCAGGGAAGGGGTGCTGCTGCACGGCCCGGCGGGGTGGGGCGAGTTCTCGCCGTTCCCCGAGTACGGCCCGCGCGAGTGCGCCCGCTGGCTGGCGTGCGCCCGTGAGGCGGCCTTCGAGGGCTGGCCGGAGCCGGTGCGCGACCGCGTGCCGGTCAACGCGACCGTACCCGCGGTCGACCCCGAGCAGGCCTACGACATCGTGCGCCGTTCCGGGTGCGGCACGGCCAAGGTGAAGGTGGCCGAGCGCGGTCAGACGTTCGACGACGACGTGGCCCGGGTGGAGGCCGTACGCGACGCGCTGGGCCCCTCGGGCAAGCTGCGCGTCGACGTCAACGGCGCCTGGGAGGTCGACGAGGCCGTGCGGCGCCTCAAGCGGCTCGACCGCTTCGACCTGGAATACGCCGAGCAGCCGTGCGCCACGCTGGAGGAGCTGGCGGCGGTGCGCCGGGCGTGCGACGTGCCGATCGCGGCCGACGAGTCCATCCGCAGGGCGGAGGATCCGCTGCGGGTGCGGGCGGCCGAGGCCGCCGACATCGCCGTGGTCAAGGTGCAGCCGCTCGGCGGGGTGCGCGACGCGCTGCGGGTGGTGGAGGCGTGCGGGCTGCCCGCGGTCGTCTCCAGCGCCGTGGAGACGTCCGTGGGGCTGGCCGCAGGGGTGGCGCTGGCGGCGGCGCTGCCGTCGTTGCCGTACGCGTGCGGGCTCGGCACGATGTCCCTGCTTGCGGGCGACGTCGTGGAGGACTCGCTGGTGCCGGTGAACGGTGAGCTGGCGGTCCGCCGTCCCCCGGTGAATTTTCAGCATTTGTCGGCATTTGAGATCGAATCTCCCCAGTGGCTTCGCCGGATGCAGGAGGCGTCACGTTGAACCCCGCCACCGCGCTCGCCACGGTGCTGATCGACGAGCTGGTGCGCTGCGGCCTGACCGATGTGGTGCTGGCGCCCGGCTCCCGCTCCGCCCCGCTGGCCATGGCGCTGCACGCCGAGTCGCGGGTGCGGCTGCACGTCCGCATCGACGAGCGCTCGGCGTCGTTCCTGGCGCTGGGGCTGGCCAGGCGCTCCGAGCGGCCGGTCGCGCTGATCTGCTCCTCCGGCACCGCCGCCGCCAACTTCCACCCGGCCGTGATCGAGGCCGCCGAGTCCGGCGTGCCGCTGCTTGTGCTGACCGCCGACCGCCCGCCCGAGCTGCGCGGCACCGGCGCCAACCAGACGATCGACCAGCTCAAGCTGTACGGCGCCGCGGCCCGCTGGTTCGCCGAGGTCGGCGTGCCGGAGGACCGGCCCGGCCAGGTGGCCTACTGGCGGTCGCTGGCCTGCCGCGCCTACCAGCGCGCCGCCGGCCCGTACGACCCGGGACCGGTCCACCTCAACCTGGCCTTCAGGGACCCGCTCGTCCCCGACGGCGACCCGAGCTGGTGCGAGCCGCTCGAAGGCGCGGCGGGCGGGCCGTGGGTGCGCGCCCGGGTCGCGCCGCCGCCCGTCGCCCTGCACCTCCCGCCCACCCGGCGCGGCGTGCTCGTGGTCGGCGACGGCGCCGCCAACGTGCGCCGCTACGTCGCGGCGGCCGGCATGGCCGGCTGGCCGGTGCTGTCGGAGCCGAACGGCGGCGGGCGCTACGGCGACCACGCCATCTCCACCTACCACCACCTGCTCGGCACGCCGGAGTTCGCCGGCGCCTACCGGCCCGACGTGGTCGTCACGCTGGGCCGCCCGGGGCTGTCGAAGCCGCTGCTGGCCTGGCTGCGGCAGGCCGGCGAGCACATCGTGGTGGCGCCCGGCCTCGACCGCTGGCCCGACCCGACCCGCTCGGCCACGCAGGTGGCGCAGGCCGTGGAGATCCCGGTCGCCGCGGGCGACGACAGCTGGCTGAACGCCTGGCGGCAGGCCGACCGGGCGGCCAGAGGGGCGGTGGACGAGGTGCTCGGCCTGTCGGGCACCAGCGAGCCGCGCATCGCCCGCGACCTGGCGGACGCGCTGCCGAACGGTTCGCTGCTGTTCTGCGGCTCCTCGATGCCGATCCGCGACCTCGACCAGGCCATGCGGCCCCGGCGCGGCCTGCGGCTCATGGCCAACCGGGGCGCCTCCGGCATCGACGGGCTGGTGTCCACCGCGATGGGGGCGGCGCTGGCCCACAACGGGCCGTCGTACGCGCTGATGGGCGACCTGTCGTTCCTGCACGACCAGAACGGGCTCGTGCTCGGGCCCCGCGAGCCGCGGCCCGACCTGTGCCTCGTGGTGGTCAACAACGACGGAGGCGGCATCTTCTCGCTGCTGCCGCAGGCGGCCGTGCGCGACCCGTTCGAGCGGGTCTTCGGCACGCCGCACGGCGTGGACCTCGGATACGTCGCCGCGGCGACGGGCACGCCGTACACGCTGGTGGGCGACGTCAGCGAGCTGCCCAAGGCGCTGCGCGGCGAGGGGCCGCGGGTGGTGGAGGTGCGTACGGACCGCGAGGAGAACGCGCTCGTGCACGCCCGCCTCACCGAGGCCGCGCAGCAGGCCGTGCGCGCGTTCCTGGCGGGCTGAGTCTCAGCCGCCCAGGGCGTCGAGCAGGCGGTTGAGCGGGCTGTCGAGACCGTGACGGTCGGCCAGGCGGACGAGCGCCTCCGGGTCGCGCGGCTTGGCCGGCAGCGTCAGGTCGGCGGCGGGCAGCGGCGCGTCGCGGGCCACCGCGACGACGGCGGGGGCGGCCCGCAGGTAGTCGCGGGCGGCGGCCAGGCGGGTGCGGCCGCCGGCCGGGAAGCCGTCGGCCGAGCCCGCGTCGAGGGCGTCGAGCAGCGCCTCCAGCGTGCCGAAGCGGGTGATCAGGGCGGCGGCCGTCTTGTCGCCGACGCCGGGCACGCCGGGCAGGCCGTCGCTGGGGTCGCCGCGCAGCGTGGCGAAGTCGGCGTACGAACGGCCGGGGATGCCGTACTTGGCGGTGACGAACGCCTCGTCGACGATCTGCAGGTTGCGGATGCCGCGCGCGGTGTAGAGCACGCGCACCGGCCGCGAGTCGTCGACGAGCTGGAACAGGTCGCGGTCGCCGGTGACGATGTCGACCGCGCCGGAGGCCTGGTGGGTGAGCGTGCCGATCACGTCGTCGGCCTCGTAGCCGGGCGACTCCAGGCGGGCGATGCCGACGGCGTCGAGCACCTCCTGGATCACCGCGATCTGCGGCACGAGCGCGTCGGGCACCTCCTCGGCGTCGCCCTCGGCCACCCGGTGCGCCTTGTACGTCGGGATCGCCGCGACCCGGAACGCCGGCCGCCAGTCGGCGTCCATGGTGGCCACGAGCTCGGTGGGGGAGTGGGTGCGCACGAGGGTGGCGATCATGTCGATGAGGCCGCGTACCGCGTTGACGGGGGAGCCGTCCGGAGCCTTGATCGACTCCGGGACTCCGTAGAAGGCGCGGAAGTAGAGGGACGGGGTGTCCAGAAGCATCAGCACTAGCCCAGTATGCCCACCCCGAGCAGGCACGCGTCGTCTTCCGGGTTGGGGCCGCCGATGTCGGCGAGCAGGCGGTCGAGCCCGCCGTCGAGGTCCTCGCCCCGGATCCGGCGGGCGGCGGCCAGAGCCAGCGCGAGACCGGCCTCGATGTCGCGGGTGCGCCGCTCGACCAGCCCGTCGGTGAACATCAGCAGCACGTCGCCGGGCAGCAACCGCGTCGTGGCCAGCTCGTACGGCCGCCCGGAGACGGCGCCGAGCAGCACGCCGCGCGGCTGGCCGAGATGGGCGGCCGCGCCGTCGCGCACCAGGATGGGCGCCAGGTTGCCGGCCTGGGCCCAGGCGAACACCCGGGTCTCCGGGTCGAGGTGGCCGATGACGGCCGTGGCGGTGGTGTCGGTGAGCTGGTGCAGGACGAGCTCGTTCAGCCAGTCGAGCAGTCGGTTGGCGGCCTGCCCGGTCATGGCCAGGCCCACCAGGGCGTGGCGCAGCTGGGCCATGCGGGCGATCGCGGGCAGGCCGTGGCCGGAGACGTCGCCGATGGCCAGCAGCAGGCGGCCGTCGGCGGCCTGGGCGGCCTCGAACCAGTCGCCGCCGAGGTTCGCGGTCTTCTCCGCGGGCACGTAGCGCACCGCGATGCCGGTGTTCGGCAGGTCGAGGCAGCCGGCGGGCGCGGGCAGGATGGCCTCGCGCAGGGCGAGCATGACGTGGCGTTCCTCGGCCGCCTGCTCGCGGGCCTCCAGAAGCTGGCGGCGCGACTCCGAGACCATGCGCTCGGCGCGGCGGCGGCCGGTGATGTCCTGGATGACGCCGTGCATGCCGACCGGGCCCCCCGGGCCGGCCAGCGGCTCCAGCACCACCCGTAGGTCGCGCAGGTCTCCGGGGCGGCGCCGGATGCGGAACTCCGCCTGCACCTGCTCCTCTCCCTGCAGCACCGACCAGAGCAGCCGGTCGAGCGTGGCCGCGTCGCCGGGCTCGACGTGCTCGGCCAGGTCGGGCAAGGCGATCGGGCCCTGGCCCGGGTCGCGACCGAAGATGGCGTACACCTGCTCCGACCAGGTGGTCTCGCCGGTGTGCAGGTGCCACTCCGCCCAGCCCATGTTGCCGAGCCGTTGGGCGTGCGCCAGCCGTACGGCGAGCATCTCGGCGTCGGTCTCGGCCCCGAGCAGCCCCGCCGCGCCAATGACGTCGACCATGTCTCACTCTCAAAGCGCAGTGGAACTGGACAATTGGCCCCACAATACGTGGTCGATGATGTGCGGAGCGTGGTGATGGGCGGCCGTGTTGTGAGTCCTTTTCGCGGATTTTAGGCGGCGCGATTACGAGTAGATTGAGCCTGTGACGTCCTCAGACCTGTATCCCGTGTCCCGTCTGGCCGCCGTGCAGGAGGCCACCGCCAAGGCCGGCCTCGACGCCCTGCTGCTGACGCCCGGTCCCGACCTTCGCTACGTCAGCGGTTACGACGCCAAGCAGCTGGAGCGGCTGACGTGCCTCGTGGTGCCCGCCTCCGGCGAGGCGTACATGATGGTGCCCCGGCTGGAGCTGCCCGCCGCGCAGGCCTCGCCGGCCTCCCGTCTGGGGCTGGAGTTCGTGGCGTGGGACGAGACCGACGACCCGTACGCGATCGCCGCGGCGCGGCTGGGCAGGGCGGCCAAGGTCGGCCTGGCCGACCGCATGTGGGCGATGGCGTCGCTGCGCTTCCGCGACGCCCTGCCGGGCGCCGAGCAGGTGCTGGCCGGCAGCGTGCTGCGCGAGCTGCGCATGCGCAAGTCGCCCGCCGAGGTGGCCGCGTTGCGCGAGGCGGGGGAGGCGATCGACTCCGTGCACCGGCGGGTGCCGGAGTTCCTGCGGGCCGGGCGCACCGAGCGGGAGGTGGCCCGCGACATCGCCGAGGCGATCCTGGCCTCCGGGCACGCCGCCGCCGACTTCGTGATCGTCGCCTCCGGGCCCAACGGCGCGAGCCCGCACCACGACGTCTCCGACCGCGTCATCCAGGCCGGTGAGCCGGTCGTGGTCGACATCGGCGGCCACCTGCCCAACGGCTACTGCTCCGACTCCACGCGCACCTACAGCGTGGGCGAGCCGCCCGCGGAGTTCACCGCGTACTACGAGGTGCTGCACCGTGCCCAGGAGGCCTCCTGCGCGGCCGTGCGGCCGGGGGTGTCCTGCGAGTCGATCGACGCCGCCGCGCGCGACGTCATCGCCGAGGCCGGGTACGGCGAGTACTTCATCCACCGCACCGGCCACGGCATCGGCATCGAGGGGCACGAGGACCCGTACATCGTGGCGGGCAACGGCGAGCCGCTGGAGGCCGGGTTCGCGTTCTCGGTGGAGCCGGGCATCTACCTGGCCGGCCGGCACGGCGCCCGCATCGAGGACATCGTCGTGTGCACCGAGGACGGCGTCGAGCGCCTCAACAACACCACGCGCGAGCTGGTGGTCATCTGACGGGATAGCCGTTCTGGAAGGCGAGCCGGGCGTCGGCGCGGCCGGCGATGCCGGTGAGCAGGTCGTCCAACTCCATGAACACCTGCCAGGCCGGGGCAGCGCCGGCTTCAGGGCCGGCTTCAGGGCCGGCTTCAGGGCCGGCTTCACGGCCGGCCAGCCGGTCGACGACCAGCCGCTCCAGGCCGGGCTCGCGCTTCGCCTTCCACACCTTGTCGGCCAGACTGACCAGGTGGTCCTCGAACGTCGCGTCCGGCTCGGTCCACGCGGCGTGGGTGCGGGCGAAGCGGGCCAGCCGTTCCGGGACGCCCCGGGCCAGCAGGAGGCGGTGGCCGGCGCGTTCGTGCGCCGAGCCGGGGCGGGTCAGCTCGCCCGGGTGCAGGCACTTGCCGATGTCGTGGGTGGCGGCGCCGTAGCGCACGGCGTCGCCGTCCACGGCGGCCTCCGGATGGCGGGCCGTCAGCCAGGTGAGGATCTCGCAGGCGGCGTCGTGGACGGCGCGCAGGTGGGCCGCCAGGCGGGGCGGGGCGTCCAGGTCGCGCAGCAGTCCGGCCGCCTCGGGCGGGAGCGGGCGCAGGGGCGGGTCGGTGAGGGCGCGCTGGAGGGCTGTCACGCCGCCACCCTAGGCGCCGTGGCAGAGTCGCTGTCATGTTCGCGGAGATCACGTACGCCACCCGGCCCGGGTCCGGGCGGCCCAACGAGGACCTGGTGGTAGCCGGGCCGTCCTGGATCGTCGTGCTCGACGGGGCCACGGCGGCCGGCGGGGTCGAGTCCGGGTGCGTCCACGACGTCGCGTGGCTCGTGGGGCGGCTCGGGGGCGAGCTGGCGGCCGCGCTGTCGGTCGGTGACGGCGGGTCGCCGGCGGCGATCCTGGAGGCGGCCATCGAACGCACGGCGCGGGCCCACGCCGGCACCTGCGACCTGGGCAACCCCGACTCGCCGTCCGCGACCGTGGCCATGGTGCGCGTACGTTCCGGGCGGGTGGAGTACCTCGTGCTGGGCGACTCGCCGGTGGTGCTGGCGTTCGCGGACGGCGGGCTGCGGGTGGTGGCCGACGACCGGCTGGAACGGCTGCCGGGCGGGCGGCCGTACAGCGTGGAGCTGGTACGCCGGATGCGCAACGCGCCCGGCGGGTTCTGGGTGGCGGCGGCCCGCCCGGAGGCCGCCCGCGAGGCGGTCACCGGCGAGGTGGACGCCGGCGCGCTGCGCGGTGCCGGAGTCTTCACCGACGGGGTGTCCCGGCTGGTCGAGTGGTACGGGTGGAGCTGGGCGTCCGTCCTGGCGCTGCTGGCGGAGCGGGGGCCGGCGGCCGTGATCGGCTCCGTGCGCGAGCTGGAGACGGCCAGGGGGCCGGTGCAGGGCAAGCCGCACGACGACGCCACGGCCGTCTGGGGCCGCCTCGGCGCGGAGCTGTCGGTCACGGGGAGCGAAACGGACTGATCAGTCACGCTGCTGATACCTTGATCGATAGTACGTGATCATGAAACAATTCCCGCCACAGGTGTATATCCGTTTATGGGGGGTCGTTCGCCCATGATCCGCGAGCAGATCGAGCGGCCCTAGATGCCGGACGACGAGCTGGGCGAGGCGTACGCGCTCGGGCGGACGTGCGCGCTGGCCGCCGAGTGCGGCAGGGACCTGCGGCGCTGCGCCCAGATGTACGGCGGGCTGTTCCCCGTGGCGGCCTTCCGCAGCGACTTCTTCACCGCCCTCACGCTGGCCTCCGCTTTCAGCGCCCCCTGGGCCGCCGCCGACCGCCTGAAGATCCTCAACCGGACCGCCCTGTGGGTCGCCGCCCTCGACCGGCTGGTCGACCACACGGCCACCACCCGGGAGCAGGTCAACCGGCTGACCCGCGAGTGCCTGTCGGTCGCGGACGGGGCGGTGCCGCGCTCGGCGATCACCCGTTTCCTCGCCGACCTGCGCGACGAGCTGGCCACCGTCAAGGCCTTCCACGACCTGCGGGGGCTCTGGCGCGACCAGCTCGCCCGGACGCTGGCGGGCATGGCCAGGGCGTGGGTGTGGCGCGACACGGGCGCCCTGCCGACGCTGGACCGCTTCCTGGAGAACGCGGACAGCCGGGGATCGTGCTTCGTGGACGTCTCGCACTGGATCTACACCGCCGACGACTGGGCCAGGGCCCACCTGGACGAGCTGCGCGCCGTCAGCGGCCACGTGCAGCGCTACCTGCTCCTGCTCGGCGACGTGGCCTCCTATCGCAGGGACGTCAGCTGGGGCGACCTGAACGTGCTGGCGCTGGGCGTGAGCCGCGGCGAGGTGACCGCGGAGATGGAGCGGCTGGCCCGCGAGGCGGACGCCCTCGTCGGGCAGATCCGCGAGCACAGCCCTCGGACGGCCGCCTACTTGCAGCGGCAGATGGGGTTCAGTGCCGGGTTCACCGGAATTTCCGGTTTGCGGTGGTCCTAGCTTGACAGGCTCTCTTGACTTTTAACTTCTTGGTACGTTCAACTGCCACGCTTAAACCGACAAATAGGGACATTTCATTCTTGTAAAGAAATGCGGCTTGAGTGGGAAATGTGGCGTTGCTAGGGTGTCTCGGTGCCAGGCAAGTGGATCTCGACGCGCCTTGACACGTACCACTGACCACGGCACCTCAGGGGTGGGGTTGTACATGCGCGGAAATGTACGGGCGGTGCTGAATGGAATTCGGTCGTCATGACCGTTGGCGGCTGCCGACCGCCATCAAAGTCTTGATCGCGGGAGGGTTCGGCGCCGGCAAGACCACCATGGTGGGCGCGGTCTCCGAGACCCGTCCCCTGCGCACGGAGGAGGCTCTGACCCAGGCCGGCGCCCAGGTCGACGACCTGTCCGGAGTCGAGCGGAAGCTCGCCACCACCGTGGCCATGGACTTCGGCCGCATCACGCTGCGCAACGACTACATGCTGTACCTGTTCGGCACCCCGGGCCAGGAGCGCTTCTGGTTCGTCTGGGACGAGCTGGCGCTGGGCGCGCTCGGCGCCGTCGTGCTGGCCGACACCCGCCGCCTGGAAGACTGCTTCCCGTCGGTCGACTACTTCGAGAAGCGTGACCAGCCGTTCATCGTGGCGCTCAACTGCTTCGAGGGCAGCGACCCGTTCACGGTCGGGCAGGTGCGCTCGGCGCTCGGCCTGGAGCCCGGCATCCCTGTCGTGCGCTGCGACGCCCGCCGCCGCGACTCCGGCAGAGAGGTGCTCATCACGCTGATGGAGCACGCGATGCGCAGGGGCGTCGCCCCGGTCGGGACCATGTCATGACCATGACCGGCTACCTTTGACCGATGGAGGAGATCGACCGCCGGATCGTCACGCTGCTGGCCCGCGACGGCCGCATGAGCTTCACCGACCTGGCCAGGGAGACCGGGCTGTCGGTGTCGGCCGTCCACCAGCGCGTACGCCGCCTGGAGAAGCGCGGAGTCGTCCGCGGCTACGCCGCGATCATCGACCACGACGCGGTGGGGCTGCCACTGACCGCGTTCGTGTCCATCAAGCCGATCGACCCCGCGGCGCCCGACGACGCCCCGGAACGGCTGGCGCACCTGTCGGCGATCGAGGCCTGCCACAGCGTGGCCGGCGACGAGAGCTACATCCTCAAGGTGCGCGTGGCCTCGCCGGTGGCGCTGGAGGACCTGCTGCAGCAGATCAGGGCCTCCGCCAACGTCTCGACCCGCACGACCGTCGTGCTGAGCACCCCGTACGAGCACCGCGCCCCTGAGCTGGCCCCCTCCGAGGAGGCCGGCGAGCCGGAGGCCCGGCAGGACGGCATCGCCTGACCGGGCCCCGAGGGTGATCAGGTCCGGCGTGCACGACCCGTAAGGGCCCGGAGCCGGTCCACGCGGCCGAGTCGACCTTGTAGACCAGGACGCCGGATGAGGGGGTCGTGCTCGGCTACCTGCTCCTCGCGGCCGTGCTGTCCCACGTCCTGTGGAACGGCGACCCCAGCGGCCGTGGCGGGGTGCGCCGACGCTGACCGGCGCGGCGTTCCTCCTGGACGGCCGTCGCCCTGGTCGTGGCCTGGGCGTGGTCTGCGTGCCTAGGACTCCTCACGCGGGGACCGGCGAGCCGAACACCTCCTCCCGCACGGCGTCCAGTGCGACACTGAGGGCCCCGGCGAGGACGGGATTGCCGCCGACGGCGGACAGCCGGACCGGCGGCCGCGGGATGGTGAGCGCGTGCAGCTCCTCCTCGACCAGCCGGCGCAGCAGCTCCCCGCCCGCCAGCGGGACGCCGCCGGTCAGCACGATCAGCGCGGGATCGACGACCGAGGTGATCGCGGCCAGCCCCACGGCCAGCCGGGCGGCCACGTCCCGCAACCCCGCCAGCGACCTGCCCTCGGCCTCCCGTGCGGCGTTGGCGACGGCCTGGCGGAAGTCCGCGCCCGGCACGCCGTACGAGCGCAGCACCGCCAGCACCGCGGCCCCGCCGGTCAGCGCCTGCAGGCCATGGCGGCCGTAACGGCCGGTCTCGCGGGCCGTCGGCGCGCCAGGGGCGGGCATGTAGCCGACCTCGCCCGCGCCGCCGGTCGCGCCCCGGTGCATCCGCCCGCCCAGCACGATCGCCGAGCCGATGCCCTGGTCGGCCCAGAGCAGCACGAAGTCCGCCCGGCCGCGGGCGGCGCCGTGCGCCCGCTCGGCCACGGCGGCGAGGTTGACGTCGTTCTCCACGTCCACCGGGACGCCGAGCCCCGCGCTCAGCGCCGGAACCAGGCCGGGGATCTGCCAGCCGGGCACGTCCTCGGCGGCGGCGTACCCAGGGCGCCGGTAGAGGGGTCGATCGCGGCCTGCACGCCGATCACGACGCGGCGCAGGCGGTCCGGCGGGCGGGCGCCGCGCAGGGCCGCGGCGAGCCGGTCGACCAGCGTGCCCCGTGGCGGATGCGGGGTGGGCAGCGTGTGCTCGCCGACGACCGTGCCGGTGATGTCGGCCACCCGGGCCTCGATGCGGCCGGGGGTGACGTCGAGCGCGCCGGCGTAGGCCGCCGCCGGGTTGATCCGGTAGACCTCCGCCGTACGGCCAGGCAGGCCCTCCCGCACGCCGTCGAGCACCACCAGCCCGGCCGACCGCAGCCGGAGCAGCAGCTGGGACGCCGTCGGCTTGGACAGCCCCGTGAGTGCGCCGATCTCGGGACGGGTCAGGGGGCCGCGTTCGAGCAGGGCCCGCAGGGCGGCGCGATCATTGATGGCGCGTAGCAGACTGGGGGTCCCCGGAACCGGTACGGTCACGGCGTCTCTCTGTCGGGTCAGTATGAGGAAACTTTCCTCATACGGGAGACGACCATAAAAAGATCCGTGCGGGCCGGTCAAGGGGTGCGAGCGCTCGTCCGGAAAGGGGAAAGTGATGGGAGTGCCGCGACGGGCATGCTAATGTCATCGTTTGTCGTAACAACAAGCAGAATGGCCCGGAGTGTCCCATTAACCACATTAATGGTCAGGTGGCGGCTCGTCAAACCGAGCTCGCCCGAGAGCAGGAGTATGTCACCCGCCTCTATGAGCGGCTCGACACGTTGCGCGAGCGCACCCAGAGTCAGCTCAAGGAGGTGCTGGCCACCGGCGCCGTCGGCACGATGCAGAACAGGTCGGAGCGCGACACGTTCGCCGAGATGTACGCCACCCGCCTCGCCCGGCTGTGGGCGGTCGAGCGCGGCCTGGTCTTCGGCAGGCTCGACCACGCCGACGAGGGCCGCCTCTACATCGGCAAGCTCGGCCTCACCGACGACGACCAGCAGCGCCTGCTCATCGACTGGCGGGCGCCGGTGGCGCAGCCCTTCTACCGAGCCACGCCGGCCGCTCCGATGGGCGTGACCAGGCGCCGGCACCTGCAGACCAAGGGCCGCAGCGTCGTGGGCGTCGACGACGACCTGCTCGACCTCGACTCACTCACCGACGACGACCGCGCCACGCTCAACGGCGAGGCCGCGCTGCTGGCCGCGCTCGACGAGCGCCGCACCGGCCGCATGCGCGACATCGTCGCCACCATCCAGGCCGAGCAGGACCGCGTCATCCGCAGCGACCTGAACGGCGTGCTCGTGGTGCAGGGCGGCCCCGGCACCGGCAAGACCGTCGTGGCCCTGCACCGGGCGGCGTACCTGCTCTACACCCACCGGGAGCGGCTGGAGCGCCGCGGCGTGCTCATCCTCGGCCCCAACCTCACGTTCCTGCGCTACATCGAGCAGGTGCTGCCCTCGCTCGGCGAGACCGACGTGCTGCTGTCCACCGTCGGCGAGCTCTACCCGGGCGTGACGGCCACCGCCCGCGAACGCCCCGAGGTGGCCGCGCTCAAGGGCGACCTGCGGATGACCGGCGTGATCGCCAAGGCCGTCCGCGACCGGCAGCGGGTGCCGCGCAAGCCGATCGAGCTGCCCCTCGGCCGCGTCACGCTCACCATCGACCGCGCCATGCTGGACGCCGCGAAGAGCAAGGCCACCCGGTCGCGCCGGCCGCACAACCAGGCCCGCGCCGTGTTCGTGCGCTCGCTGCTGAACGCCCTGGCCAGGCAGCAGGCCCGCAAGATAGGCAAGGGGCTGCTCGACGAGGACGACCTCGCCGACCTGCGCGAGGACCTGCGTACCGAGCCGGTCGTCAAGGCGGCGCTCAACCGGCTGTGGCCGTACCTGACGCCCCAGCGTCTCCTGCTCGGTCTGTACGGCTCCCAGGAGCGCCTCGACCACGCGGCCGCCGCACTGACCCCCGCCGAACGCGCCCTGCTGCGCCGCGACGGCGGCCCGTGGACCGACTCGGACGTGCCGCTGCTCGACGAGGCCGCCGATCTGCTCGGCGAGATCGACGAGCAGGTGCTGCGCGCCACCGCGCTCCAGGCCGAGGAGGAGCTGGCCGCCGCCCGGCAGGCCGAGGAGCATGAGCGTGAGGCCGAGCTCGCCTACGCCCGCGAGGTCCTGGAGCTGACCGGGCTGTCCGACGTCATGGAGGCCGAACGGCTGGCCGAGCGCCAGCGCGGCGAGGGCCCCCGCCTGACGACCGCCGAGCGCGCCGCCGCCGACCGCACCTGGGCGTACGGGCACGTGATCGTGGACGAGGCCCAGGAGTTGTCGCCCATGGCGTGGCGGGCGGTCATGCGGCGCTGCCCCACCCGGTCGATGACGATCGTCGGCGACATCGCGCAGACCGGCTCGGCGGCCGGGGCCCGCTCGTGGGGCGAGGTCCTCGACCCGTACGTCGCCGGGCGCTGGAGGCAGGAGCGGCTGACGGTCAACTACCGCACGCCGGTCGAGCTCATGGAGGTGGCCGCCCGCGTCCTGGCCACCGTCGACCCCGCGCTGGAAGCGCCCACGTCGGTGCGCGAGTCCGGCGCGCGGCCCTGGTCGGCGCCGCTGGCGGCGCTGCCCGAGATCGTCAAGGCCGAGGTCGGCGAGGGCGGCAAGGTCGCCGTCGTGGTGCCCGACGCGCTGCTGCCCGACCTGGGCGAGCAGGTCGCCGGCGCGGTGCCCGGCGCCGTGGTCGTACGACCGGGCGCGGGCCGGGCCGGGGGAGCGGAGGCCCTCGACGCGCCGGTCGCCGTCCTCGGCGTGGCCGACGCCAAGGGTCTGGAGTTCGACTCGGTGGTCGTGGCCGAGCCCGGCCTCATCGCCGCCCAGTCGCCGCGCGGACCGAGCGACCTGTACGTCGCCCTCACGCGCGCGACACAGCGGCTCGGGGTGGTCCACGAGGAGCCGCTGTCGGACGCTCTGCGGGACTTGCCAAGCCGTTCGACGCTGTCCGCAAATGGGGTTTGACCGGGTTTAAAGCCACCGGCCGAACATGTCCTACCTGCGAAAACTTGATGTTTCTGCTGATCGGGACACGGTTGACATCTGAGGTGGAGTCGGTAGTTTGCTGCGCAGTCCAGCACGGGACTTGGCCGGTTGGCCGTCTCTGACATCGCCGGATCCTGCGTCCGTGACGGAGCGTGACTTCGTCCACACAGCCAGGTGCAGGGCCGTCGGTCCGTCGAGTCGGGGCACCCCAACCGGGCGGGGGGTTGGACCCGGGACGGGCCCGGGAGCCCAGTAGACAACGGAATTCCGCGCTCGCCGCCGACGAGACGGGTCCGGTCCGAAGGGTTTCCGGGCCCTCTTCCCGTTCTCGTGCGCAGGACCCGCCTGTGCGCCGGGTGGTCCCGTCAGCAGCGGGATCACCCTGCCGCCTGTTCCCGCCCGATTCCCGTCCGATCATCCGGCGCGGGCGCCGACCTGAGCGCCGCCGCGGGGCGGTAGCGTTTTCGCAAGCAGGCGTTGCGAAGTGGCGAGGAGACCCCGGAGTGGTTCAGGACAGCACGAGCCTTCCCCCCGCGGCCGGGCCGGACCCGGCGGGCGACACTCCCGCACCCCCGGCCGGCGCCCAGGACGACACGCCGTCTCCCGTGTCCCGCGACACCGGTCAGGGCGGTACTTCGGCCGGTGCGGGGGAGCGGGAGTCGCGGTGGGTGCTGCCCGGCAGGATCGCGGCGGCCGTCGCCGGAGGGCTGGCGCTCTTCACGGCCTTCCCGCCGCTCGACTGGTGGCCGTGCGCCCCGCTCGGCATCGGCCTCATCGCGGCCTGCCTGTACGGCACCCGCCCGAAGCGGGCCGCCTGGCTCGGCTACCTGGCCGCCGCCGTCTTCCTCTTCCCCACCCTCGCGTGGGTGCGCTCGATCGGCGACGACGTCTGGTTCATGCTGGTCGGCATCGAGAGCGTCTTCTACGCCGCCATGGCGCCCCTGGCCGCGCTCGTGTTCCGGCTGCGGGCCTGGCCGCTGTGGTACGGCTGCCTGTGGGTCGCCATGGAGTGGGCCAGGAGTCTCGTGCCGATCGGCGGCTTCCCGTGGGCGCGGGCGGCCTTCAGCCAGGGCGAGTCGATGTTCACCCCGTACGCCGCGCTCGGCGGCGTGCCGCTGGTGTCGTTCGCCGTCGCCCTGAGCGGCGCGCTGCTGGCCATGGCCGTCCTGTCCCGGGGCCGGGCGGTGCGCAGGGCCGTGCCGCTGGCGCTCGCCCTGGCCGTGCCCGTGCTGGGGCTCGCCATCCCCGCATACGGCGACGAGGGCCGCAGCGTCAACATCGGCATCGTGCAGGGCAACGTCCCCGGCCGCGGCATGTACGCGCTCGGCGACGAGCCGGCCGTCGTGCTGAAGAACCACGCCAACGAGACCAAGCGCCTGGCCCAGGCCGTACGCGAGGGCAAGCTGCCCAAGCCCGACCTGGTCGTGCTGCCGGAGAACTCCACCGACATCGACCCCTACCGCGACCCGGTCGCCCGAGCCATCATCCAGGACTCCGTGAGCGACGTCGGCGTGCCCACGCTCGTCGGCGCCGTCGTGGCGATCGGCGAGGAGAACCGCGCCACCCGCAGCCTGGTGTGGGACCCGGTGACCGGGCCGGGCGCCTACTACGACAAGCAGCACCTCGTGCCGTTCGGGGAGTACACCCCGTTCAAGGACATCGTGCTGGCGCTGTCGGAGCGGGCCAACCTGGTGGGCCGGCAGTCGGTGCCGGGGAACCGGCCGGGCGACCTGAAGCTGGGCCCGGTCACGATCGGCGCGGTCAACTGCTACGAGGTCGCCTACGACGACACCGTGCGCGGCACCGTGCGGGCCGGCGGCACCCCGCTGGTGGTGCAGACCAACAACGCCAGCTACGCGCTGTCCAACCTGCCGTCCCAGCAGCTGGCCATGTCGAAACTGCGCGCCGTCGAGCACAACCGGGCCGTGGTGACCGCCGCCACGACGGGGATCTCGGCGTACGTCACGCCTGACGGTAAGGTCTCCTGGCAGACCGAGGAGCTGGTCGCGGACATGAACGTGGTGACGGTTCCGGTGCGCACGAAGGAAACGATCGCCACGAAGGTGGGCGCCCTTCCCGAATGGGCATTGATGGTGATGGGAGCGGCGGCGGTGGGAGCCGCCGTGTGGCGTGGCAGGCGGCGAGGCGACCGGATATGAGGAACGACGGATGATGGAGACTCTCGGCCGGGTGCTCGTCGTCGTGCCCACCTACAACGAGCGTGACAATCTGCCGGCGATCGTCGAGCGGGTGCGGGCCGCGGTGCCCGGCGCCCACGTGCTGATCGCCGACGACAACAGCCCCGACGGCACCGGCGAGGTGGCCGACCGGCTCGCCGGCGACGACGACCAGGTGCACGTCCTGCACCGGCCCGGAAAGCAGGGGCTCGGCGCCGCCTACATCGCCGGCTTCCGCTGGGGCCTCGGCGAGGGCTTCGACGTGCTGGTGGAGATGGACGCCGACGGCTCCCACCAGCCCGAGGAGCTGCCCAAGCTGCTGCAGGCGGTGGCCGAGGGCGCCGACCTGGCGATCGGCTCCCGCTACGTGCCCGGCGGCCGGGTCGTCAACTGGCCGCAGCGGCGCGAGCTGCTGTCCAAGGGCGCCAACATCTACACCCGCGTCATGCTCGGCCTGCCGGTGCGCGACGCGACCGCCGGCTTCCGCGCCTACCGCGCCGCCACCCTGGAGAAGGTCGGCCTGGCCGGGGTCGAGTCGCAGGGCTACTGTTTCCAGGTCGACCTCACGCTGCGGACGTCCCGTCACGGGCTGCGGGTGGTGGAGGTGCCGATCACGTTCGTGGAGCGGACGGTCGGCAAGAGCAAGATGAGCGGCAAGGTCATGTCCGAGGCGTTGTGGCGGATCGGCCTGTGGGGCGTCACGGGCCTGCCCGGGCGTATCAAAGGCGCCAACCGCCACTGACCGACGGCCTCGCCGCCGGAACGCATCGGGGCGTCCGCGCGTTGTTGTCCATGACACGCGCGTGCGGAAACGAGGAAATGATGCGGCTGCTGCTCTTCCTGGCCTTCCTGGTCGTCCCCGTCCTGGAGGTCTGGCTGCTCATCCAGATCGGCTCGGTGATCGGCGGGCCGCTCACCGTCGCCCTGCTCATCGCCGACAGCCTCCTGGGCGCCTGGATCGTGCGGCGCGAGGGCCGCAGGGCCTGGCGCGCCCTTCAGAGCGCGCTGCAGACCGGGCGCATGCCCGACCGCGAGCTGGCCGACGGAGGGCTCGTGCTCGTGGGCGGCGCGCTGCTGCTGACGCCGGGCTTCTTCACCGACATCTTCGGGTTCCTGTGCGTGCTGCCGTTCACCCGGCCGGCGATGCGCCGCCTGGGCGCGTGGTTCTTCCAGCGCCGCGTCAAGCGCATGGCGGCCGCCTCCCCGTACGCCGGGATGTTCCCGCCGTCCGCGGGCTTCCCGCCCTCCGCGGGCTCCCCGGACGCGGGCGCGCCGCAGGGCGGGCGCGTGGTGCACGGTGAAGTGATCCGCGAGGACCGCGACTCCTGACGCCTTTCCTCCGGTTTCTCGCGCCCCGCGTACGTATGGGGCCGGTGTCCGCGGGCATGCGATCCGGGATCTACGACTCCCGGGAGGACGCATGCCACAGGTCGACAGGATCGCCGAGCCATGGGGGACGCGGACGCCGTACGGGCCGGGCGACACCTGGCCGGTGCGCGTCGACTCCTTCCTCGAACAGGGGCTCGCCGAGCATGACGTGGATCGCTGGGTGCCGAGCGCGACCATCCTGCACAGCAACGGCGACGCTCTCGACATCGCCGTCAAGGATGGCCGCATCGCCGGGGTCCGCGGGCGCGCCGGGGACCGTGTCAACCGCGGCCGTCTCGGCCCGAAGGATCTGTACGGGTGGCAGGCCGGTCAGTCCCCCGACCGGTTGCGCCGCCCGCTGATCCGCGAGCACGGCCGCCTGGTCGAGACGGACTGGGACACCGCGATGGACCGTGTGGCCGGCCGCGCCAGAGAACTCCTGGCCGAGCAGGGGCCCAGCGCCATCGGCTTCTACACCACCGGCCAGCTGTTCCTGGAGGAGTACTACACGCTGGCCCTCATCGCCCACGGCGGCATCGGCACCAACCACGTCGACGGCAACACCCGGTTGTGCACGGCCACGGCGGCGGCCGCGCTGAAGGAGTCCTTCGGCTGTGACGGGCAGCCCGGCTCGTACACCGACGTCGACCACGCCGACGTCATCGCCCTGTACGGCCACAACATGGCCGAGACCCAGAGCGTGCTGTGGAGCCGGGTCCTCGACCGGCTGGCGGGCCCGAACCCGCCCAGGCTCGTCTGCGTGGACCCCCGCGAGACCGCCGTGGCCCGCGCGGCGGCGGTGCACCTGGCCAACCGGCCCGGCACCAACGTGCCTCTGATGAACGGCCTGCTGCACGAGATCATCGCCAACGGCTGGATCGACGAGCGCTACATCCGTGAGCACACGGTCGGCTTCGGGGAACTGCGCGAGCGGGTGCGCGACTTTCCGGCCGAGGAGGCCGCCCGCCTCTGCGACGTGCCGGTGGACGACCTGCGCGAGGCCGCCCGGATCATCGGCACCGCCGACCGGCTGCTGTCCACCGTCCTGCAGGGCTTCTACCAGTCCCACCAGGCCACGGCCGCCGCCGTCCAGGTCAACAACATCCACCTCGTACGCGGCATGCTCGGCCGTCCCGGCTGCGGGGTGCTGCAGATGAACGGCCAGCCGAGCGCCCAGAACACCCGCGAGTGCGGCGCCGACGGCGACCTGCCGGGCTTCAGGAACTGGTCGAACGACGACCACGTACGCGACCTGGCCCGCGTCTGGAACGTCGACCCGCTGGTCATCCCGCACTACGCGCCGCCCACGCACGTCATGCAGATGCTCCGCTACGCCGAGGAGGGGTCGCTGCGGTTCCTGTACGTGACCGGCACCAACCCGGCCGTGTCGCTGCCCGAGCTGGCCCGCGTGCGGTCGATCCTGGAGCAGGAGCGGTTGTTCCTCGTCGTCCAGGATATCTTCCCGTCGGAGACCGCGCTCATGGCCGACGTGGTGCTCCCCGCCGCGACGTGGGGCGAGAAGACCGGCACGCTGACGAACGCCGACCGCACGGTCCACCTGTCGGACAAGGCCGTCGATCCGCCCGGCGAGGCCCGTCCGGACCTCGACATCCTCCTCGATCTCGCCCGCCGCCTGGAGCTGACGGACAAGGACGGCGCGCCGCTGGTGAAGTGGCACGACGCCGAGGGCGCGTTCGAGGCGTGGAAGGAGTGCTCGCGGGGCCGGCCGTGCGACTACAGCGGGCTGACGTACGAGCTGCTCCGCGGCGGCGGTGTGCAGTGGCCGTGCGATGCGCGGAACCCGGACGGCACCGAGCGCCTGTACGCGGACGGCCGGTTCCGCAGCGCGCCCGGCGACTGCGAGGACTTCGGGCACGATCTCGTCACCGGCGCACCGCTGTCGGACACCGAGTACCGCGCGCTCAACCCCGGCGGCAGGGCGATCATCAAGGCCGCCGAGTACCTGCCTGCGCACGAGGAGGCCGGCGGCGAGCACCCCTTCTGGCTCATCACCGGCCGCACCGTCTACCACTTCCACACCCGGACGAAGACCGCGCGCGTGCCCCAGCTCCAGCGGGCGGCCCCGGAGCCGTGGGTCGAGCTGTCGCCCGCGGACGCGCGCCGCCTCGGCCTCGCGGAGGGCGACCTGGTGGAGGTGGCGACGTCGCGCGGCGCCGTGCGGGCGCGGCTGCGGGTGACCGGCATGCGCGACGGGGTGGTGTTCCTGCCCTTCCACTACGGCTACTGGGACCGGCCCGGCGGGCACCGGCCCGAGGACGAGCGGTCCGGCAGGGCGGCTAACGAACTGACGACCACCGACTGGGACCCGGTCTCCAAGCAGCCGCTCTTCAAGACCGCCGCGGCCCGGGTCACGCTGGTGGAGCGGGGCGCCGGCGGGCCGTCCGCGGCGCCGACGACCGCGGCCGCCCGGCCCGCCGGCACCGGCGTGCCGGCCACGACCGGCGGCCCGCAGGCGCTGGCGGGGGAGTCGGGACAGGAACCGGGAGCCGGCCGCGTGTCGGGCCGAGTGCGGGAAGGAGGCGCGGCGTGAAGCTCGACCTGGTGGTGCGCGAACTCCATCGCTCCGAGAACGAGCTGCGGCAGGTGCTGCTGCGGATGTCGGAGCGGCACAAGGCCGACCACGAGACGTATCACGTCGCCCGCGACCTCGCCCGCTGGTGCGCCGACCACGTACGCGACCTCGCCGAGATCGGCCGCGCCTACGGGCTCGACCTCGACCCGTCGCCGTCCGGCGACCACGGGCCGGTGGACCGGCTGCGGGAGAAAGCCGCGGAGTGGCTGGGCCGCCGCCCCGAGCCCGCGCTGCTCCTGCTGGCCGACCTGCGGCACCTGTACAGGGTGGCGTCCGGGGTGTCGCTGGACTGGGAGCTGCTGGCGCAGGCCGCGCAGGGCGCCCGGCAGGCCGAACTGCTCGCGCTCGCCCAGCGCTGCCATCCGCAGACGCTGCGCCAGGCGCGGTGGGCCAACGCGCGGCTGAAGGAGTCGGCGACGCAGGCCCTGGTCAGCTGAGAGGTCAGCTGAGAATGAGAGGTCAGCTGAGAGAAAAGCAGAACCCCCGGGCGGGCTGCCCGGGGGTTTCACCGTGAGAGGAAATCAGGCGCTCTTGCGACGCTGGGCCCGCAGGACTGCGAGCCGCTCGTTGAGCACCTCCTCGAGGTCTTCGATGGACCGCCGCTCCAGGAGCATGTCCCAGTGCGTCCGCGGGGGCTTGGTCTTCTTCGACTCCGGCTGCTCGCCGTCCACGCGTACCGCGGTGGCGCCGCACATGCGGCACTCCCACGTCGCGGGGATCTCAGCCTCAGCGGCAAGCGGAACCTCGAAGCGATGGCCCTTGGGACAGGTGTAAGACACCTCCTGGCGTGGGGCCAGATCCGTGTTACGGTCGTTCTCGTAGCTGGTTGCCCCGAGCCGGGTGCCACGAAGCGCGCGCTCGCCCATGTTTAAATGCCTCCTACAGGGCCCCCTTGCGTGGGGGGTCTGTCTCCCACGGTGGTTAACGCTTGGTACCGTGATGGGATTCCCATCCGTGAGGTGATCCAATCGCGCTTGGGGCCTCGGTTCTTCACGAGATCACCGATGGGCCGCCCGTACAGGGGTTACGCGGGCCGACGGGCCCGGCGATCCGCGGAAGCGGGCCACGACGGCCGCCATCCAGAGGCCGGCGACCATGACGAGGGCGCCGTGGGCCACGCGCAGCGGGTACGGCCCGAAGAACTGCGGGACGAACAGCACGAAGGCCACCGCGAGCGCCGTCCCGCTCCACTTCGGCAGCACGTCGGAGCGCCACACGGCGACCGCCGCCATGACGGTTCCGGCGGCCAGCAGCAGCAGCCCGGCGGCGAACATGGGCATCGCGACGGGCCCGTACCTGAACTGCTCGGCCAGCTCCATCAGCGCGGGCGTGCCGTCGCGCAGGGAGCGCTGGGCGATGACGTTCAGGCCGAAGTCCTCGGCCCCGTAGTACGGCAGCGTCAGGCCCGCGCCCGCCCAGGTCATCGCCGCCGCCCGCAGTGACAGGCGGTCGCCGAGCAGCTGGTGCAGCCCGAGCACGGCCAGGCCGAGCAGCACGAACCCGGCCATGGCGGCGGCGTGCCCGGCCACCCAGCCGGTGGAGGCCATCGCCACGGCGTCGTCGCCTGAGGGACGGATCGCCGGATAGAGGAAGAAGAGCACACCGCCGACGGCGAAGGCCGCGGCGGTGAGCAAGGGTGCGGGTCGGGTGGCCATCGGCGCTCCTTGAAGAGGTCATCGCTCCAATACGAGAGCAATGCTCTCCGTTCGGCACGCTCGTGTCAAGAGCGGTGCTCTCGCCATGGATCGGTGACCGTGTTCTTCCGGGCGTTCTTCCGGGCGTTCTTCCGGGCCGCGGAGTGTCTCGCGGTCAGACGCGGTCGGGCACCTCGTTGCCGGCCGCCCGGATGGCCTTGGGCAGGTTCGTCAGGGCCAGCAGCACGAAACCGACGACGAAGAAGATGACCATCGACACGATGGCGATGCGGTAGCTGTTGGTCAGCTGGAGCGCGATCGTGACCGTCAACGAGCCGATGAACGCCGACCCCTTGTCGCTGATCTGCAGCAGGCTGAAGTACTCGGCCTCCCGCCCCTTCGGGATCACCAGCGAGAACAGCGACCGCGACAACGCCTGCGTGCCGCCCAGCACGATCGCGATCGCGAACGCCATCAGGTAGAACTGCAGCGCCTGCCCCTCGGCCACGAACAGGCCCATGGCCACGATCGCCGTCCACAGCACCAGGCTGGCCAGCACCGTCCGCTTGGTGCCGTACGTACGGGCCAGCCGGCCGAGCAGCAGCGCGCCGAAGAACGCGACGAACTGCACCATCAGGATCGCGGTGATCTGCACGGTCTGGTCCAGCTTGAGCGCCTCGGAGGCGAAGGCCGCGCTGTTGCCGATGACCGTCTGCACGCCGTCGTTGTAGACCAGGTACGCCACCAGGAACAGCAGCGTCAGCGGATACTGGCGCAGCCCGGACAGCGTCCGCCACAGCTGGCGGAAGCTGCCGCCGACCGAGGCCAGCGCCGTGGTCTCGTGCCGGGGCACGGGCCGGTTGCGCAGCCGCAGCAGCGGCACGATCGTGAACGTGGCCCACCACAGGCCCGCCGACATCATGCAGATGCGCACCGCCATGCCCTCGTCCAGGCCGAGGCTCTCGTGCTGCAGGAACAGCACGAGGTTGAGCGCCAGCAGCAGGCCGCCGCCGAGGTAGCCGATGGCCCACCCGCGCGAGGAGACCGCGTCGCGCTCCTGCGCGCTGGAGATCTGCGGCAGGAACGAGTCGTAGACCACGATCGAGGAGCCGTAGGCCAGGTTGGCCAGCACGAACAGCACGCCGCCCAGCATGTAGCGGTCGCCCTCGACGAAGAACAGCCCCATCGTGGCCAGCGCGCCGAGGTAGGCGAACCCGCCGAGCATCTCCCGCTTGCGGCCGGTGTGGTCGGCCAGCGCGCCCACGATGGGCAGCCACAGGATCTGCAGGAACACCGCGACCGTCGTGATCAGGCCGAAGAACGCGGCCGGCCGGATGTCGGCGCCGAAGACGTCGACGTACCCGAGGCCGGGGTTGGCGGCGGCCAGCTGGTCGAAGGTGTCCACGCACGTGGCGGAGGCCACCGACGGGAAGTCCTGCGCGCAGGCCGCCATCTTGGCCACCGGGATCAGGTACGGGCCCAGGAAGACCGAGATGACCGTGGTGTAGAAGGCGGAGTTGGCCCAGTCGTAGACGTACCAGCCGCGCTGCTCGCGCCGGCGCGCCGTGGGGGAGTCGTCAAGAGCGGCTGGGGGTGCGGGTTCGGGCATCGTTGGTGTCGCTCTCTGCGGCCGGGGAGGCGGCCGCCCGGTGGGGGTCTACGGAGAAGGGTGTCGCGCCCTCAGGCGACCTGGCGGCCGGGATGCCACACGCCGCGCCGTCGCAGCACGTCGCGCAGGCCGGTGAGGTCGTCGGTCATGATGCCGTCGACCCCGAGGTCGAGCAGGCGCTCCATCCGCGCGCTGTCGTTGATGGTCCACACGTGCACCTGCATGCCGATGGCGTGGGCGGTGCGGACCAGGGCGCGCGTGGTGACGCGCAGCCCGCGGAAGCCGATCGGCACCTGCGCGCAGGGCACCCCGGCGCGCGACAGGCTCGCCAGCAGGCGGCCGTAGCCGGAGGTGGTCGCGGCGGCGCGCAGCGCGGCGACGCCGCGCGGCCCGAGCGCCGAGCACACCTCACGGCCCAGCGCCGCCCTGGCCAGCACCAGGCGCTCGTCGGAGAACGAGGTCAGGCAGATGCGGTCGTAGGCGTTGGTGCGGCGCACCGCCTCGGCCAGCGGCGCGATGGCGGCCGCCTCCTTGACGTCGATGTTGAAGCGTGCCTCCGGCCAGGTGCCGAGGAGGTCCTCCAGCAGCGGGATCTCGTGCACCCCGCCGATGCGGGCGTGCCTGACCTCCCGGTAGGGAAGCTCGGAGATGCGGCCGCGCCGGTCGGTCACCCGGTCGAGCGTGTGGTCGTGGAAGGCCAGCAGCACGCCGTCGGCGGTGGCGTGCGCGTCGGTCTCCAGATAGACGTACCCGAGCTCGACCGCCCGCTCGAAGGCGGCCATGGAGTTCTCCGCTCCTTCCAGCGCCCCTCCGCGGTGGGCGAAGGCCAGCGGAGCCGGATGGTCGAGGAAGGCGAATCGGCGGATCGGCACGACAGGAAGTATGCCCTTCCCGGGTGAACGGTGAGGTTACGAATCGGGGAGATTCTGCCATTCCTGACGGCGCGCCTCCGCCAGCGCGATGGCCGCCGCCACGGCGACGTTGAACGAGCCCACCCGGCCGACCTGCGGGATGTAGCAGGCGCCGTCGACGGCGTCGAGCAGGGCGGGGGAGCAGCCGTGGTCCTCACTGCCGACCACCAGGCACACGTCGCGCGCCAGGCCGGCCCGGTGCAGCGGCACGGCCTCGGCGGTCAGCTCGATGGCCAGCACCGCGTAGCCGTCCTCCCTGGCGGCCTTGACGGCCTCGGTGGCCGGCATCGGCTCGTGCCAGGTGACCAGCCGCTCGGTGCCGAGGGCGGTCTTGCCCGCCTTGGGGTTGGTGGGCGGGGTGGCGTTGCCGGCCAGCCAGATCTGGTCGACGCCGAACGCGGCGGCGCTGCGGAAGATCGAGCCGATGTTGAACGGGCCGGTGACCGACTCGATGATCAGGCCGAGGCGGTTACCGGTGTTCCTGCGCCAGGTGCGGTTGAGCCGCTTGACGTCGGTGGGGCGCAGCTGCCTTCTCATCGGGTCACCTTCAGGATGCGGTAGGCGGCCCGGCTGGCCTCGCGGGAGGCCTGCCAGCCCTGCTCGCCGAGCCAGCGCTGCAGGGAGTCGGAGCCGAGGTGTTTCTGGACGACCAGGTAGGCCACGCCGTCGGGCGTCAGCCGGGTGAGCCACCTGGTGAGCATGTCGTGCAGGGCCTGCTTCCCGATGCGGATCGCAGGATTAGACCAGATGGCCCGAAATTTCACGTCATCCGGCACTTCGTCGACATGTACCGATCTTACTTTGTCAAGGCGGGCGGCCTGGGCGTTCCGCTCGGTCAGCTCCAGGGCCCGCCGGTTCACGTCGACGGCCCACACCGTCGCCCCCGGCGCCCGCGACGCCATCGTCAGCGCGATGGGACCGTAGCCGCAGCCCAGATCGAGCAGGTCGCCCTCCTGCGGCGGCGCCGGGACGGTCTCCAGCAGCGCGCGGGTGCCGACGTCGACGCGCTCGGGGGAGAACACGCCGCTGTCGGTCTCCAGCCGCAGATGCAGGTCGGGCAGTACCAGATCGACCGTGCCCGGCCTGCTCGCGGTCTTCGGCTGCTCGGAGAAGTAGTGGGCCACGTCGCCAAACGTTACGGGATCCGCGAACCGAAGAGCACCGCGGCGCCCGCCACCACCAGCCCCGCCATGATCGCGGCCACGATGAACCACTGGGTGATCTCCTGGCTGACCAGCCGGTAGCCCAGGGAGGTGCCGATCTGCTCGTAGACCTCGCGCAGCTCGCTGCCGGACTCGGCGGTGTAGGCCCGGCCGCTGGTGCCGTCGGACAACGACTGCAGGGTCTGCTTGTTGACCGGCACGTTCACCGGGCGGCCGTCGATGTTGACGGTGCCCTCCTGGGTGCCGTACGCGATGGTGGAGACGGGGACGCGGGCCTGCTGGGCTGCCTCGATGGCCTCGCTGACCGTGCGGCCGGAGGTGTTGTCGCCGTCGGACAGCAGCACGATCGCGGACGGCGGCGGGTCGGTCGCGGCCTGCTGGTCGAACGAGCGGACCGACTCCAGCGCGTTGAAGACCGCCTCGCCGATCGCGGTGCCGGGGCGGGTGCTGAGGTTGCCGATCGCGGTGACCACGGCCTCGTGGTCGGTGGTGGGGGCGATGATCACGTTGGCCGAGCGGGCGAAGGAGACCACGCCCACGTTGAACCGGTCGGGCAGCTCCTTGGCGAACGCCTGCGCGGCGGCCTTGGCGGCGCTTATGCGGTCGGGCTGGACGTCGTCGGCCTCCATGGACAGCGACACGTCCAGGGCGATCATGATGGTGGCGCGGTCGCGCGGCACGCGCACCTGGTCGGCGGGCTTGGCGGCGCCGATGACCAGCAGCGCCATCATGACGAGGAACAGCGCGGGCGCCACGTGCCGGCGCCAGCCGGGCCCTGCGGGGGCGACGAGGTTGAGCAGGGCCAGGTTGGTGAAGCGCACGGTGTAGCGGCGGCGGGCGAACATCGCGATGATGTAGCCGGCCACCAGGAGCAGCAGCAGGACGAACAACCACAGCCAGCCGGGCGCGAGGAACGTCACGGCGTCGCCTCCGCCCCGTGGCTGGTCGTCGTCTTGCTCACGTCGGTCACGTCGGTCTCCTGGGGGACAGGTGGCTCATGCGGCGCTGGCGCAGGATGAACTGCGCGACGTCGAACACCCAGTCGCGGTCGGTGCGCAGGACGAGGTGGGCGACGCCGGCCCTGCGCAGGGCCCGATGGGTGCCCTCGCGCTGCAGGGCCGCGGCCTCCGCGTACGCTTGCCGCACTTTGGGCGAAAGGTGCACTTCGCGTACGTTCCCGGTCTCGGGGTCGGCGAACGCGACGCGGCCCACGTCCGGCAGTTCGAGCTCGCGCGGGTCGATGATCTCGATGGCCAGCACCTGGTGGCGGGCCGACAGCCGCCTGATGGGGCGCTCCCAGGGGCGTTCGGCGTCGGGGTGGAGGTCGGGGCGGGGGTCGAGGAAGTCGGAGACGACCACCCGCATGCCCCGCCGCCTGCGTGCGGCCGACAGGATCTCGATGCCCTCGGCCAGGTCGGGCGGGTCGTCCACGATCCGGCCGCGCGGGGCGTCCATGAGGGAGTGCAGCAGCCCGTAGAGCGCGGGGCGGCCGGTGCGTGCGGGCATACGGTGAACGTACTCGTCGTGGATGACGAACGCGCCGAACCTGTCGCCGAGGCGGCTGGACAGGAAGCCGATCGCGCCGACGGCGGCCACCACCAGGTCGCGTTTGTCGGTGTCGGCGGTGCCGAAGTCCATGCTGGGGGACAGGTCGACGAGCGCCCAGGTCTCCAGCTCGCGGTCGGCGACGAGGTCGCGGACGTGCGGGATGGTCGTGCGGGCGGTGACCGCCCAGTCCATGCGGCGCACGTCGTCCTCGCCGGGCACGTAGACCCTGCTGTCGCCGGCCTCGGTGCCCGCGCCGGGCAGCAGCCCCTGGTGGGCGCCGTGGAGCAGGCCGTCCAGCCGGCGGGTGACGGTGAGCTCCAGGCGCCGCAGCGCCTGCTCCGCGGTGTTCATCGGCCGCCCCGTGGTGGTCAGCTCATTGATGGTCAACGGTTCTGGTTCCAGACCACGAGGGGCGGGGGCACGGCCTGCAGGATCTGGCGGACGACCTGCTCGGGATCGACGCCGTCGGCCAGGGCGTCGAAGGTGAGCATGAGCCGGTGGCCCATGACGTCCACGGCGACGTCGCGGATGTCGTCGGGCAGCAGGTAGTCGCGGCCGCGCAGCAGCGCCAGGGCGCGCCCCGCCGAGACCAGTCCCAGGGTGGCGCGTGGGCTGACGCCGATCTCGATGGTGTCGGTCAGGTCGGCCAGGCCGTACTCGGCGGGGGCGCGGGTGGCCATGACGAGGCGTACCACGTAGTCGGCGACGAGCTGGTGCACCGAGACCTCCTCGGCGGCCTGCTGCAGGGCCAGCAGCCGCTGCGGGTCGAGCACCCGCTCGGGAACCGGCGGGGTGACGCTCATCCGCTGCAGGATCTGCAGCTCCTCCTGCGCGGTCGGGTGCCGCACGCGCACCCGGAACAGGAACCGGTCGCGCTGCACCTCGGGCAGCGGATAGACGCCCTCGGACTCGATGGGGTTCTGGGTGGCCAGCACGATGAACGGCTTGGGCAGCGGGTGGGTGACGCCCGCCAGGGTGACCTGGCGCTCGGCCATCACCTCCAGCAACGCCGACTGGACCTTGGCCGGGGCGCGGTTGATCTCGTCGGCCAGCAGGAAGTTGACGAACACGGGGCCGAGCTCGACGTCGAACTTCTCGTTGGACGGGTGGTAGACGCGGGTGCCGATGATGTCGCTCGGCACGAGGTCGGGTGTGAACTGGATCCGGGCGAACGTGCCGCCCACGACGGTGGCCAGGGTGGAGGCGGCGAGGGTCTTGGCGACGCCCGGCACGCCTTCGAGCAGGCAGTGCCCGCGCGCCAGCAGGGCCACGATGAGCCTTTCGACCATGTGGTCCTGGCCGACGATGACACGCCGGACCCCGTCGAGACTCTGACGCAGCAGGGCCGCGTCGTTTCCGCCTGGCAACTCTTCGGCGACGCTCATAGAGGCCATTCCACCAAACGCGCCGCAAACGTGCACGACGCCACGTCTGTGCTTTCATGGCAAACGTGGCAAGTCCCCTGCAGTACGGCGACCCTCCCCGGCTGGGGCCGTTCGTGGTCCAGGCGCGCCTGCAGACGGCGCCGGCCGGTTTCGTCTACCTGGGTCAGGCCCAGGACGGCCGTCCCGTGTCCCTTGCCGTGCTCACCCGCGGCGCCGCGTTCGACGCCGCGGCGCGCGAGCGGTTCCTGGCCGCGGTCAAGGAGGCGGGCGGGCGCGACCGGTCGGGGATGCGCGGCTGGCTGGGGC
>NZ_SMKQ01000070.1 GCF_004348995.1 Nonomuraea terrae
CAGGCCCACCTCGCCCCCCGCTCCTCACTGACCCTCGCCCACTCCGCCACTCGCGCCCTGGCCGCCTGACTCACCGAGCAAGCAGACGATGACGACGGCAGACGACGGAGAAGACCCGGCGGGCGTGGCGGCCCCTGGCGAACCGCGGCTCGGACATCCGGTGGCTGAGCTGAACTGCCGCCGACGGTCAACGGATCGGCCACCCCGGCCGTGGCCGTCCGACTCGCCGGGCAAGCGGACGGCGGGGAGGCCCGGTGGGCGTGGCGGCGGCTCTCGCCGCCCCGGCGACCGACGCCGCCACGCTGATCGTCGCCGTGCAGCATGTCGTCGCCACGCTTGGACGGCTCGACGTCCTGGTCAACAATGCCGTCATCGCCCCCAGCGGGCCGCTGGAGGCGATGACGCTGGAAGACCTCGACCGCACACTCCCCGGCACATGCGCGAGGGCGGCAGAGTGATCACCATCGGCAGCAGTCCGGCGGAACGTGTTCCGTATCCTCGATCATCGGCGTGGCCGCTGTCGCGCTGAGCCTCGTCATGCTCTCGGCCGCCCTGCGTGAGCTGCCGATGGGGACCGCCTACATGGGTCGGCCTCGGTGCGGTCGGCGTGGCCGCCGTCGGCATCCTCGTCCTGGGCGAGAGCGCCTCACCGCTCCCCCTGGTGTGCCTGTGGCTGATTTCCGGATTTTGGCCCGTTGATCGTCGCGTGGCTCGGGCGTGGTCACGGACTGCGTAGGCCGAGGCGGTAAGGCTGCTTGCCGGTTCTGACCGGTTATGTGAGAAAAGTGAAGATTGTTGTGAACCGTTTCGACGGGTGCTCCCGTCCAAGTGACGTGATCCCGTTTGAGATGATCGATGAAGATCTGCGTATCGCCCGTCGCCGGGCGCGTCGCCGGGACGAGCTGGCCAAGCGCTGTACGGCCATAGCCGGCTTAGTTCGGGAGGCGCGTCGCAGGCTCGACGCGATCGCGGTATGGGATCAGGAGGCCGTGGCCGCCCAGGAGGCCAAGCTGCAGGCGTACACGATGGCGCTCGACACCGTGGAGCGGGAGCTCGCCGAGCTCGGCCCGGCGGAGGAGCTCTACGAGGAGCTGCTCGTCCGGGAGGAGCGCCGGCTGATCGAGTCGGCCGATCCGCGCGGCTCCGAGCTGCTGGAGATCGGACGGCTGCTGGCCGAGCTGGACGTCGAACTGCCCGCCAGCGTACGCGCCCGCGAATCCGGCCTCGCGCTCCTGCGGCGCGCAGCCGACCGGGACGCCCTGGCCGACTTCTCCCAGCAGGTCGCGGCACTGGGCATGACCGCACCGGACCCCCGTACTCCCGGCGCCATCGACGTGCTGGTCGATCGCTTGGAAGAACGCTGCCGCAAACTGGAACACCTTCACGACAAACTCCGCACGCGCCGCGAACGCCTTCTCCACAACCGCCGCCGCCCCTGACCGGTCCTGTCGTGATGAGCTGCCCTGGCCATCGGCCGTCCATGTCGGCTCTGCGGCCCGCCGTCGGGGCGGCGGCCTGGCCCTACGAGTTCGGCTTCCAGTCCTGGACGAGGAGCCCGAGCAGCACCTGGTCCAGGAACTCGCCCATGACCCAGGCCGAGCGGCGCAGCACGCCCTCGCGGACGAAGCCGTTGCGCTCGGCGGAGCGCAGCATCGCGGCGTTGTCCGACAGCGTCTCGATCTGCAGTCGCTGCAGGCCGCGCACGACGAAACCGTAGTGGCACAACACCGCGACCACGTCGGTGCCGTAGCCCTTGCCACGGGCCGACGGCAGCAGTCCCAGCCCGATGTGCGCGGACCGGTTGTGGTTGTCGATGCCCCACAGCGTCGCGGTGCCGACCAGCGTGCCGCCGTCCAGCTCCACGACCGAGAACCGGACGTTCCCTTGCTCCTTGTCGTCCACCACGAGCCGCGGATCGTTCGATCCGGGTGTGATCGGCCGCCACGGGCTGCCTTCGGCCCGCGAGGCGTTGACCACGTCGTCGTAGAGCTCGGCCCGCAGGATCGGAATGTCGTCCTCGTGCCGGGCCCTGAGCCCGACCTTGTTACCTCTTAGCATGCAAGGCTTCCTAGCCAATCGGACCGGCCGGCGGCAAACCGACTCCTTTCGGGCGACGCTCATCGCGTTGTGAGCTCCCAGCTCGCGCCACGACCGGCACCGACGGCGGACGGCCTCCGCCGGATGTCTCTTCCCGGAGGCGAGGCGGGACAGGTGGTGGGAACCACTGGTGGGCCGCACGGTGCTGTGTGGGTTCCAGCTCGCGTCGTCTCTCGGGTCGGGCGAGGTCGGCGGTAGGTGAGGGGAATCGCCGGTCCGGTCGGCGCGGGTTCTGATCCGGCCGGATGTCGTTGTTGGGTCAGGACAGTTCGAAGGTGGGCCGCGGGTTGCGCCTGTCGGCTCCTGTGAGCCTTCGTGGTGTCTGACTGCCTCGGGTCCGGCGAGGTCCGAAGGCGGTCCGGATGCCGTTGGGTTCGGCGACGGCCAGGGCGAGCGGTGCTGGTCGTGGCCGTCACCCGGACAACTTGCTGGTCGTGGTCGTCACCGGACGACTTGTCGCTCTTGCCGACCTGCGGCACGGATGATGCGCCTGCGACGGACACCGCTCCCACCAGCGGCCGAGCCCCGGCGCCGGCTCGATCCGGTAGGGAGCCGGACGAGCATCCGCTTCCCTGCCGGATGCCGAGGCGCGGCACCGGTGGGGTCGGCAGGCGGCATCGTGGTGGTGGCGGAGGCCCGCGGTGCGTGGGTGGGGTCAGCGGCTGAGGATGTGGCGTAGGGCCTGGTCCAGGGCGGTGGTGGGGTCTGGGACGACGTCCCGGGAGCGCCAGGCCACGTAGCCGTCCGGGCGGACCAGTACGGCGCCGCCCCCGCGTACGCCGTACCGCTCCGCGAAGCGGCCTTCCACGTCCGCGAGGGAGCGGCTCCCCGCGTCCGTTAGGTGGCCGTCTTGTGCGTCTGTGAAGCGGTGGCCGTCCGCGTCCGTGGGGGAGTGGCTCCCCGCGTCCGTTAGGTGGCGGGTCTCCGTGTCCGTCAGCGGGTGTTCTTCTGTGTGCTCTCGCTGCGTTGTCGAGGGGTCGGTCACCAGGATCGGCGTCAGGCGTATGCCGAGGCGGGTTTTGACCAGCTGTGCCGCGTCTATCCAGGGCTGGGCGGTGGTGAGGAGGACGAAATCGCGGCCGAAGAGGTCGACCGTGGACAGGCGCCGTCCGCGACGGTCGAGCGTGACGTGAGGGGCTCGGCTGCCGGGGCGGCCGTCCGGTACGCGGGGATCCTCCAGGATGGAGCCGTCGTCGCCGGGGCCTTCGATGATCGCGGTGGAGTGGTAGCGGTAGCCGATGAGCACACCCGCCGGGTCGTCGAGCGGCTCCGGATAACCGATCCGGGCGGTCGGAGGCATGCGTCGGCCCAGGTTGGCGAGCTGCATGTCGGCGGTCACCGCGCCGATCGGGCGCCGTTCGGCGTCGTACGTGTCCAGAAAGGCCGGCCCGGCCTGCGCCGTGAGCACCAGCCAGAGCCGCCAGGCCAGGTCGCAGCCGTCCTGGAGCGCCGTGCTGCCGCCCTGCCCGCCGGTCGGCGGCATCGTGTGGGCGGCGTCACCGGCGAAGAACACCCGCCCGGCCCGGTACGTGTCCGCCAGCACGTGCGCCATCGCGAACGACGCCGTGTCCAGCACCCGTACGTCCAGATCCGGCCGGCCGGTCGCGATCCGTACCAGCTCGACGCAGCGCCGCTCGGTGAAGTCGCCCTCGCCCTCGGCGTGGTTGACGCCGAGCACGTGTGACCCGACCCCGGTGCCGGTCACGATGACGCCCGTGAAGACGTCGTTCTGCAGGTACCAGAGGGTCACCTCGCGCTCCCGCACCAGCCCGGTCAGGTCGGCGTCGAACATGATCGAGCACATCCGGCCCAGCTCGCCCTTGCCCGAGACCGGGACGTCCAGCATCTGCCGCAGCGGGCTGCGGTACCCGTCGGCGGCCACCACGTATTCGGCGCGCACGAGCCGGTCGCCGTCCTGCCCGCGGATGACGGCCGTGACGCCGTCGGCGTCCTGGTCGAGAGAGATCAACTCGGTGGAGAACCGCAGGTCGGCGCCGAGTTCCTCGGCCTTGTGCCGCAGGATGCGCTCGATCTCGGCCTGTGGCGCCCCGACCAGCCTGGCGGGCGTGACGTCCGCCAGGAAGGCGAGCTCCTCCTGCTCGTCGTTCATGATCATGTGCGGCTCTGGGTCGACCAGGCTTTTGGCGATGGCGATGCGCATGTTGTCGCCGATGCCCGCCCAGACGCTCGCGAGCCGCTCCTCCAGCCCCGGGACGGGACGCAGCAACTCGATCGCCCGCGGCCCCACGCCGAACGCCTTCGGCTGGACCGACGTGCTCGCATGCCGTTCGACCAGCATGACCGGAATCCCACGCCAGGCCAGCAGCGTCGCCGCGCTCAGCCCCGCATACCCCGCACCGACCACCAGGACCGGCACTCGCTCGTACTGCATGACCGCCTCCAGAGAAACGCGTACTATCGCGTCTAGTCGTGCAACACGATATGTCGCGTCGGAGGAGCTTTCAAGACATATCTCGAACGAAGAGCCAGAGCGGCAAGAGTAGACGCGGCGCCGGCCGACCGGCGCCGATGTCGTGAAATATTAGGGCAGGTGGCGTTCCAGGGACTCCAGCTTGGAGGTCATCCCGTCGGTGACACCCGCACGCATATCGGCCTTCAACACCAGGCCCACCCGCGGTGCGACCTCGGCCACGGCGTCCACGGCCCGCTTGACGACGTCCATGACCTCGTCCCACTCGCCCTCGATCGTGGTGAACATCGCGTCCGTACGGTTCGGCAGGCCGCTGTCACGGACCACCTTGACGGCGCGGGCCACGGGCTCGGCGACCCCTTCGCCGACGCCCAGCGGGGTGATGGAGAATGCGACGATCATCGGCTGCCCTCTCGCACGATCCGGAGGCTTCCGATCTTAGTCAAGGCAGCGAAAAGCCACGACGTCTGAACGCCGTGGCCGCCGCCCTACCTCACCGCGTACGCGTCACGCGTGGTCGTGCTCCTCGTCGTCCTCTTCGCTCAGCCCCTCCGACGGCTCGACGCCGAGCACGGCCTCACGGGGCTCGATCTCGCCGATGTGGTCGACGAGCTGCAGCACGTGGTCAGGCTCGATCAGCCACTGCAACGCCGAGGCGCCGGTGTCGTCGGAGGCGACCAGCTCGGCCTGCTCCGTACGCTCCTCGTCGCTGAGGTCGGCGTCGGGGTGTCTGATCTCGGCCAGCGCCGCGGCCTGCAGCGCCTCCATGTCGAGCACTTCGACGGTCAGCTCGACCGTGAGGCGCAGGAACTTCGGTTCATCACTCATGGCGACGATGCTAGGGCAGCTTCCACTCGACGGGAGCCGCGCCCTGCTGGATGAGCAGCTCGTTGGCGCGGCTGAACGGCCGGGAGCCGAAGAACCCGCTGCGCGCGGACAGCGGCGACGGGTGCGCCGACTCGACACGCGGCACGCTGCCGAGCATGGGCGCGAGGTTGCGGGCGTCGCGGCCCCACAGGATCGCCACCATCGGCTTGTCGCGCGCCACCAGGGCCTTGATGGCCTGCTCGGTGACCTGCTCCCAGCCCTTGCCGCGGTGGGAGGCGGGCTTGCCGGGCATCACGGTGAGCACCCTGTTGAGCAGCAGCACGCCCTGCTCGGCCCACGGCGTCAGGTCGCCGTTGGACGGCCGGGGCAGGCCGAGGTCGGTCTCCATCTCCTTGTAGATGTTGACCAGGCTGCCGGGCAGCGGCCGCACGTCGGGCGCCACCGAGAACGACAGCCCGACGGGGTGGCCGGGCGTCGGGTACGGGTCCTGCCCCACGATCAGCACCTTGACCTCGTCGAAGGGCTGGTTGAACGCCCGCAGGACGTTCGGCCCGGCCGGCAGGTACTGCCGGCCCTCGGCGATCTCTTTCCGCAGGAACTCTCCCATGAAGGAGATCTGCTCTGCGACGGGCTCGAGCGCGCGAGCCCACCCTGCTTCGACGACTTCGTTCAGTGGACGACCGGCCATGGCCGATGAGCTTAGCCAGGTCTGGTACGGCTTGTTGCCGAAACGGCGGTTCAAGCCGTACCGGAATGATCACAGGGCGGGCGCCCGCCTGCCCCCCTCTCGGGAGGCGGGCGCCCGCCAGGTCACTTGACGGAGCCGGCCATCATGCCCTGGACGAAGTACCGCTGGAAGGCGAAGAACAGGACCAGCGGAATGACCAGCGACATGAACGCGCCGGACGAGAGGATGTCGACGTTCGACCCGAACTGCCGCATCTGCGACTGCAGGTACTTGGTCATCGGCTGGTTGCCGGTATCGGCGAAGACCAGCGCGATCAGCATGTCGTTCCACACCCACAGGAACTGGAAGATGCCCAGCGAGGCGATGGCGGGCTTGCCCAGCGGGAACACCACCTGAGCGAAGATCTTCCACTCCGATGCGCCGTCCATCCTGGCCGCCTCCAGCAGCGAGGCGGGGATGCCGACGAAGAAGTTGCGGAGCAGGAAGATCGCGAACGGCAACCCGAACGCCACGTGGAACAGCACCACGCCGGGGATCGTGCCGAAGATGCCGGCGCCGCCGTACAGGCTCGCGACGGGGATCAGCGCGATCTGGATCGGCACGATGAGCAGCCCGACGACCACGAGGAACGTGGTGTCGCGGCCGGGGAAGTCCATCCACGCGAACGCGTACCCCGCCATGGCCGCGATGCCGATCACCAGGATCGTCGTCGGCACCGTGATGAGCACGGTGTTCCAGAAGGAGGCGGTGAAGCCGCTGCCCAGCAGGTTCGCGTAGTTCTGGATGGTCAGCTCGGCCGGCTTGGTGAAGACCGTCCACCAGCCTTCGGCGTTGTTGACCTGCGTGGTGCGCAGCGAGACGACCAGCAGGCCCAGGGTCGGCACCAGCCAGAACAGGCCGAGCACGACCATGACGACCTGCACGACGCCGCTGCCCAGGCGGTCGACGATCCTGCCCGCCAGGCCCCTGCGGGGCGCCCCCGCCTCCAGCCTCGACGGGGCCGGGACTGTCGCGGTGGTCATGAGTCTCCCCTCCGGAACCTGCGGATGTTCATGATCATGAAGGGGAGGACCAGGATCAGCAGGAAGATCGCGAGGGCGCTGCCCAGGCCCTGGTTGCCCCCGCCGCCGAACGACACCCGCCACATCTCCAGCGCCACCACGTTCGCCTGCGGCTGCACGGAGGCCGGCGCGATGATGAAGACCAGGTCGAACACCTTCAGCGTATTGATGATCATCGTCACGAAGACGACGAGCAGCACCGGCGACAGCAGCGGGACGGTGATCTTGCGGAACACCTGCCACTCCGAGGCGCCGTCGATGCGGGCCGCCTCCAGCGCGTCACGCGGGATCGCCGCGAGCCCGGCCGCGATCAGGACCATGGCGAACCCGGCCCACACCCAGACGAACGCGCCGATGATGGCGGGCGTGATGAGCGTCGGCCCGAGCCAGGTCAACCCGCCGTACGAGGCTTCGAAGTTCGACTGCGGCAGCCGTACGGTGTAGGAGCCCGCGGGGAGCCCCTCGAACTGGAAGGTGCCGTCCTCGGCCGTCGTCGCGGTCGCGGCGACCTCGCCGCCGCTCCCCACCGCCTCCACGGTCATGCCGGGCAGGCCGCGCTCCGAGCCGTCCACGGCGCCGTTCACGCCGCCGCCTCCGGGGGTGAAGTCGAACCAGACCGTCCCGGCCAGGCCGTCGCCGGCCGCGGGCGCCCGCGCCGGCTGGGCGTCACTCGGCATGAACTCCGGCCGGACGCCGACGATCGGGATCAGCACCGGCTGTCCCGCCTGCGCGGGCTGCTTGGTGACGACCGCGCCGTTCTGGTCGGCGACCTGCGACTGGTCGCCCTCGCGCGGCCGGGCCTCCGGATAGCCCTGTGCGGAGGAGAACGTGTCGTGGACGGTGGTGAGGATGGCGTTGGCCACGCCGCGGTCCGGGTTCTCCTCGTACACGAGGCGGAAGATCACGCCGGCCGCCATCAGCGAGACCGCCATCGGCATGAAGACGATCAGCTTGAACGCCGTCGCCCAGCGGATGCGCTCGGTCAGCACCGCGAAGATCAGACCCAGCGTGGTGACCACGATCGGCGCGACGACCACCCAGATGAGGTTGTTGCGGATCGTGGTGAGCATGCCCGAGTCGGTGAAGATCGTGGCGTAGTTGCCCAGCCCCACGAACCCCTGGCCCGTGGCGTCGAACAGGCTGCGGAACAGGGAGTAGACGATCGGGTAGACCACCCAGATGCCCAGCAGCAGCGCGGCCGGGAGGAGGAAGGCGATGGCGACCGCCGGCGAGGGGCCGAGGCGTGATTTCTTGCTGGGGGGTGCAGCCGGTCCGGTGGAGGGCCCGCCCGCGGCGTCCGCGGGCGGGGCCTGCCGGCCGTCCAACCGTTCGGTCACGGCCTTACCTCTTTACTTCCAGGCCTTGACGGCCTCGGACTCCAGCGCTTCCTGAGCGCCCTTGATGTCGCTCGGGTCGCGCAGGAAGTCCTGCAGCACCTTCCACTCGCCCTTGCCGTCGGTGCCGCCGAAGGCGCTCGGCGCCAGGTCGGACATGTCGTAGCGGACGGCGTCACCGGCCGAGACGATGGTCTGGCCGAGCTGCCTGGTCAGCTCGTCGGGGTAGTTGGTGGGGGAGACGTTCTTGTTGGGCGACAGGTAGCCGGGCAGCTTGGCCCAGATCTCGCCGCCTTCCTTGGAGGCCAGGAACTGCAACAGCGCCATGGCGCCGGGGGAGTCCTTCATGGCCACGGCGACGTCGCCGCCGAGCACGACGGGGGCGGTGTCGCCGACCTTCGGGAAGGGGAAGTACTTCGCCTCGTCGCCGACCTTGGCGCCCGACTGGACGGCCTCGACGGCCACGAAGTCGGCCTCGATGACCATGGCGGCGTCGTCGGTGCCGTAGACCTTGCTCACGCAGGTGGGGAAGTCGGTCTGCATGGTGCCGGAGGTGCCGTCGACCAGGAAGTCGTTCTTGACGATCTGCTGGATCTTCTCCAGCGCCGTGGTCACGGTGGGGTCGGTCCACGGGATCTCGTGCTTGGAGAGCTTGTCGTAGTTCTCCGGGCCGGCGGTGGACAGGTAGACGTTCTCGAAGAGGTCGGTCAGCGTCCAGCCGGAGGCGCCGCAGAAGGAGAAGGGCGGGGTGCCGGAGTCGGCGACGGTCTGCGCGGCCGTCACCAGCTCGTCCCACGTGGTCGGTGGCTGCACGCCGGCGTCCTCGAACGCCTGGCCGCGGTACCAGACCAGCGACTTGTGCGCCGCCTTGATCAGCACGCCGTAGACCTGGCCGTCGGCGGAGCCGAGCTCCTTCCAGTACGGGGTGTAGTTGGCGTCGATCTCGCTGATGACCTCGTCGCTCAGCGGCTTGAGCGCGTCCTGGTCGGCGTACTGCTGCACCAGGCCCGGCTGGGGCAGGATCGCCACGTCGGGCGGGCTGCCGCCCTGGATGCGCGGGCCGAGGTAGGCCCCGGTGTCCTCACCGGTGGAGGCGTACGTCACCTTGGCGCCGGTCTTGTCGGAGAAGGCCTTGAGCACCTGCTCGAAGTTCTTCTGCTCGGCGCCCGTCCACTTGGCGGCCACCTCCAGCGTCACGCCCTCCAGCGGCTTGGCGCCCCCGCTCGCCGGAGCCGACGCCGAGCCGGTGGGCGCCGTGGTGGTCGGCGCGTTGCCGCAGGCGGCGACGGCTACCGCGAGCCCGGCCAGGATCGCTGCTGTTCTGCCTTTTCGCATGGCTGCCTCACTGGGTTCTCATGATCTCTTCGAGTTCGGACTTCATCGAGGCCGCCACGTCGTCGGCGGACTCGGGGGTGGGATCGCCGAGCACCTTGGCGACCGAACTGGCGATCACCAGGCTCAGCTGGTTGTAGTTCGCGCTCACCGGCCGTGCCTTCGCGGTCAGGATGCTCTCCTTGAGCACGGGCAGGTAGGGGAAGCGCTTGATCAGCTCGGGGTCGTCGTAGAGCTCCGTCCACACGGGCGGGAAGGAGCCTTCGGTGAGCACCCGCCGCTCGTTCTCCAGGCTGGTGAAGTAGCGGATGAACTCCTGCGCGGTCTGCTGGTGCTTGGAGAAGGCGCTGACGGCGAGGTTGGCGCCGCCGAGCGTGCTCGACCCGGGCCCGTTCAGGCCCGGCAGCCGCGTCACGGCCACCTTGTCGCCCAGCTCGGCCTTGGCGGGGCCGTACGCGTGCGGCCAGTTGCGGGCGAAGGCCAGCCTGCCCTCCTGGAAGGCCAGGCGGGACTCCTCCTCCTTGTAGCTCAGCGACTCCTTCGGGATCCAGCCTTCGCGTACGCCCTGGAGCAGGAACTCCAGGGCGGTGCCGCCGGTGGCCGGGTCGAGGGCGACCTCGGTGCCGTCGCGGCTGACGATCTCGCCGCCGGCCGACTGCACGGCCTCGGAGAAGTTGACGGTGAGCCCTTCGTACGCCAGGAATTGCCCGGCGTAGCCTCCAATGTCGTGCTTTTTCGTGATTTTGCGTGCTTGGTCGCGTAGCTCGGCCCACGTCCTGGGCGGCTTGTCCACCAGGTCGGTCCGGTAGTAGAGCAGCCCGGCGTTGCTGGTGTACGGGACGGCCCAGAGCTTGTCCTTGTAGATCGCCGTCTCCACGACGGGCGGCAGGAACCTGTCGAGCGGGAACAGCCCGCGCTCCAGGGGGATGATCCAGCCGTTCTCCGCGAATTCGGCGGTCAAGATCACATCCAGGCCGAGCACGTCGTAGCGGTTGCTGCGGGCCTGGAGGTTGGCCACCATCTGGGCGCGTTGCTCGTCGGCGGCCTCGGGCAGCTCCAGCAGCGTCACCTTCTCGGCCGGGTGGGCCTGGTTCCAGCGGTCCAGCAGGGGTTGCAGGTACGCCGTGGTGTCGCGGCCGGTGGCGAAGGTGATGGGCCCTGTTCCGCCCGTACCGGATCCGCCGCCGCCCTCGTCGCCCGCTGCCGCGCAGCCGGCCGCGAGTGTGACGGCCAGCAGCAGGGAAAGCGGGCGAAGCACGCTGTTTCCTCCGTGTTCAGACTGTTTTACATACGTGTTAGGTAGATGCATTTATGTTATGCACACCTGTAATCTGTAGGTCAACGGATAACTCCGTAACGCATGCGTAACACAACGCGGGGAGGTGGGGCGGTGCGGCTTCACCTGCTGGCGCTGCTGGCGAAGGAGCCGGCGCACGGTTACGAGCTGAAACAGGCGCTGGAGCAGACCTTCGGCAGCGCCTATCCCTCCCCCAACATCGGGCAGATATACGTCACCCTCGGCAGGCTGGAGAAGGACGGCCTGGTCAGGGCGGTCGACGTCGAGCAGTCCAACCGGCCCAACAAGAAGGTCTACTACCTGACCGCCAAGGGCCGCGAGGTGCTCGAGATCTGGGTCGACGAGCCCACCGAGGGCCCGCGTGTGCGCGACGAGTTCTTCATGAAGCTCGTCCTCGCCCCGCTCACCGGCATCGCCGACCGGATGGCCCTGATCAACCGGCAGCGCCGCCACTACCTGTCGCTCATGAGCGACCTCAACGAGCTGCTGTCCCGCACGCCGCCCACCGACCGGGTGGCCATGCTGCTCATCGAGGGCGCCATGTTGCACCTGCAGGCCGACCTCGACTGGCTCGAACGGTGTCAGGAGGACCTCGCGTGAACGCCGTCGCAAAAACGGTCAATCTGGTCAAGATCTACCAGGACGGCGCGGTCCCCGTGCCGGCCGTACGCGGGGTGGACCTGCAGGTCGAGCCGGGTGAGTTCGTCGCCGTCATGGGGCCGTCCGGCTCGGGGAAGTCCACGCTCGTCCACATGCTCGGCGGCCTCGACACCCGCACCAGCGGCGAGATCTGGCTCGACGGCAAGCGCGTCGACACGCTGTCGGAGAGCGCGTGGGCGCTGCTGCGGCGCAAGAAGATCGGCTTCGTCTTCCAGTTCTTCAACCTCGTCGCCAACATGACCGTCGGCGACAACGTCGAGCTCCCCGCGCTGCTGTCCGGGGCCTCACCCAAGGTGGCCCGCCGGCGCAGGGAGAGCCTGCTGGCGGCGCTCAACCTCACCGACCGGGCCGACGCCGCGCCCGCGCAGCTCTCCGGCGGCGAGCAGCAGCGGGTCGCGCTGGCCAGGGCGCTGGCCAACGAGCCCGCGCTGTTACTCGCCGACGAGCCCACCGGCAATCTCGACAGCCGCAACACCCGCGACGTGCTCCGCCTGCTCGGCGACGTGCACAAAGACGGCCAGACGATCGTCATGGTGACCCACGACGCCCGCGTGGCCAGCCTGGCCGACCGCGTGGTGTCGCTGTTCGACGGCGAGATCGTCGACGACGGCCGCATCGTCCGCCGCCGCACCGGCACCGCCGGAGAGGTCATCGACCTGAGATGAGCACCACCAGGGCGGGGAGCCGGTGGGTCAGGGCCGACCTGCGGGCCAGGAAGGGGCCGGCGGCGCTGACCGTGCTGGCGGTGGCCGGCATCGTGGCCGCGCTGATCACCGCGGTGACCCTGCTCGAAGACGGCACCAACCCGTGGCGCGGCCTGTTCGCCCAGACCGAGGGCGCCCACGTCTGGATCTACACCAAGGACGGCCCCCAGGTCTCGCTCGGCGGCATCGACGGCGTCGCCGAGACCGCCGGCCCCTACCGCTCGGCCCCCGTCACCGTGGCACAGGACGGCAGACGCGACCCGGCCGCTCTGCGCGCGATGCCGGCCACGCCGCCCGCGGTGGCGCACCCGGTGGTGGCCGAGGGCAGGTGGCTCGACCCCGCCCAGCCGGACGGCGTGGTCGTCGAACGCTCCTTCGCCCGGTCGCTGGGCCTGCGCATCGGCGCGCCGTTCACGATCATCGCGCTCAACGGCGGACGCCACACCCTCTACGTGCGCGGCATCGCCGACTCCGCCGACCAGGGCTTCTACCCGGAGTGGACGCCCGGCCTGGCGTACGTGCTGCCCGTCATGCTCGACCGGGTCGAGCCCGTGCAGGCCCGCAGCGAGTGGGTGACCGGGCTGCGCCTGGACGACCCGGAGGCGTCCCAGGTCGTCTCGCAGCGCGCGGTCGTCATGCTGGAGGACGGCCTGCAGCGCGTCTACACCTGGCGCGAGGTCAGGGCCTCGATGGAGCTGGACAACCGGCTGCTCGGCACGCTCCTCGCGCTGTTCGGAGTCGTGGGCCTGGTGGCCGCCGCGCTGGCGCTGGCCAACGCCGCCGGCGGCCGGGTGCTGGGCCAGCTGCGCGACCTGGCCACGCTCAAGTCGATGGGGTTCACCAAGGGCCAGGTGGCGCTGCTGCTCCTGGTCGAGCACGGCGCCCTCGGCCTGCTGGGCATCGCGCTCGGCGCGGTCACCGGCTGGGGCGTCATGGCGGCCATGCTGGGCCCGAGCTCCGTCGCCGCGGGTCCGGTGCTGGCCATCGTCGCGGGCACGGCCCTCGTCGTGCTGGCGGCCGTGGGGCTGCCCGCGTGGCGCGGCGGGCGCACACCCCCGATCCCGGCCGCGCCGGCCGCCCCGCCGCGCGGCCACCTGTCCAGGCTGGCCCGGCTCGCCCTTCTCGTACGCCTTCCGCCCGCCCTCGTCCTCGGCACCCGCGACGCCTTCACCCGCCGGGTACCGGCGTTCCTGACGGCGTTCGGCCTGGCCGTGCCGATGATGATGATCACCATCGGGCTGGGCGTGTGGTCCACGCTCGACTCCTTCAAGTCCCACCCCGAGCAGGTGGGCCAGCACGCCTCCCTGTACGTCCGCCCCGGCAAGCTGGAGCCGGCCGCCGCCCAGCGGATCGCCGAGCGCGACAAGGACGTGGCCGCCGTCTACCCGGGCACCGACGTCAACGCCCTGGCCCCGGGCGAGGCCCGGTCCGTACGCGTGCGGGCGCTCGGCGGCTCGGCGCAGCCGTACCCGTTCCCCGTGGTCGAGGGCCGCATGTACGCCCGCCAGGGCGAGGCCGTCGCCGGGCAGGGCCTGCTCGACCTGCTCGGCGTGGAGATCGGCGACCGGGTGCGGCTCACCGTGGGCGGCACCCCGCTGATCGTCCGGATCGTCGGCCGCGCCGTCGAGCCCGACCAGGACGGCGAGGTGCTCTCGCTGGGCCTCGACAGCCTGGCGGAGAAGGACGCGGAGCCGCCGACGTACTACGCGCTCGCGCTCCAGCCGGGGGCGGACCCCGCGGAGGTGCGGGGCCGGTTGCTGGGCGAGTCGGCCGAGGGCCTCGACGTGCAGGCCGCGGTCAACCCGGCCGACCGGCTGTCCGTCATCCGGGTGGTGATCGTGGCGCTGATCGCCGTGCTGGCCCTGATCGGCCTGGCCAACCTGCTCACCGCCAGCGCGCTCGGGCTGCGCGACCACGCCTTCGACCTGGCCGTGCTGAAGGCGATGGGGCTCACGCCGCGCCAGGTCATGGCCACGCTGGTGACCGGGACGGGCCTGCTCGTCGTGCTCGGGATCGGCGCGGGCGCGGTGGCGGGGGCGTCCGTGGTGACCGCGCTGATCGATCTGCAGGGCCACACCAGCGGCGTCGGCGCGGGCATCGGCCGGGCGCCGTCGCCGGTGACGCTGGCGGTGACCGTGGTCGTCGCGGTGGGCGCGGCCCTCGCGGTCGCGCTGATCCCCGCCCGCCGCGCCGCCCGCGCCCAGGTGCCGGTCACCGCACGCTGACGCCCGCGGCCATCGGGCCGCGGGCGCCATGAGATCAGCCCAGTAGGTCTAGCCCAGCCTGACCGGCTGCTCCTCGTTCTCGTCCTGCTTCAGCGCGAACCAGTAGAAGCCGTGCCCCGGCAGCGTCAGCAGGTACGGCAGCTCCCCGATCTTGGGGAAGTGCACCCCGCCCCGCGCCTCGACCGGGATCATGCCCTCGAAGCGCCGCAGGTCGAGCTCCACCGGCTGCGGGAATTTCGACAGGTTGTTGACGCACAGCATCACGTCGTCGCGCTCCTCGCGCACGTACGTCAGCACGGACGGGTTCGACGACCACATTTCCGTGTACGCCCCTGTGCCGAACACCGGGTGCCGGCGGCGGATCTCCAGCATCTTGCGGGTGAAGTGGAGCAGCGAGCCCTCGTGGCGCTGCTGGGCCTCCACGTTGACCGCCTGGTAGCCGTAGATCGGGTCCATGACCGCGGGCAGGTAGAGCCGGCCCGGATCGGCTGAGGAGAACCCGGCGTTGCGGTCGGGGCTCCACTGCATCGGCGTGCGGACCGAGTCGCGGTCCTCCAGCCAGATGTTGTCGCCCATGCCGATCTCGTCGCCGTAGTAGATGATCGGCGAGCCCGGCAGCGACAGCAGCAGCGCGGTGAACAGCTCGATGCGGTCGCGGTCGTTGTCGAGCAGCGGGGCCAGGCGGCGGCGGATGCCGAGGTAGGCCCGCATGCGCGGGTCCTTGGCGTACTCCTTGTGCATGTAGTCGCGCTCTTCCTCGCTGACCGTCTCGAGCGTGAGCTCGTCGTGGTTGCGGAGGAAGATGCCCCACTGGGCGTTCTCCGGCAGCTTCGGCGTGAGCGACATGATCTCGGAGATCGGCTCGCGGGTCTCCTTCTTGACCGCCATGTAGATGCGCGGCATCAGCGGGAAGTGGAAGGCCATGTGGCATTCGTCACCTCCCGTGGTGGGGTCGCCGAAGTACTCCACGACGTCCTCGGGCCAGCCGTTGGCCTCGGCCAGCAGCACCCGGTCGGGGTAGAGCCGGTCGACCTCCGCGCGGATCTTCTTCAGGTACGCGTGCGTCTCGGGCAGCCCCGCGCACGCCGTGCCCTCCCGCTCGAACAGGTACGGCACCGCGTCCAGCCGGAACCCGTCGATGCCGAGGTCCAGCCAGAACCGCAGGACCTCCAGCATGGCCTCCTGGACCGCCGGATTGTCATAGTTGAGGTCCGGCTGGTGGTGGAAGAAACGATGCCAGTAGTACTGCTTGCGCACCGGGTCGTAGGTCCAGTTGGACTCTTCGGCGCCGATGAAGATGATCGGCGCGTCCGGATATCCGCCGGGGTGGTCGGACCACACGTAGAAGTCGCCGTACGGCCCCTCGGGGTCGTGCCGGGACGCCTGGAACCACGGGTGCCGATCACTGGTGTGGTTCATCACCAGGTCGGTGATGATCCGCAGGCCGCGTTCGTGGGCCTTCTCGATCAGCTGGACAAAATCCCCCAAGTCCCCGAAGTCAGGGAGGATCTTCATATAGTCCGAAATATCGTACCCGCCGTCGCGCAGCGGCGACTCGTACAGCGGCAGCAGCCACAGGCAGTCCACGCCGAGCCACTCGAGATAGCCCAGCTTCTCGATGAGACCGCGCAGGTCGCCGGTGCCGTCGCCGTTGGAGTCCTTGAACCCCCGGACGAGCACTTCGTAGAACACCGCCCGCTTGTACCAGGCAGGATCCTCCGAGACGAACGCCTCGGAGATCGGCTCCGGCATTGGGGATGCGTTGATCATATGTCGCTCACAGGAAGAGATGTGGGCAGGACGAAGTCACCGGTTCCCCGGCGTTGTTATGTGGTGACCGCGCCGCGTGGGGTCGTCATCCCTGCGAACCCCATGCCCTCGAACGAGACCGGATTTGTGATCTGGTGCCCGTTTGTGCGGCGCTTACGGGCCGAACACTACCAGCCCGTTGGCTCTCCGGAACCCGCTTCTGCTGTGCGAGGGTTAATACCCGCGAGATCGGTACGTAATCACCCTGTTACCCAGAGTTCACTAAAAAGGCGGCGTCAGGTCCGAGAGGTCGTTCTCTACGTCACTCAGCCACAGTCCGAACAAGACCAGACCTCTTACCCAGAAACGGTCATTCCACCCGTTGAACCTGGTCAGAGCGTCGGGTCCGGCCGCGACCACCTCGTGCATCTCGTCGGACAGCAGACCCGGCACTCTCCGCACCACCGTCTCCAGCATGCGGTGCGAATAATTTCGGGCAGGCGCCGCCGTGGACCGCAACGGTACCCGCTGGAGCGGCTGCTTGACGACGTTGGTGGACGGCAGCGCGGCCACCCGTGGGTCCGCCGCGTAGAGCACCTCGCGGTAGAAGCGGCCCTTGTCCTTCCTGGCCACCCCGACCGACAGCGCGGCGTCGAAGAACTCCGGGTGGATGAACGGCGCCGCGAACGACGCCTCGGGCCCCACCAGGTTGACCGCCGAGCGCGCGATGCCACGCACGGTCCGGGTGTGCAGCACCGACAGCGGCAGCTCGGCCCGGTGCCCGTGGAGCATGGAGGTGGCCGCGGCGAACTGCTCGCGCACGGTCTCGTCCATCCACTGCGCGGCGGCCTTCGACAGGAACGGCTGCGACGGCTGCCCGAGCGACAGGGAATCGAGCACGGCCTTCGAGCGCTCGGCCTGCGTCCTGGCCTCCAGCGCGGCCCCGCTGACCATGAAGTTCTTCAGCAGCGGCCCGCCGGCCAGCCCGTCGACGAGGATCCGGCCCGCGCCGTGGACCTCCTTGGCGAAGGGCGCGTACCAGGCGTGGTGGGGAGTCAGATATTCCAGCCGGCGGGCCACCTCGGCGGCGTCGGCCGGGTAGTCGGCGGCGTCCTGGATGATCACCCGGTGGGGGATGCCCAACTCCCTGGTGATCGCCCGGGCGAACGCGATGTCGGTGTCGGTGCCGTCGTCGGGGCTGGTCGTCCACGACTCGACGTCGGCGCCCCTGGCCTTGGCCACACTGGCCAGCAGGCGGGAGTCGTAGCCGCCGCTCACCGGGACGAGCAGCTTGCGGCCGTCGTACTCCTCGTAGACGTCGTGCAGCAGCTGGACGATCTCGTGCGGGCTGATCCACGCCTCGTACGGCTCGGTGCGCAGCCAGCGCGGCAGCCGGCGCTCGGTGGTGAGCACGCCGTGCCGGAACACCAGCGCGCTCGACCCCGGCAGCCGCTTGACCTCGGTGTACGGCGTCGCCTCGGCCAGCGGGAACGTCACCTGCAGGATCGAGGCCCACGCCGACCAGTCGATCTCGATCGGCACGAGGGCCAGCAGCGGCTGGATGAGCGAGGAGAAGTAGACCGCGTCGCCCTGGCGCACGTAGTAGACGTCGACCAGGCCAAGCCCGCCGGTGTGCAGCGTCACCCGGTCGCCGTCGCCGATCAGCCCCGGCGTCTCGTACGTCTCCGCGACCGAGATCCAGTCGTCGGCGGCCTTCGGCCTGCGCTCGCCCCACGCGAACGCGTACGAGGCGCCGTCGCGGTGGTAGGGCGGCAGCGGCGTCGAGCTGAACAGCGCCGCCTCGTCGGTCTGCAGCGCGGGGCGCACCCGCGGGCCCGCGGCGGTCAGTTTGCCGAGGAGGGCGGTGTCGATCCGGCCGAGAGCGCCGCATACGTAGGGTCGCACGTTGAACTGCACCGGATCTCATCCCTTCGAGACGCTTCCCGCAAAAGAGTATCCTTTGCCGGGCTGAGAGAGCGGAGGTCCCAGTGAGCACGGAGCTGGAGAGCACGCGGCGTGCGCTGCGAGATGCGGTCGCCCAGGCCGAGCGCGCGGCCGAGCTGGCCAGGCTGCTGGACGCCGCCCAGGCCAAGCTGGCGGGCGCCGAGCAGGCCGCGGAGGAGGTCAGGATGCTGGCCGAGCGGCTGAGCGAGATCGAGGCGCGCCTGGCCGCCGAGCAGGCCGCCGCGGACCGGCTCAGGAAGGAGCTGGCCGAGCAGCGCTTCCAGGCCGAGGTCGCCAACTGGAAGCTGTCCTCCATCAAGGTCGCCCGCTGGAACCGCCTCGGCGACGCCATCAAGAGCGGCAAGAACAACCCGGTGCGCCTGGCCAGGGGCCTCAAGGGCGCGGCCAAGCCGGTCAAGCGGCCCACCGCGCCCAAACGCAGGCCGGTGGCCATCGCCGCCAAGCCGAAGGACGAGCGCCCCGGCGCCGCCTATCAGGCCACCGCCACGACCAGGACGCTCAACGGGGCCTCGTTCAAGCTCAAGCCGTTCCGGGTGCCGACCGGCCCCAACACGCGGCCCCATCTGACGGCCGCCGTGGTCGCCGACCCCCACGCCGAGGCGCTGCTGCGCTACGAGTGGCGGCAGACCACCGGGTTCACGCCGCGCGACTTCGCCCGGATCCTCCCGCTGGAGGTGCCCCACCTGCTGGTCGTCGAGTCGGTCACGCAGGGCCCGTGGGCCGACGAGATCACCGGCGAGCCCGGTGAGGGCCTCAAGGCGCTGCTGGCCTGGTGCGCCGAGCGCGGCATCCGCACGGTCTTCTGGCACACCAAGGGCGACGTCTCCGCGTACGCCAAGGCGGCCGAGCTGTTCGAACACCGCTTCACCGCCGACCTGTCGGTGGCCTGGCCGCGCCTGCAGTTCGGCGTCCAGCCGCGGGTGCACAACCCGCTGCCGCTGGCCGGGGGCCGCATCGACCGGGTGCTGACGCTCGACCAGTTGCTGCCCGGCCACCTGGCCTACCCCGACGTGCTGACGTCCTACCGCTGGCCGGCCGCGGCCGACTGCCCGCCGGGCACGCCGCAGTGGCGGCTGGCCGAGATCGCCGCCTGCGGCACGCCCATCGGCACCGAGGCCGACTCGCGGCGGGCGCACGTGGCGCTGCGGCGGGCGTACCAGATGGGGACGATGAGCGAGCGCGTCGACGAGATGCTCGACGCGATCGGGCTGCCCAGCGCCCGGGCCACGCTCACCACCTCGGTGCTGCTGCCGATCACCGACCCGTACCTGATGGAGCACGCGCTCGCCCAGGTCGCCAAGCAGTCGGGCGTCGACCAGGTGATCGTCATCGGGCCGCCGGAGGCCGAGCTGCGCGCCCGAGACGTGCTGCCCGACGTCGAGGTCGTGCACCGCCGGCCGCACCCCGCGATGACCGAGGGCGCGATGCTCAACGCCGGGCTCGACCTGTGCGAGTCCGACCTGGTGGCGGTCATGGACCCGCGCGACGTCTACGGGTCCCACTACCTGACCGACCTCAAGCGGGCGTTCCTGTTCACGACGGCCGACATCGTCGGCAAGGCCGCGTACTACGCCCACCTGCGCAAGCCGCAGGCCACGCTGCTCAAGCAGCCCGACGCCGAGTACGCGTACGTGCCCGAGATCGCTGGCGCCACCCTGCTGGCCCGCCGCAACACGCTGCGCGAGCTGCGCTTCGCCGACCTCACCGAGGGCTGGGACGAGGTTCTCATGCGGCAGTGCCGTACTGACGGGATCAAGGTCTTCTCGGCCGACCGGTTCGGCCACGTCCGCGTGCGCGACGAGGACCGCTGGTTGCTCGGAGCCGCCCACCTGGTCGAATACGGCTCGGCCGAGCCCCACGCGCTGATCTGATCCGCCGTGCTGGCCGGGATCTTGGGGGAGCCTCCCGTGCCGGAGGGCACGTGGGAGCGGGAGGCCGTGTACGTCTCCGCGGCGGCGCTGCGGCGCGGGATGCCGGCCGAGGAGCTCGCGGCGCAGGTGCGGAAGCTGGACGGGGTGTCCTCGGTCGAGGTGCGGCCGAACGGGTTCCTGCGCATCGCCGTCACCGTCCCGGGGGAGCTGGTGGAGTCGGTACGGCCGCTCGACGTGCCCGAGCCCGGCTGGCCGGACTTCCCGCGTACGTGGGACAACCCCGGCTTCGTGGTCCGGTACGCGCACGCGCGGGCCTGCGCCGTGCGGCGGTGGGCGCGGGACCTGGGGGTTCCCGAGCGCGGGTTCCGGCCCGAGCTGCTGGACGACCCTGCGCACCGGGCGGTGCTGCGCGTGCTGGCCGAGCTGCCGGGTCGCAGGCAGAGCCGGGACCCCGGCTGGGAGAGCTACCTACTGCGGCTGGCGCTGGCCTACCACGACGCCTGCGAACGCGCACCGGCCGTTCCGGTCGGGGACGAGCAGCCCGGCCCGGTGCACACGGCCCGGGTGCGGCTGGCACAGGCGGTGGCGACGGTGCTGCCGGGACCGGAGCGACTGTAATAAAGCACAAATTATCCGGCCAAACGGCGAAAAATCGTAAAAATATCCCATGGCGGCCTTGATCGCGTCTCGATACGTGGGCAGTGGGTCATGGCGCACTTGCGCTTCCGATAGCCTCGATCGGGTGAGTCGATACGTCCATCCCGCCGGGGACAGGCACGCCGAGATGCTGCCCCACGAGCGGCCCCCGCAGGCGCCCGCCGACCTCAACCGGATCAACCCCGCGATCTGGCCCCGAACGTCGGCCAGGGCCGAAGGGGCGCTCACGGTCGGCGGCGTGGACGTCCGCGACCTCGCCCGCGAGCACGGCACCCCTCTTTACGTCCTCGACGAGGACGACGTGCGCTCGCGCATGCGCGACTACGCCACCGCGTTCGCCGGCTCCGAGGTCCACTACGCCGGCAAGGCGTTCCTGTGCAAGGAGGTCGTGCGCTGGCTGGAGGCCGAGGGTCTCGGCCTCGACGTGGCCAGCGGCGGCGAGCTGGCGGTCGCGCTGAGCGTCGGGTTCCCGCCCGGCCGCATCACCATGCACGGCAACAACAAGTCCGCCGCGGAGCTCACCAGGGCGCTGGAGGCCGGCGTCGGCCACATCGTGGTCGACTCCTACGACGAGATCGCCCGGCTGGGTTACCTCGCCGACCAGCTCGGCAAGCGGCCCAAGGTGATGATCAGGGTGACCACCGGCGTCGAGGCCCACACCCACGAGTTCATCGCCACGGCCCACGACGACCAGAAGTTCGGCCTGTCGCTCAACACCGGCGCGGCGGCCGAGGCCGTCCGCCGCATCCTGGCGTTGCCGCAGCTGGAGCTCGTCGGGCTCCACTCCCACATCGGCTCGCAGATCGTCGACACCGCCGGGTTCGAGGTGGCCGCGCGGCGCCTGGCCACGCTGCTCGTGCAGATCAAGGACGAACACGACATCGTCCTGCCCGAGCTCGACCTCGGCGGCGGCTACGGCATCGCCTACGTCGAGGGCGACGAGGCCCCCGACATCAAGGAGCTGGCCGACGGCCTGCGCGAGATCGTCGCCAAGGTCTGCGTCGACGCCGGCCTGCCGGTGCCCCGCCTGACCGTCGAGCCCGGCCGCACCATCGTCGGCCCGGGCGGCATCACCCTCTACGAGGTCGGCACGGTCAAGGACGTCGAGGGCCTGCGCACCTACGTGAGCGTCGACGGCGGCATGAGCGACAACGTCCGCACCGCCCTCTACGGCGCCGAATACACCGCCGTGCTGGCCAGCCGCGAGAGCGAGGCCGGGCCCATGCTCAGCCGCCTGGTCGGCAAGCACTGCGAGAGCGGCGACATCCTCGTGCGCGACGTCCATCTGCCCGCCGACCTCGTCCCCGGAGACCTGATCGCGGTGGCCTCGACCGGCGCCTACTGCCGCTCGCTGGCCAACAACTACAACTACCTGCCCAAGCCCGCAGTCGTCGCCGTCTCCGGCGGTGCCTCCCGGGTGATCGTACGGGGCGAGACCGAGGACGACCTGTTGAGGGGGCAGCTGTGAAACCGCTGAGAGTGGCGCTGCTGGGCTGCGGAGTGGTCGGCACGCAGGTCATCCGGCTCATGCACGAGCAGTCCGCCGACCTGGCCGCCCGCGTCGGGGCCCCGCTGGAGCTGGCCGGGGTGGCCGTGCGCCGGCTGGGCCGCAAGCGCGACGTCGAGGTCGACCCGGCGCTGTTCACCACCGACGCCGAGTCGCTGGTGACCCGTGACGACGTCGACATCGTGATCGAGGTCATCGGCGGCATCGAGCCGGCCCGTTCGCTGATCGTCTCGGCCCTGTCGCGCGGCAAGTCGGTGGTCACCGCCAACAAGGCGCTGCTGGCCGAAGACGGCGCCACCCTGCACGAAGCCGCCAGGGCGGGCAACGGCGACCTCTACTTCGAGGCCAGCGTGGCGGGCGCGATCCCGCTGCTGCGGCCCCTGCGCGAGTCGCTGGCCGGCGACCGCGTCACCCGGGTGCTCGGCATCGTCAACGGCACCACCAACTACATCCTCGACAAGATGGACTCCACGGGCGCGTCGTTCCTCGACGCCCTGGAGGAGGCCCAGACCCTGGGCTACGCCGAGGCCGACCCGACGGCCGACGTCGAGGGCTTCGACGCCGCCGCCAAGGCCGCGATCCTCGCCGGGCTCGCCTTCCACAGCCGCGTGACGGCCGAGCAGGTGCACCGCGAGGGCATCACCGACATCACCGCCACCGACGTGGCCTCGGCCGAGGCCATGGGCTACGTGATCAAGCTGCTGGCCATCTGCGCCCGCTCCGACGACGGCCGCACGTTCGGGGTGCGGGTACACCCGGCGATGATCCCGCGCACCCATCCGTTGGCGGGGGTGCGCGAGGCGTACAACGCGGTGTTCGTGGAGGCCGAGTCGGCGGGTCAGCTCATGTTCTACGGCAAGGGCGCGGGCGGGGCCCCGACGGCCTCGGCCGTGCTGGGCGACCTGGTCGCCGTGGGCCGCAACCGCCTGGCCGGCACCCGCGGCCCGGAGGAGTCGACCTACGCCCACCTGGCCGTCCACCCGATGGGCGAGACCGTCACGCGCTGCCATGTGGCGCTCGACGTGGCCGACAAGCCGGGCGTGCTGGCCCGGGTCGCCGAGTTGTTCGCCAAGCACGACGTGTCGATCCAGACCGTGCGCCAGGAGGGCCACGGCGACGACGCCCAGCTCGTCATCGTCACCCACCGCGCCACCGACGCCGCCCTGACGGCCACCATGGAGGGCCTGCGCGAGCTCGACATCGTCCGCGCCATCGCCAGCGTCATGCGCGTGGAAGGCGACGACTAGCGGATCCCACGGCGTCGAGCGGCGCGCGTCGCCGTGGCCGCTCGCCGTACTCCGGTGCTTCACGGTCATTCTTTACGCGTTGCCGTGGCCGGCCATCCGCCGCACTTCGGCTGAGGGCCGTCCAGGGAAACGGCCGCTGACCCTTCACCGCCGGCCCGCCGCTACACGAGCCCATCTTGCCCGGCTCCGTGGCGGTTCCCTGGCTGGACGCCCACCCGCTTCATGTGGGGGTCTGTCGAATATGGCCGGGTTGCGGACGATCGTGGGGCAAAGCGGCGTAAGGTAGGCGCCGGTCGAATCCCAGCGGTCGAGGAGCGGTCTGTTGTCCGACACCCCTTGCGGCTTCGTGCGTACGCCGGAGGCCGGGTTGGCCCGTCTGCACTGGGCCGGCAGCGGCTGGGCGGTCGACGGGCGGACGCCCGTCGTGCCGGAGTTGCGCGTGCTGCGCGGGCTGGAGGTCGAGTGGCCGGACCGCGAGGTGCCGCTCGACGGACTGATGCGGCTGGCCGCCGCCGGTGTCCCGCTGACCGCCGAGCGCGCCGAGCCGTGGGTGCCCACCGCCCTCGCGGAGCGGCTCACCGACCGCGACTGGCTCGGCCACGCCCCCGAGGGCCTGCGTTCCCTGGCCGACGTGCGGCGCGAGGAGCACAGCGTACGGCTGCGCCGCCTGGCGCACCCCGTGCGGCCGCCGAAGGTCAGCATCGTCATGTCCACCCGCCGCCCGGCCCTGGTCGCCTCCGCCCTGGTCCAGATGGAACGCCAACGCGACGTCGAGGCCGAGGTGCTGCTGGGCCTGCACGGGGTGCCCTTCGAGCGCGTACGCGAGGCCGTCGAGTCCTGCGCGCTGCCGGTGCGGTGGGTCGAGGCCGAGGAGTCGGTGCCGTTCGGCGAGGTGCTCAACCGGACCGCCGCCCTGGCCGAGGGCGACCACCTCGCCAAATGGGACGACGACGACTGGTACGGCCCCCGCCACCTGGCCGACCTGTTCATGGCCCTGTCGTACGCCGAGGCCGACGTGGTCGGCACGACGGCCGAGTTCTTCTACCTGGAGCCGCTGCGCACGACGATCCGGCGCACGACGTTCGCCAGCGGGGCGAGCTACCCGAGCGAGGTGTACGCCGACCACGTGGCGGGCGGCACGATCATGGTCCCCCGGAAGAAGTTCCACGACATCGGCGGATTTCCCGCGCTTCCGCGGGCTGTCGACCGCGAATTCCTGAAAGCCGCGCACGAGGCCGGCGCGCGCATCTACCGCACCCACGGGCTCGGTTACGTCCTGCGCCGCGGCCTCGGCGGCGAGCACACCTGGCAGCTGCCGCTCGCCCACTTCCTCAAGGTCGCGGTCAACCAGTGGCACGGGTTCCGCCCGAGCCTGCTCATGGAGGGGGCCGTCAGTTCGGCCGGAGCGCCGATTTCAGCCGGCGCAGGAACGTCTTCTCCGGAGCCTCGACCGTAACCGGCGAGGGAGCCGGGATGGTGACCGGTTCCGGCTGCGAGGGGGCGGGCCAGTAGCGGCCGGGCGGCTCGTGGCGTACTCCGTGGGTGGTGTCGATGACCGCGTCCAGGTCGTCGCCCGGCCCGGTGAGCAGGGCGGCGCGGCCGAGCGCGGAGGTCCGTTCGAGCCGGGCCGTGCGCCCGTCCTCCAGGTCCACGACCAGCACGCCCGCGAGGTCCTTCTGCACCGACTCGATCATCCGCTCCAGCGTCGCCCGGTGCAGCGGCACGTCCACCGGCCCCCGGTAGCGGAACGGGATCGGCGCGGGCGTCGGCGCGGCCTCGTCGATGAGCCGCACCCGCTCGTCGTGGCAGAAGAGGTCACGCATCAGCCGCAGCTCGAAGCACGGGTCTGACAACGCGAAGCGCGCGTCGTCCAGCCGCGACCACGGCCCCACCAGCGTCACCACGACGTCCTGGAGCTTGCCGTCGAGCGCCGCGGAGACCGCCTGGCGCACCACCGGCTCGGGCGCGTCGCCGACGTCGTAGACGATCTCGACGTACGGCACCAGCCACCGCCGCCCCCGGTCCTTGCGCAGGTCACGCCGCAGCGGGATCCGATGCGCCAGGTACGGCTCCACCGCCCTGACCGCCCGCTCCCGGTCGCGATGCTGCGACGGCAGCCCCAGATGGACGGCCTGCGCCTCCACGTCGGGCACGAACACCACGCCGTGCATGGCCAGCCGGTAGGAGAACTCGGTGTCCTCGCCCCGCGCCACCGTCGGGTCGAGCCCGCCCACGGCGTGGAAGACCTCCCGCGGCAGGGCGAACGTCGGCCCTGTGCACACGTGATACGGATTGCGGCTCTTGCGCAGCCCGTCCGTCTTGGCGATCGTCGCCTCGGTGGAGCTCGCCACGGCCGCGTCCAGGTCGAACAGCTCGCCCAGCCGCGCGGCCCGGTGGACCTGCGCGGGCGTGAGCGGCGGCGCCTGCACGAACTTCTTCATCCCGATCGTGACGAGGTAGTCCGTCACGTGGTGCCAGCGGGCCAGCGCCTCGATGTGCTCGCGGCAGGCCACCATGTCGGAGTCGAGCCGCTGGATGATCTCGCCGTCGGCGGCCTTCGCGCCGGTGTTGACGGCGTTGGAGATGCCCCAGCCGTCCTCGACGCGTACGAGCCGGGTGTTGACCGGGCGGATCTCGGGGAGCCGCAGCGGCGGCCGGCTCCCGTCGTCGACGACGAGGACCTCCATGAGATGGTCCGGGTACGTCTGCGCCGCCAGCGCGGCGAGCGTCAGGTCGAGCCTGTCCTGCCCGCCGTGCGCCGGTATCACCACGCTGACGGAAAGGGCGGGTGACCAGGCGCCCAGCTGCGGCGCGGCCACCGGTGAATAGTCGTTCTGCCTCAGAGCAGGACGCGCGTCCATGGTCGTGACCCCCTGCCCGGGACCTTATCGGGAGATGCTGAGAATTTCCTGAATAGTGCCTCTGTCCAACGGACGGTCCGACCCGTGGACGCGGCTCCCTGGCAGCGCCCCGCACCCCGTAGACTCAATGACCAGCACCGCAGGTAGGGAGTCATCATGAGCAGGTCGTGGCGTGGCCTCATCGAGGAATACCGCGAACGTCTTCCGGTAACCACGAGAACGCCCGTCGTCACGCTGCTCGAAGGCGGCACCCCGCTGGTGCCCGCCCACCGCGTCTCGGCCCTCACCGGCTGCGACGTCTACCTGAAGGTCGAGGGCGCCAACCCGACGGGCAGCTTCAAGGACCGTGGCATGACCATGGCCATCAGCAAGGCCGTCGAAGAGGGCGCCAAGGCGGTCATCTGCGCCTCCACCGGCAACACCTCGGCCTCGGCCGCCGCCTACGCCGTGCGCGCGGGGCTGACCTGCGCCGTGCTGGTGCCGCGGGGGAAGATCGCGATGGGCAAGCTGGCTCAGGCGCTCGTCCACGGGGCCACGCTGCTGCAGGTCGAGGGGTCGTTCGACGACTGCCTGGAGATGACCCGCAAGCTGTCGTCCAGCTACCCGATCGCGCTGGTCAACTCCGTCAACCCGTTCCGGCTGCAGGGGCAGAAGACCGCGGCGTTCGAGATCGTCGACACGCTCGGCGACGCGCCCGACATCCACTGCATCCCGGTGGGCAACGCCGGCAACATCTCGGCGTACTGGATGGGCTACCAGGAGTACTTCGCCGACGGGCTCGCGACGAAGCGGCCGCGCATGTTCGGCTTCCAGGCCAGCGGCGCGGCGCCGATCGTGCAGGGCGCGCCCGTGGCCCATCCTCACACCATCGCCACCGCCATCCGCATCGGCAACCCGGCCTCCTGGTCGCTGGCCACCGCGGCCCGCGACGAGTCGGGCGGGGCCATCCAGGCGGTGACCGACCGGCAGATCGCGGCGGCGTACAAACTGCTGGCGCAGGAAGAGGGCGTGTTCGTCGAGCTCGCCTCGGCGGCCAGCGTCGCCGGCCTGCTTCAGGCCCACGCGCAGGGCATGGTCGCGCCTGGGCAGCGCATCGTCTGCACGGTCACCGGCAACGGCCTGAAAGACCCCGACTGGGCCATCTCGGGCGCGCCGGCGCCGGTCGTCATCCCCATCGACGTCCACGCCGCCGCCGCGGCGCTCAACCTCGCCTGATCGGGCACGACGCCCCCGCGGGGGCATGAGGAGTGATGAGGCGAACGTGAGGACCGTGGTCATCCGCGTGCCCGCCACGTCGGCGAACCTGGGGCCTGGCTTCGACGCCCTCGGCCTCGCGCTGAGCCTGAACGACGAGGTCGAGGCCACGCTCACCGGCGAGCCGGGCGTGCACGTCACCGTCGAGGGTGAGGGCGCGGGCGAGGTCGACACCGGGGAGGGCCACCTGGTGATCAAGGCCATGCGACGGGCGTTCGGGCTCATGGGCGTGCCGCAGCCGGACGGTATCCGTCTCCACTGCCGCAACCGCATCCCGCACGCGCGCGGCCTTGGGTCGTCCTCGGCGGCGGTGTGCGCGGGCATTCTCGCCGCCCGTGCTTTGGCTGATAGCGAAATGAGCGATGACGACGTCTTCGCGCTGGCCACCGAAATGGAAGGCCATCCCGACAATGTCGCCCCTTGTCTGGCCGGCGGGCTCACCATCGCGTGGTCCGACCACTCCGGTGCGCCGCGTAAGCTGAAAGTAACCCCTGACCAGCGGATCCGCCCGGTCGTCGCCATTCCGGCGGCGCGCCTGTCCACGGAGGCCGCAAGGGGGTTGCTGCCGAAGGACGTGCCCCACAAGGACGCTTCCTTCAACGCCGGCCGGGCCGCGCTGCTGATCGCCGCGTTGACCCTGCGGCCCGAGCGAGAGCTGCTGCTTGCCGCCACAGAAGACCGTCTCCACCAGCGTTACCGCGCGCCTGTGATGCGGGAGAGCGTGGATCTGGTAGAACGTCTCCGTGCAGTGGGCGTGCCCGCGGTCGTTTCGGGAGCGGGTCCCACGGTTCTTGCGTTTTCGACCTCGGATACGCAGGATTTGATCGCGCCAGAAGTGGGTAATGACTGGCACATCCAGCAAATGGACGTCGACCCGGTTGGTGCGAACGTTCAGTTCCCCGAGACACGCTGATACCTCTTTAGACCTTCAGGGAATAGCCGTGTGCGCTGGTGATGTTAGGCTGATAGCCGCACCAGATGCCCCCTTGGTGGGTGCGTGCTTGTCAGCCAAACATCGCTGCACCATGCTTCACGTCGCGAGGCGTGAGAGCAGCGCGGCTGTCTCCCCGGAATCCGTCGCCTCCGGTTGGCCCACACCCGGTTGGCTCGACGCGAGGTGGCGACGACGGGGACATGCGCGTTCGAATCATCTCGACGTCTGGTTGGCGACAGCAATCTGGGGGGTGTCAGTCACGCGCCAAGCGCCATCGGCGGCGTGGACGAACCCCTCCCCAAGAGTGGCGGCCGTCTCCAGTGACAGCCGAAGATCGCAAAGTGCACCCCGACCCGGTCTGTCCCGCCGGATCGCAAGCACCTCCGGGACGCCCGGCAGAACAAAACCGGCGCCCGACCCCTGGGAAGGACCTTTTAGTTGAGCGACACCACCGAACTCCTCTCCGACGCATCTGGCGCTGAGCCGGCGTCCGGCGACACCCCCACCCGCGCCGCGGCCAAGCCGCGTGCGCGTCGCTCCGGCACCGGCCTGTCCGCCAAGGTGCTGCCCGAGCTGCAGAAGATCGCGGCGGAGCTGGGCATCAGCGGGACCGGGCGCATGCGGAAGAGCCAGCTGATCGCGGCCATCCAGGAGAAGCAGGGTGGCGGTTCCGGAGACGCCGCAGCAGCGGCCGCTCCCGCGGCGGAGGCGTCCGCGCCTGCCGCGACGGAGACGGCGCCCGCGGCCGAGCGGCCCACCCGTACCCGCAGGGAACGTTCCCGCTCCAAGGTGGCCGAGGAGCCCGCTGCGCAGGCGGCGGCGGTCCAGGCCGCCGAGCCGGCGGTCAGCGCGCCCGAGCCGGTCGCCGCCCCGGCGGAGCCCGTCGTGGAGCAGCAGAGCCAGCAGAACGACCAGAGCGATTCCCGCTCCGAGCGGAGCGAGAGCCGGCGTGAGCGCCGCAGCCGCGGCGAGCGCCGCGAGCGGGGCGACCGTTCCAGCGACCGCGAGCGGGGCGACCGTTCCAGCGACCGCGGTGACCGCGGTGAGCGGGGCGACCGTTCCAGTGACCGTCCCAGCGACCGGGGCGAGCGTGACGGCGGCCGTGGCGAGCAGCGCGATCGCGCCGCCGTCGACACCGGCAGCCGTGACCAGCGGGGCGACCAGCGGGGTGACCAGCGGGGTGACCAGCGGGGTGACCAGCGCGGGGGCGACGACGACGAGCGCGGCGGGCGCGGCCGCAGGGGCCGCTTCAGGGAGCGCAACCGCGGCCGTGGCCGTGACCGCTACGACAGCACCGAGCCCGTCATCGGCGACGACGACGTGCTCATCCCGATCGCCGGCATCCTCGACATCCTCGACAACTACGCCTTCGTGCGCACGAGCGGCTACCTGCCGGGCAGCAACGACGTCTACGTCTCGCTCGCCCAGATCCGCCGCAACGGCCTGCGCAAGGGCGACGTCATCACCGGCGCCGTCCGGCAGCCGCGCGACGGCGAGCGGCGCGAGAAGTTCAACGCTCTGGTCCGCCTCGACACCGTCAACGGCATGGACCCGGAGCAGGCCCGCAACCGGCCCGACTTCAACAAGCTGACGCCGCTCTACCCGCAGGAGCGCCTGCGCCTCGAGACCGAGCCGAACATCCTCACCACGCGGATCATCGACCTCGTCTCGCCGATCGGCAAGGGCCAGCGCGGCCTCATCGTCTCGCCGCCCAAGGCCGGTAAGACGATGGTGCTGCAGGCGATCGCCAACGCGATCACCCGCAACAACCCCGAGTGCCACCTCATGGTCGTGCTCGTGGACGAGCGGCCTGAAGAGGTCACCGACATGCAGCGGTCGGTGAAGGGCGAGGTCATCCACTCGACCTTCGACCGTCCCGCCGAAGACCACACCACGGTCGCCGAGCTCGCCATCGAGCGGGCCAAGCGCCTGGTGGAGCTGGGCCACGACGTCGTCGTGCTGCTCGACTCGATCACCCGTCTCGGCCGTGCCTACAACCTGGCGGCCCCGGCGTCCGGGCGCATCCTGTCGGGTGGTGTCGACTCCACGGCGCTCTACCCGCCCAAGCGCTTCTTCGGCGCCGCCCGCAACATCGAGAACGGCGGCTCGCTGACGATCCTCGCCACGGCCCTGGTCGAGACCGGGTCCAAGATGGACGAGGTCATCTTCGAGGAGTTCAAGGGCACCGGCAACATGGAGCTCAAGCTCAACCGCTCCCTGGCCGACAAGCGCATCTTCCCCGCGGTCGACGTCGACGCGTCCGGCACGCGTAAGGAAGAGATCCTCATGGCCAGGGAAGAGCTCCAGGTCGTCTGGAAGCTGCGCCGGGTGCTGCACGCGCTCGACATGCAGCAGGCTCTCGAGCTGCTGCTCGACCGGATGAAGGACAGCAAGTCCAACGCGGAGTTCCTGCTGCAGGTCCAGAAGACCACGGTGAACAACGACCGCGACTGACGGTTCTCATCGCCATAAGGGGCGTCGGGGTCTTCCCCGCCGCCCCTTTCGCGTTCCCGGGGTGGGGTTATCCCCACCTGGGGACTGGCGCCTTCCGTATTCACCCCGCCGGTGTCCGCGGGCAGTCTTGAGCCATGCGGTCAGGTGTGTTGAAGGAACGGGTGCCGTACGGGCCCCGGGGGCCGGTGGGCGTGCTGGTGGATCCGATGACCTGGCGGGCGGCGCCGTACCTGCTGGTCAGCGGGGCGTTCGGGCTGGCGTGGTTCGTGGTGCTGGGCGTGGCGGTGCCGGCCTCGCTCAGCCTGAGCGTGGTCTGGGTGGGCGTGCCGCTCATGATGGCCGCCATGCTGATGTGGCGGGGCGGGGCCATGCTGGAGCGGCGTCTGCTGCACGCGGCCCTCGGCGTCCGGATCGCCGACCCGTACCGGGCGCGGCCCGAACGCGGGCTCGGCGCGCACCTGCGCTGGTTGCTCACCGACTCCGCCACCTGGCAGGACCTCGGTTACCTGCTGATGTTGTTCCCGCTCGGCGCGGTCGAGGCGGCCCTGTCCGCGGCGCTGTGGACGGCGACGGCGCTGCTGCTGGTCCAGCCCGTCCTGTTCTCGCTGTACATCGCCGCGGGCGTGCAGACGCCGTTCACGATCGACAATTGGCCCGGGACGTTCGCGGCCACGCTCGGCGGCGTGCTGCTGCTGGTGCTGTCCGCGTACGCGGTGCGCGGCATGGGGTGGCTGCACGGGACGCTGGCCACCGTGCTGCTCGGCGGCAACCAGGAGGAACGCCTGCGCGCCAGCAGGGCGCGCGGCATCGACGCGGCCGAGGCCGAGCGGCGCAGGATCGAGCGCGACCTGCACGACGGCGCCCAGCAGCGGCTGCTGTCGGTGGCGGTGGACCTCGGACGGGCGCAGGCCAAGTTCGACAGCGACCCCGACGCGGCCAGGACGCTCATCGCCCAGGCCCACGCCGGCACGAAGGCGGCCATCGCCGAGCTGCGCGATCTCGCCAGAGGCATCCACCCGGCCATCCTGAGCGACCGCGGGCTCGACGCCGCGCTGTCCGGGCTGGCCGCGCGGGCGCCGGTCCGGGTGGACGTCTCCGTCGAGGTCGAGGAACGTCCGCCGGCCGCGGTGGAGAGCATCGCGTACTTCGTCGTGGCCGAGACACTGGCCAACCTGGCCAAACACTCCGGCGCCACCGAGGCGTCGGTCTCCGTGGTCAGGGACCACCGCGGTGTGGTCGTCGACGTCTGGGACAACGGCGTCGGCGGCGCCCGTCTCGTCCCCGGCGGCGGGCTGGCCGGCCTGGCCGACCGGGCGGCCACCATCGACGGCGTGCTCGTGCTGTACAGCCCCGTGGGAGGCCCCACGCTCATCCGCGCGGAGCTGCCCTGCGCGTGGTAGGGATGAGGCCATGCGCGTGGTCATCGCCGAGGATTCCGTCCTGCTGCGCGAAGGGCTCGCGCGTCTGCTCGCCGACGGCGGCGTCGAGACGGTCGCGGCCGTCTCCGACGGGCCCGCGCTGGTGGCCGCCGTGCGGGAGCACGACCCCGACCTGGCGATCGTCGACGTACGCATGCCGCCCACCCACACCGACGAGGGCCTGCGGGCGGCGCTGCAGGTGCGCGCGGCCAAGCCCGGCTTCCCCATCCTGGTCCTGTCGCAGTACGTCGAGGAGCGCTACGCCGGCGAGCTCATCGGCAGGGCCGTCGGCTACCTGCTGAAGGAGCGGGTGGCCGACGTGGCCGAGTTCCTGGCGGCGGTGCGTCAGGTGGCGGCGGGCGGCACGGTCATCGATCCGGAGGTGGTCGTGCAGCTGCTCAGCCGACAGCGCCGCGGCGCGCCGCTCGACTCCCTGTCGCCGCGCGAGCGACAGGTGCTGGCGCTGATGGCCGAGGGCAGGTCCAACACCGCCATCGCCGCCCGCCTGGTCGTCACCGAGGGCGCGGTGGAGAAACACGTCTCCGGCATCTTCGCCAAGCTGTCGCTGGGGCCGGCGCCCGAGGACCACCGGCGGGTGCTGGCGGTGCTGACGTACCTCGGCCGGTGATCCGGGGGAATGCCGGATGGCCTGGGATGGTTGCACGATCTGGCACACTGGTAGCTGACCGTTTTCGCGGTTCCGGTTCACGCATGCGACAAGCGACCCGGCGGCCGCGCCCCGAAAGGACAGCCATGAAGCGCGACATCCACCCTGACTACCACGTGACGCAGGTGTCCTGCTCCTGCGGTAACACGTTCACCACCCGCAGCACCGCGAAGAACGGCGTGATCCACGCCGACGTGTGCTCCGCCTGCCACCCGTTCTACACGGGCAAGCAGAAGATCCTCGACACGGGCGGCCGGGTGGCCCGCTTCGAGAAGCGCTTCGGCAAGAAGCCCGCGGGCAAGTAGCTTCACCGACGCCGGCCCGGACGCACCCCGGTGCGCCGGGTCGGCGTTGTTGGTGAAAAGGCCCTACCCACGGAAAAGGACACACGGTGAATCTCGACGAGTTGCTCAAGGAGTATTCCGAGCTGGAGACGCAGCTCGCCGACCCCGCCGTGCACGCCGACCAGAACAAGGCCCGCACCCTCGGCAGGCGCTACTCCCAGCTCACCCCGGTCGTCACGACGTACCGCGAGCTCGAGTCGGTCCGCGACGACCTGACGGCGGCCAAGGAGCTGGCCGGCGAGGACGAGACGTTCGCCGCCGAGGCAGCCGAGCTCGAAGGGCGTATCCCGCAGCTCGAAGACAGGCTCCGCCACCTGCTCATCCCGCGCGATCCCAACGATGACAAGGACATCATCATGGAGATCAAGGCGGGCGAGGGCGGCGAGGAGTCCGCGCTGTTCGCGGGCGACCTGCTGCGGATGTATCTGCGCTACGCCGAGCGGCTCGGCTGGAAGACCGAGATCATCGACAGCCAGCCGTCCGACCTGGGCGGATACAAGGACGTCACGGTCGGCATCAAGGCCAAGGGCGACGAGGGCGTGTGGTCCAGGCTCAAGTACGAAGGCGGCGTCCACCGCGTGCAGCGGGTCCCCGTCACCGAGTCGCAGGGCCGCATCCACACCAGCGCCGCGGGCGTGCTCGTCTACCCGGAGGCCGAGGAGGTCGAGGTCCAGATCGACCCCAACGACCTGCGCATCGACGTCTACCGCTCCAGCGGCCCCGGTGGGCAGAGCGTCAACACCACCGACTCCGCGGTGCGCATCACCCACCTGCCCACCGGCGTCGTCGTCTCCTGCCAGAACGAGAAGAGCCAGCTCCAGAACAAGGAGTCGGCCATGCGCATCCTGCGGGCCAGGCTGCTGGCCGTGGCGCAGGAGCAGGCCGACGCCGCCGCCCAGGCCGAGCGCAAGTCGCAGGTGCGCACCGTCGACCGCTCCGAGCGCGTACGCACCTACAACTTCCCGGAAAACCGTATCTCCGACCACCGCGTCGGCTTCAAGGCGTATAACCTCGACCAGGTTCTCGATGGCGAACTCACCGCCGTCACCCAGGCCCTCATCGACGCCGAAATGGCGGAGAAGCTCGCACAACACTCATGACATTTCTGCTGGACGAGATCGCTCTCGCCACCGCCCGGCTGGCCGAGGCAGGTGTCCCTTCGCCGCGCACCGACGCGGAGGAGATAGCGGCGTTCGTCCACGGCGTGCGCAGGAGCGAGCTCCACACGGTGAAAGACTCCGACTTCGACGCCCTGTTCTGGGAGGGCATCGCCCGGCGCGAGGCCCGTGAGCCGCTGCAGCACATCACCGGCCACGCCTACTTCCGCTATCTGGAGCTCGCGGTCGGTCCCGGCGTGTTCGTGCCGCGGCCCGAGACCGAGGTGATGGCCGGCTGGGCGATCGAGACGCTGCGCGCGATGGACGTCACCGCCCCGCTCGTCGTCGACCTCGGCACCGGCTCCGGCGCCATCGCGCTGTCCATCGCGCAGGAGGTGGCGCTGGCCGAGGTGCACGCCGTGGAGGTCGATCCGGCGGCGTACACCTGGGCCAAGCGCAACATCTCCGAGCTCGGCCAGGGGCGCACCCACCTGCACCCCGAAGACCTCGCCGAGGCGCTGCCCGAGCTCAACGGCAAGGTCGACCTGGTCATCTCCAACCCTCCCTACATCCCGCCCGGTGCGATCCCGCGCGACCCCGAGGTGCGCGAATACGACCCCGCCAGGGCGCTGTTCGGCTCCGGCGACGACGGGCTCGGCGAGGTGCGCGCGGTCGAGCGCACCGCCCGCCGCCTGCTGCGTCCCGGCGGCTGGGTGGCCGTCGAGCACGCCGACGAGCAGGGCAGGGCCGTCTACCTGACCTTCCCCGAGGACAACGGCTGGCGCGACGTACGCCTGCGTCAGGACCTCACCCGAAGAGACCGCTTCGTCACCGCCCGCCTGGGCCAGGATTAGGATGCATGCGAGCGGCGCGGCCTTCTCCTGATCCTGAGGAGGAGCCAAGCGACCGATCAGGAGGAAGGAGGAGGCCTCGCGAGTGCCGTTCGCAGCCGAGCGGAGTGAGGCCGCAAAGACCGTGGCACGACGTTTTGACTGCTCCGATTCCACACAACGCACTGTCGGCGTGATGGAGGCCGCGGCGGCCGTACGCCGGGGCGAGCTCGTGGTCCTGCCGACCGACACCGTCTACGGCATCGGCGCCGACGCCTTCACCCCCGCTGCTGTCACCGAGCTCCTCGACGCGAAGGGCCGGGGCCGCGACATGCCTCCGCCCGTGCTCGTGGGCACCGTCAGGGCCGCCACCGCGCTCGTCGACGACCTCGGGCCGTACGGGCAGGACCTCGTCGACGCGTTCTGGCCGGGGCCGCTCACGCTGGTCTGCAAGGCCAACAGGGCTCTTTCGTGGGACCTGGGCGACACCAAGGGCACGGTGGCCGTACGCATGCCGCTCCACCCCGTCGCGCTCGACCTGCTCAAGGAGACCGGTCCGATGGCGGTCTCCAGCGCCAACCGCTCCGGCGAGCCGCCGGCCACCACCGCCGAGGAGGCCGAGAAGCAGCTCGGCGACTCGGTCGAGGTCTACCTCGACGGCGGCCCGACCACCGACAAGACGCCCTCCACCATCCTCGACCTCACCACGGCCGTGCCCCGGCTGCTGCGCCGCGGGGCCATCCCGGTGGAGAAGCTGCGCGGCATCATCGGCTACGTCGCCACCGACGACTGACGTATACCGGCTCATTATTCCGGGCGCCATCGCGCGCGGGCCCTGACTACGGTGAGGCCCGGAGCGGCGATACGTCCGGGAGTGGCCCATGGGCAAGTTCGACGGCATGGATCCGCAGCTGGTCCGCGACCTGCTGGCCGAGGTGAAACACGCGGCCACGCAGATGCGTACGGTCGAGGACCACGTGCGGGCCGCCATGAACCGGGCGGGGCTCTCCACGCAGACCACGTACCGTCCGGTGCAGATCGCCGACGACGCCGACGCGATGGTCAAGGACGTCAACGCCCGCCTCGCCGTGCTGGAGAAACGCGAAGACCAACCCAAGCCCGGCACACCCCCGGCCCCCGGCGACCCCCCGAAGGCCGGCTCCGACGGAAAGACCCCCGACGGAAAGGCCGGCTCGAACGGCGAACCGGAGTCGGGCGCCTCTGACGCCAAGCCGGATGCTGGGGCGCCTGGTTCGAACGGCAAGCCGGCTCCCGAAGGGTCTTCCGGTTCTGAGAGCAAGCCGGAGGGCGGCGGCAGGAGCGGCTCGGAGGAGAAGCCGGGCTCCGGGACAGTGGGCTCGACCGGCAAGCCGGCCCCCGAAGGATCCACTGGTTCCGGCGGCAAGCCGGACGCCGGGGCGGGCTCCGACGGCAAGCCGGACGCCCAAGGTCCCACTGGCCCCGAGAGCAAGCCGGACGCCGGCGACCAGACCGGTTCCGACCGGAAGCCGGACGGCGGCGCCTCTGGGTCCGAGAGCAAGCCGGATGGCGACGGCAGGACCGGCTCCGAGGAGAAGCCGGGCGGTGAAGGGTCCTCCGGCTCCGGCGACAAGCCAGATGCCGGCGACAAGACCGGCTCCGGCGGGAAGCCGGATGCCGGGGCCGGCTCGGACGGGAAACCGGATGTCGGCGGAACGGGCTCCGAGGCGAAGCCCGACGCCGACAGGAGCGGCGGTTCCGACGGGACTGCCGGTTCTGACGGGAAACCCTGTGACGACGCCGGGGACACCGGGGCGGGCAGAGGAAACGGGACGGGGCAGGACACCGGGGCTGACGGCGGAACCGGCGGCGACCAATCGGCGGACCGGCCCGCTGACCAGCCCAGGGGCGATGGCACCGGCGGCACACCCGATGGCGGGACCGAGGGCGGCGACGGCAGGGCCGACGCTCCCGCCGCGAACGACACCGGCGGTGTGGGCAAGCCGCAGGTCGTGGTGGTGGACGGCGTCAAGGTCATCCAGATACCGGTCGACCCGCCGACGGCCGAGCAGCTGGCGGACATGCTCAAGGACACCGACGACGTTCAACCAGCGGAAATGCCGAAACTTCCCGCCGACACCGGCGTACCTCAGGGAACGGGCGGAACCGGGGAAAGCGCCGGAACGGCGGGCACTGGCAGCGCCGGATCTCCAGGAGCGGCTGGTTCCACCGGCCCTCAGGGCGGTGGAGGAACCGCTGACGTCCACGGCGCGGGTGCCGGTGGCGTCGCCGGGACCACCGACACGGGAGGAGGCGCCTCGAACGTCGGCGCCTGGGCGAACGACGGCAACGACGTGGTCTCCGTGGAGGCCGATCCGCCCGATCTCGACGTGATCGGAGCGATGATCGAGAACCACAGGGACGTCGCGCCGCAGGAGATGCCGACCGTGGAGGTCCCCGCGGGCGACTACGGCCAGGGCGAGTGGGCCGAACGCGACATCCGCCCGGACGGCCGGCCCGGCTCGATCGACGCAGGCACTCCCCACACGGGCGGAGCCAGCCCCCCACCCCCGGACAGCCCATCCGG
>NZ_SMKQ01000071.1 GCF_004348995.1 Nonomuraea terrae
TCGATCTGATCGGCACCATCGGCCGCCACGTGCTGGCCCACCTCCTTCCCGCCCGGCGAGTCCGCACCAAAGACCGCATCGTCAAACGCGCGATCTCCAAATACAACGCCCGCGGACCCGCCATCGATCGGACCACCTACAAAGCCACCATCAGCATCAACATGATCAGCAGCCCTTGACACCGATGCCCCGGCCTTAACTGAACGGCGTTGGTTCTAGGAGTCGCGGGCCTGTTGCAGCACGCGGGCCGCCTCCTTCTCGTAGAAGCCGCGGGAGGCCAGCACCACCAGACCGCCGAGCACCATGGGCACGATCAGCACGTACATGGCGGTGATGAGCGAGCCGGTGGCGTCGGAGGAGATCCCGACGATGAGCGGGCCGAACGCGGCGCCGAGGGTGAGCAGGAACTGCAGGACGGCGAAGCCGACACCGCGCGACTTGGCGCCGACCACGTCGGCGATGGAGGCCGTGCACGTCGGGATCGCGGTGGACGAGATCGCCGCGGCCAGGAACACGAGGGGCACCATGGTGTACGGCGAGTTCATGAGCAGGGCGCAGCCGAGCAGCGCCGACCCGACGGCGATGCCGGTGCCGCCGACCAGCAGGCGGCCGCCCTTGACGCGGCCGTGCAGGCGCTTGGCGATGCGGGCGCCGGCCACGGTGCCGGTCACCACGGCGATGATGGTGGTCGCGCCGGTGAGGCTGCTGGCCGCCCCGGCGCCCAGGCCGAAGGTGCGGACGAGGAGGGACGGCAGCCAGTAGTAGACCCCGCCGAGCCCGAGCGTGAGGATCATCACGCCGAGGGACACCATGATCAGGGTGCGGATGGCGAGCACCTCGCGTACCTGCGGCCAGAAGGGCGGCTTCACGGCGGTGCCGGGCTCCGGGGCGGGGTCGGCGTCGATCGGGCCGGGCTGCGGCGGCACCATCCCGCCGTCTGGCGGGGCCTGCGCCGGCTCCTGCTTCCCGGCCCCGGCGGTGGCCATCATCCTGTCGATCACCCCGCGTTCCGGCTCGCGCAGCCGCCACACCAGGAAGGCGGTCAGCACGCCCGGGATCGCCATCAGCAGGAACGCCGCCCGCCAGCCGAACGCCTGGCCGATGACGCCGCCCAGCAGGGTGCCGACGCCGCCGAGGTAGGTGGTCATGCGGGTCCAGCCGTACACCTGCATGCGGGTCGCGGCGGGGTAGAAGTCGGCGAGCAGGCTGCCGACGGCGGGGTTGTCGATGTTCTCGGCCGCGGCCAGCAGCACGCGCATCAGGTAGAAGATGGCGAACCCGGCGGCCAGGCCGGAGCCGAGGGTGGCCAGGGCCCAGCAGAACACCACGATCGCGATGATCCGGGTACGGCTGTAGCGGTCGGCGAGATAGCCGGCCGGGAGCGCGACGGCGGCGGCCGCCAGGGCCGAGGCGGTCGGGATGGATCCGGCCGCGGTGTCGCTGAACCCCCACTCGGCCTGCACCAGGGGCAGCACGCCGGACATCAGGTTGGCCTCGATGCGGTCCACCATGCCGACGATGAACAGCACGATGAAGGGTCCCCACCCGAAGGGGTTGGGATCGGTGGGGCTGATGCCGTCGGGGGGTGGGGATCCGAGTCTGCGGCGTTCGCGGCTGACGGCCTTGACCATGTTTCTCCTCCGCTGTGGTGATCCCCGTGACGGCATGAGACTTCTAGAACTGTGTTCTAAAACACAGTTCTAGAGCGAGTGTCGTACATCACACCCGGATGCACCAGGGGCCAAATGTGACGGTGTGATAACGCGCACATTACGGAGGGGCGAGCCTCGAACCGGAGTCCCCAGATGCTCTACTTGTTGTAGTACTACTCGAAGTAGAGGAATTCGGATGCGTGTTCTCATCGCAGGAGCCGGGATCGCGGGCCTGGCCGCGGCCCGGGGCTTACTCGACGCCGGGCACGAGGTCACCGTGCTCGAACGGGCGCCGGCGCCGCGCGACAGCGGCTGCGCGCTGACACTCTGGAGCAACGGCACGGCCGTGCTGGCCGATCTCGGCGTGCGGCTCGACGGGCTGGGGCGGCGCATCGAGGCGCTGCACGTCAGCAGCGCGCGGGGGCGGCGGCTGATGGTGGTCGACACCGGCCGGCTGGAGGCCCGTTTCGGCGCCCCGGTGCTGGTCGTCCCCCGCCGGTCGCTGCTGGCCCGGCTCGCCGAAGGGCTCCCGGAGGGCACCGTGCGGTACGGCGCCGCCCTCACCCGCCTGCACGACGACGGCCGGTCCGTACGCGCCGAGACCGAGGACGGCGCGGAGCACACCGGCGACCTGCTCATCGGCGCCGACGGCGTGAACTCCCGGGTGCGCACGGCGCTCTTCGGCTCCGGCGACGGCGCGCACGCCCGCCCCACCGGCGCGGCCACCTGGCAGGGCCTGATCCGCGCGCCCTTCGACCTCGGCCATCGCGGCCTGCTGTTCATCGGCCGCCAGGGCCTGGTCGGCCTGAGCCCGGCCGGCGACGGCCTGCTGCAGTGGCTCATCGACCTGCGCTCACGGCCAGGCGCCGAGCACCGGCAACCCGGCCGCGCGCTCACCGCCCTCCGGAGCCGGTACGCGGCGTGGGCCTCCCCCGTCCCCGACCTGCTGGCGGCGCTGTCGGAGCAGGACCTGGAACTCTTCCCGCACCGCCGGCACCACGCACCGCTGAGGATGCGGCGCGGCCGGTGCGCTCTGATCGGCGACGCGGCGCACGCGATGCCCCCGATCCTGGCGCAGGGCGCCGGCCAGGCGCTGGAGGACGTCGCCACGCTGCTGCGCGGCCTCGCCCGGTCGGATCCGGGTCCGGCGCTGCGGGCCTACGAGCGCAGCCGCAGGTGGCAGGCGGCGCTGGCCTCCGAGGCGGCCACCCGGGGTGTCGCGACCGCCGGGCCGCGGACCCTGTTCCAGAGCGAACCCGCGCTGCGCGCCGCCGCCGCCCTGCCGGACCGCCTGGCGACATGGTCGTTCGGGATGCTGATCCGCGGAGTCAGCGACCGGCTCTGAGCACCGGAAAAAGCGGTAAAAGGGGAAACGGGGGTTCGGGACAGGGTAGGTCGGGGTGGTGGGCAAAGACGCGCCGTACCCGATCCTCGACGTCACCGCCGCGGGCGTCGTCGAGCGGCTGAACGACGCCGCCCAGGAACTGCTCACCGGCGCGTCCCCCGGGGTGCCGCTGGCGCGCGCCGCCCCGGCATGGCTGGCGCAGGCCCACCGCGCCGTCGCGAGCGGCCGCGCCAGGCCCGGGGCCGGGCCGGCGCACGGGCCGGTCGGCGATCGGGTGTTCGAGGCGCATCCGCTGCACGCCGACGCCGATCGGGTCGTGTGGTGGCTGCTCGACGTCACCGGCCACCGGCGGGCCGCCGAGGCGCTGCGGACCGAACGGGAGTGGACCGGGTTCCTCGTCGAGGCCTCCCGCGAGCTGACCTCGTCGCTGAACCTCGACCGCTGCCTGGAGGCCGCGGCGCGCCTGGCGGCGCGGCACCTCGCCGACGCGGCGCTGGTGATCATGCCGATGGCGGGCCGGCGGCACCGGGTCACCGCCTGCGACCCGCGCGGCAGGATCGTCCGCGAGGACCTCGGCGTCGACGTGCGTACGGTGCCGGGGCTGGACGGGGCTCTGCGGGCGTTCCCGCCGGCGCCCGCGCGCTGGATCGACCCGGCGCGGGCGCCCGGCTGGGTGCTGCGCGAGGAGTTCGGCGCGATCGGGTCGGCCGTGGTCATGGCGCTGCCCGGGCACGGGCTGCCGGCGGGCGCGCTGGTGCTGCTGCGGCGACGCCGGCAGCAGGGGTTCGCGCCGCGTGAGGCGGTGTTCGCGCGGCTGTTCGCAGCCTGGGCGGGCGCGGCGATCTCCGTCGCCCGCCTGTACACCGAGCAGGCCGCCATCACCGAGACCTTGATGGCCGAGCTGCTGCCGCCCGTCGAGCTGCGGGTGAACGGGGCCGAGGTGGCGGCCCGCTACCGTCCGGCCGGGGTGGCCGAGCTGGTCGGCGGCGACTTCTACGACGTGCACCCCGCCGCGGGCTCCGGGCGGGAGGCGCTGGTGGTGCTCGGCGACGTGGCCGGCAAGGGCCTGGAGGCCGCCGTGCTCACCGGGAAGATCCGCAACACCCTGCACGCCCTGCTGCCGATGGCCGACGACCACCACCGGGTGCTGGAGCGGCTGAACGACGTGCTGCTCACCCGGGAGAACCCGACGCGGTTCGTCACGCTCGTGCTGGCGTCCGTGGCGCCCAGCGGTCCGCGGGTCGCGTTGCGGATCACCAGCGCCGGGCATCCGGCGCCGCTGATCCTGCGCAACGACGGGCGGGTGGAGGCCGTCGAGGCGGCGGGCACGCTGATCGGCCTGATCGACTCGATCACCAGCTCGACGCAGGAGGTGCTGCTCGACCCCGGCGAGACGTGCCTGCTCTACAGCGACGGCATCATCGAGGCCAGGGGCGGCCCGTGCGGCGACGAGCTCTTCGGCGAGGAGCGGCTGTGCGAGAAGTTGCGCCACTGCGCCGGGATGCCGGCCGACGCCGTGGCCGAACGCGTCCAGATGCTGGCCTCGCAGTGGGTGGGCGGCGGCGAGCACGACGACATGGCGATCGTCGCGATCAGCGCGCCCCGGGGGGAGCGGACATGAGGATCGAGGAGCGCGTCGAGGCGTTGTGGGCGGCGGCGATCGCCGGCGACGAGTACACGGCGGCCGACGTGGTGCTGGCCGCGCTCGACGCCGGCGTGCCCATGGAGAGCGTGCTGCTGGACGTCGTCGCGCCCGTGCAGGCGCGCGCCGGCCGCGAATGGGCCGCCAACCGCATCACGGTCGCCCAGGAGCACACCGCGACCGCCGTCAACGACCGCGTCCTCGCCATCCTGGCCCACCACCCTTCCGCTGGAACGCACATCGGCTCGTCCGGGGGGCGGGGACGGGTCGTGGTGGCCTGTGTGGATGGGGAGTGGCATGCGTTCCCGGCGCGGTTGCTGGCCGAGGTGCTGCGGTTGCGCGGGTGGCGGGTGGACTACCTGGGCGCGCAGGTGCCGACGCCGCACCTGATCGCGCACCTGCACAGGGCCGCGCCCGACGCGGTGGCGCTGTCAAGCTCGCTGGCCGTCCGCCTGCCCGCCGCGCACACCGCGATCACCGCGTGCCAGTCGACCGGCGCGCCCGTGCTGGCCGGGGGCGCCGCGTTCGGCCCGGACGGCCGCTACGCCCGCCTGCTCGGGGCCGACGCCTGGGCGCCCGACGCCCGCGCCGCCGCCGATCTGCTGGCCCAGGGGTTGCGGCCGCACCGGCCGGAGGACGGGCCGCCGCATCTGCCCGGGCACGAGTACACCGTCCTCACCGAGCGGGCGCCGGACCTCGTACGGAACGTCATGGCCGACCTGGCCCGGCGCGTCCCCGAGATGGCCGGCTACACCAGCGAGCAGCGCAACCGCACCGCCGAGGACGTCGCGCACATCGTCGAGTTCCTGCGGGCCGCGCTCTACGTCGCCGACCCGGACCTGTTCACGTCCTTCACCGGCTGGATGACGGGCGTGCTGACCTCACGCGGCGTCCCTGCGGGCGCCTTGTCGGCCGGCCTGCAGACGATCGCCGGCCGTCTGCCCGATCTCCCCCAGGCCCGCGAGATGCTGGAACGCGCCCAGGCGGCGCTGCGCGCCGGGACCCGGTGAGCGCGGCCCGCTTTACCGCCGCCCCGCCGGGACATCGCCTGCCAGACACGTTTGTCCCATCGAGGCGTCAACAACACGCCAAGCAGTGGCCCCCGCCATAGCGACGACATAACACGCGACATACCGTCCTTTAATGGGCCAAAAGGGAGCTTCCCAGCAGAGGCCATGTGGCATGGAGATGAAGCGGGAGACCAGCGACTCGGGACCGGCCCCGGACATCCACGAGCCCGCCCCGGTCGGGGTGGCGGTGACCAGGGGCCGCGACCACCGGGTGATCTACGCCGACGTCGCCTTCCAGGGCGCGGCCGGCCTGCCCAGGCTGCCCCTCCAGGAGCTGCTGCGGCGGCTGCGCCGCGAGCACGCCGCGCTGCTCGACCAGGTGCTGGACGGCGGGAGGCCACTGTGGCTCAGAGACGTCGCCCTCGACCCGGCGGGCCGGCGGCGGCTGTCACTCCATCTGTCGAAGATGTCGCTGGCCGCCGGTGGCGACGGCGTGCTGGTGGTCGCGGTGGAGAACGCGGCGCCGGACGACTCCGTCGCGGAACGGCACAGGTTCCTGCAGCACTACCGGGGCCTCATCCAGGACGACGCGCAGATCGTGTGGGTGATGGCGCCACTCGGCCGGGTGATCGAACCCAGCCGGTGCTGGGAGGACGTGACCGGCCAGAGCTGGAAGGACTACCACGGCGACGGCTGGCTGCGGGCCGTCCATCCCGGGGACCGTGCGGCGGTCCGCAGGTCGTGGCGGCAGGCCGCGAGGCTCGGCCAATGGGAGCACGTCTTCCGGGTGAGGTCCGTGGACGGCCTCTACCGGCACGTCCGCGGCCGCGCCGTACCCGTGGACGAGCGTGATCCGCCGGTCGAGTGGGTCGGCACCTGCTCCGACATCGAGCAGGAGTGGCAGGAGGCCCGGCGCGGCAGGCTGCTGGAGCAGGCCGCCGCGGCGACGGCGGACATCGCCGGCCTGGACGAGGTGCTGCGCATGCTCACCAACGTGATCGTGCCCACCGTCCTGGACGGCTGCGGGATCTACCTGGTGCCCGACCTCGAAACCCGGCAGGAGCCGCTGGTCGCCGAGAGGTTCGTGAGCATCGTGCGCAAGGACCTCCGGCCGGAGCCGCAGCCGGGGACGGTGTTCTTCCCGCCGCACTGCGGGTTCGTGGAGGCGGTCATGACCCGCCGTCCGGTGCACCGGGTCTTCCCCCAGGGCGAGCCGCCGCCCGATCTGGCGCCGCCCGGCGCGGAGGAGTGGTTCAAGCGGGTCGGGGCCAACAGCGTCGCGCTGGTCCCGGTGATCGTGGACGGCGCCGTGGCGGCCGTGCTGGACGCGGTGATCTGCGGCGACAAGGAGCCGATCAGCGAGGCGGACGTCGAGCTGCTGCGGCGGATGCTCGACCACGCGCACGCCCACCTGAGCAACGCCATGCGCTTCCAGCGGACGCAGCGGGTGGCGCTCGCCCTGCAGGACTGCCTGCTGCCCGATCCCCCCGACGTGCCGGGGCTGGAGATCACCGCCCGTTACCGGGCGAGCGCCACGGCGGTGGAGATCGGCGGCGACTGGTACGACTCCTTCGTGCTGCCCGACGGCGCGGCCATCCTCACCATCGGCGACGTCGTCGGGCACGACCTGGCGGCGGCGGTGACCATGAGCCAGCTGCGCAACATGCTCAGAGGGCTCGCCATGGACCGCCGCGAGCCGCCCGGCGACATCCTGCGCCGCCTCAACATCGCCACCGAGTCCCTGTACTCCGACGGCACCGCGACGTGCATCCTGGCCAGGCTGGAGACCGACGACGGCGCGTGGCAGCTGGAGTACTCGGTGGCCGGGCATCCGCCGCCGCTGCTGGTCACCGGCGACGGCACGGCGCGTTTCCTGAGGGGCGCGCTCAATCCGCTGCTCGGCATCGGCTACGACCAGCCCCGTACCAGCGCGGTCGCGGAGCTGCCGCCGGGCGGCACCCTGCTGCTCTACACCGACGGCCTGGTGGAGGTGCCCGGCGAGAACCTCGCCAGGGGTCTCGACCGGCTGCGCCGCCACGCCGCCGCCCTGGCCCGCGCGCCCGTCGGCGACTTCTGCGACGAGCTGCTCGTCCGGATGCCGCTGTCCAGGAAGGACGACATCGCCATGATCGCCGTACGGCTGCCCGCGCCCTGAAACTCACGCATGCTTCCCCCAGCGATCAACTGCCTGATATGTACCGTTCGTCCCACTAGTTCACTCTGCTGGATTGACCAGGAACCGACAGAGGGTGCCAACAAGGGTGCCGACAAGGGTGCCGACAAGGGTGGACATATGCGTACATGGTGGAAGGTCGCGGTGGTCGCGGCGCTGGGCGGCGTGGTGGCGGCGGCCCCGGGGATGGCCTGGGCCGGCGGCGCTCCGAAGCGCACGCTCGACCTCCAGGCCCACCGCGGCGGGATCGGGTTGACGGTGGAGTCGACGCTGCCGGCGTTCGCCAAGGCACTCGAACTCGGCGTGAACACCCTCGAGCTGGACATCCAGATCACCGAGGACGGCCAGGCGGTCGTCACCCACGACCGGCGGATCGACGGCCGCAAGTGCCAGGACACCGGCCCGGCCTTCGCCGGCGACCCGGAGTACCCGTACGCGGGCAAGCTCGTCAAAACGCTGAACCTCCGGCAGATCAGGACCCTCGACTGCGGCTCGCGGCCGCTGCCGGAGTTCCCCGGTCAGCAGGCCGCGCCCGGCGCGCGGATGCCGCTGCTGCGCGAGGTCTTCGACCTGGTCAAGCGCTATCGCGCCCACCAGGTGAAGCTGAACGTCGAGACCAAGGTCGAGGCGGGCGCGCCGCAGGAGACCGCGCCGCGTGAGCAGTTCGTCCAGGTGACGGCGAAGGAGATCCGCGCGGCGGGGATGCTGCGGCAGGTCACCATCCAGAGCTTCGACTGGGGCGCCCTGATGCGGATGCGCGAGGTCGAGCCGCGGCTGCCGCTGGTGGCGCTGACCAACCCCGACTACCAGGGGGCGCCCGGCATGGAGGTGTGGCTCGGCGGGATCGACCTGGACGACTTCGGCGGCGACCCGCTGAAGGCCGTCAAGTCGTTCGGCGCCGGCGCCTTCTCCCCGCTGCCCGGCTCCCCCGAGGGCAGCGGTCCCGGCGACCCGGAGTACCGGCCGTACGTGACCAAGGAACTCGTGGACGAGGCGCACCGCCTGGGCCTCAAGGTCATCCCGTGGACCGCCGACGACGAGGCCACGATGAACGCGATGATCGACGCCGGCGTGGACGGCGTCATCACGAACTACCCTGACCTGCTGCGGAAGGTCATGGCCGAGCGCGGTTTCACGCTGCCGAAGGCGTACCGGCCGCACGGCAAGGGCTGACGGGTCAGTCCCCGATCGTGCCTCCGTCCGCCTTGCGGGCGGGGGCGAGCGCGCCCCGCGCGGGGTGGAGGTGCACGGATCCGTCCGGCCGGTCCCCGAGCGGCAGGCGCAAGACGAACCGGGCGCCCTTCGGGGAGTCCTCCACGCGCAGGGTGCCGTGGTGGGCGCGGGCGATGTCGCGGGAGATGGCCAGGCCCAGCCCGCTGCCGCCGGGATCACGGCGGCGGGAGTCGTCGAGCCGGACGAACCGCTCGAAGATGCGCTCACGGTTGGCCGGGGCGACCCCGGGGCCGTCGTCGGCGACCGCGACGACGGCCTGGTCCCCGTCCTGCTCGACGGTGATCTCGACGGACGACTCCGCGTGCCGCTGCGCGTTGACCATCAGGTTGTCCAGGACACGGATGAGCTGCATCCGCGAGCCGCGGATCATCAGGCCGGTGGTGGCGCGGACGTTCATCGGCAGGCGGTGCGGCTGGAGCTTGACCTCGGCGGAGACGAGATCACCGAGGTCTATCGGCTCGGGCGGCGCGTCGGTGACCCGCAGCCGGGCGAGGACCAGCAGGTCGTTGACGATCGCCTCCAGCCGGTCGGCGGCCGTCAGCGCGGTGCGGATCGTCTCGCGGGGATCGACCTCGTCGGGGTACGTCAGCGCCTCCTCCAGCTGCGTGCGCAGCCCGGCGAGCGGCGAGCGCAGCTCGTGGGAGGTCGTGGAGGCGAACTCGCGCTGCTGCCGTACGGCGCTCTCCAGGCGGGCGAGGGTCTGGTTGGCGGTGATGCTGAGCTGCGCGAGCTCGTCCCTGCCGGGAGGGACGGGCACCCGCAGGCTCAGGTCGCTCACGGTGATCTCGGAGATCCGCGCCCGGATGGCCTCGACGGGCCGCAGCGTACGCCCGACCAGCGCCCACGTGGTCCACGCCGCCACGGACACCAGCAGCAGGATCCCGCCGGCGATGATGTGCTCCAGGCGGTGCGTGGACAGGACGGACGGCTCCGGCAGCCCGGCGAGCACCACACCCGCGTCCGCCTCGGGGGTCAGCCGGATGGCCATCAGCATCACGCAGTGGTGATCCTCGCCGCACTCGATGCGCCGCTGGAACCGGTCGTCGGGCGGGGGGCGCAGCGTGCTGAGCGGCACGGTGTCGGACGCGGCCTTGCTGGAGTCGACGACCCGCATGTGAGAGTCGACGATCTGGACGAGATCGACCGGAGGGTAGGCGGGCATGCGGTGCGGGACGATGCCGTTGCGTGCCGCCGCGCTCCACTGGCTGGCCACCCGTTCGGCCTGGTCGAAGGAGTCGGCCTGGACCTTGTAGCGGATCGTGAGATCGAGTGTCACGCCGAGCAGCGTCAGAATGACCATTGAGAACACGGCCGCTACTACCGTGTACCGCGCCCGGATGGAGCGTGGCCGTGGCAGTGGTGACAATCCGGGTTCCTCCCCGTCTTCCCCGTTCGGCGTCCTCGGCACCCCTCGGAGGTAACACACCATAAGGTGCGTATAAGGGACATGGGCCCCATAAAGGTGCAATAAGGACTTATATCCCCGAACCACTAGAGACGCATGACCATTCCTTGGCCAAGGAAGGGTCGAGATGAGCAAAGGACAAAGTCCGCCACCGGCCCCGCTCGGGACGCGTGACCGGATGAGCCGCAGGCGCACCCCCAGGTCCCACTACTCTCCCTTAGGACGGGTTTTGTGAGGGCGGAGGGATGAGTGACGGTCAACGGGGCGGCAGATCATCAGGCGGCGGATCATCAGGCGGCGGGCCCTCCGACGGGCAGGCGGGCCGGTGAGGCGGTCGGGCGGGTGCTCGGCACCCAGGCGGCCTCGCCGCTGTCGTTCTGGGTCGGTCTGGAGCCGGGCAAGGTCGTCCAGCTCGACGACGTGGTGGTGACCAGACGCGACGTGCCCGGCTACGGCCCCGTGCTGGTGGCGGGGGTGGTGACGACCGTGGAGGCACGCCACGAGGGCGCCGCGTACGACTCCGACGTCTTCCTGATCGCCGACGGCGCGCTGCCGGCGGCCGTGGTCGAGGTCGCCGAGGTGCGGGTGACGCGGGTCGAGCCGGAGGTGTTCGTGCCGCCGCTGCCCGGCGCCAAGGTCTACCTCGCCGGCTCGGACGACCGCGACCAGGCGCTCTACTTCGACGTGATGGACCGCCGCATCCCCCTCGGGATGGGCCGCGACGGACAGCCGCTCTACGTGAACTTCGACTTCCTCGACGGCACCCGCGGCGCCCACGTGTCGATCTCCGGCGTCTCCGGCGTGGCCACGAAGACCTCCTTCGCCACGTTCCTGCTGTTCTCGATCTTCCACTCGGGGGTGCTGGCGGGCGAGGCGGCCAACACCAAGGCGCTGATCTTCTCCGTCAAGGGCGAGGACCTGCTCTTCCTCGACCACGACAACCTCCGGCTGGACGAGCGGGCCAGAGACGTCTACGGCCGGCTGGGGCTGCCCGCCAAGGCGTTCGGCAGCGTCCACGTGTTCGCGCCACCGCGCCCCGGCGACCCCAACGGCGTGCCACACGTCGCCTCCCGCACGCAGGGGGTCAGCGCCTTCTACTGGACGCTGGTGGAGTTCTGCGAGGAGGAGCTGCTGCGGTTCGTCTTCGCCGACGCCGACGACGAGCGGGCCGGCTACTCACTGCTGGTCGGCCAGGTCGCCGCGCGGCTGAAGGCGTGGGCCGAGCCGGTGGGCGACGGCGGCGCGGTCAGGGTGCGCGGCACGTCCTGCCGGACGTTCGGCGACCTGGTGGAGCTGCTGTCCGACGAGCTGCAGGAGGAGGAGGCCCGGCGCGAGTGGACGGGCGCGCAGACGCCCCTCGGCACGGTCAACGCCTTCCTGCGCCGGCTGCGCAGCGCCGTGCGCCCGCTGTCCCCGATCGTCCGCGGCGACCTGCCGTTCTTCCGCAACCACCAGGTGCGCACGTCCGACGCGCAGGTGTCGATCGTCGACCTGCACAACCTGCCCGAGCGGGCGCAGCGGTTCGTGGTCGGCGTGGTGCTGCGCGGCGAGTTCCACCGCAAGGAGTCCTCCGGCACCGCCCGGCCGCTGCTGTTCGTGGTGCTGGACGAGCTCAACAAGTACGCCCCGCGCGAGGGCGACTCCCCCATCAAGGAGATCCTGCTCGACGTCGCCGAGCGGGGCCGCTCGCTCGGCGTCATCCTCATCGGCGCCCAGCAGACCGCCTCGGAGGTGGAGCGGCGCATCGTCTCCAACAGCGCCGTCCGCGTCGCCGGCCGCCTCGACCCGGCCGAGGCCGCCCGCTCGGAGTACGGCTGGCTGCCTACGGCCGTCCGCGAACGCGCCACGATCGCCAAACCGGGCACCATGTTCGTCGCCCAGCCGGAGATCCCGGTGCCGCTGGCGGTGGTCTTCCCGTTCCCCGCCTGGGCGACCCGGCCCTCCGAGGCCGCGGCGCGACCGTCCGCCCGCACGACGGCCACGGGCGGCGACCCGTTCCAGGGCCTGCCCGGCGTCGAAGACGACATCCCGCCCTTCTAACCCCCAGGTGGTCTCGTGAAGATCCTGCACACCGCGGACTGGCACGTGGGCAAGGTGCTCAAGGGCCGTCCCCGCCTCGACGAGCACCGCGAGGTGCTGCGCGAGCTCGTCGGCGCGGCGCGCACGCACGACGTCGACGCCGTCATCGTGGCCGGCGACCTGTTCGACACCTCGGCGCCGACGCCGGAGGCGCAGTCGCTGGTGCTCAACGCGCTCATGGCGCTGCGCGGCGACGGCCGCGACGTCGTGGTGCTGGCCGGCAACCACGACAACCCGCAGCTGCTTGAGGTCTACCGGCCCGTGCTGGGCAAGCTGGGACTGCACGTGCTCGGCACGTTCCGGCGCCCCGACGCGGGCGGCACTCTCGCCTTCACCGCGCGCTCGGGTGAGCCGGTGCGCCTCGCGGTGCTGCCGTTCCTGTCGCACCGGTACGTCGTACGCGCCGCCGAGGTGCTCACCGGCACCGCCGCCGATCACAACCGCGACTACGCCTCCCGCGTCGGCGAGCTGATCGGCGCGCTCACCGCGGGCTTCCACGCCGACACCGTCAACCTGGTCACCACCCACGGCACGCTGCCGGGCGGCGCGTTCGGCGGGGGCGAGCGCGAGGCGCAGTCGATCTTCTCCTACTACTTCGAGCCGACCGCGTTCCCGCCCGTCACCCAGTACGCCGCCCTCGGCCACCTGCACCGCCGCCAGCAGATTCCCGGCCCTTGCCCGATCTGGTACAGCGGCTCGCCGCTGGCCGTCGACTTCGGCGAGGAGGGCAACACGCCGGGTGCGCTGCTGGTCGAGGTCACGCCGGGCCGGCCGGCCGTGGTGGAGGAGCTGGCGTTCGCCTCGGCCCGCCGGCTGCGCACCGTACGCGGCACGCTGGAGGAGCTGGAGGCCATCGAGCCGGGCGACGACTGGCTCAAGGTGATCGTGGAGGAGAAACCCCGCGTCGGCCTGGCCGACGACGTGCGCGGCGTGCTGTCGGGCGCCGTGGACGTCGTCCTGGACGAGCGGTTCAGGCCCGTGCCCGCCACCCGCAAGGCCGGCTCCCCCGACCGCAGCCCGCGCGAGCTGTTCCGCGAGTACCTGAACGCCACCGGCCGCCACGACGAGCAGGTGGCCACCCTGTTCGACCGGCTCTACGACGAGGTGACCGGCTGATGCGCCCCCTCCTGCTGCACCTGGACCACTTCGGCAGCTTCCGCGAGCCGGTGACCGTCGACTTCTCCGACACGGAGTATTTCGCCCTCGTCGGCCCCACCGGCGCCGGCAAGAGCACCATCATCGACGCGATCTGCTTCGCGCTGTACGGCACCGTGCCGCGCTGGGGCCGGGAGAACGCCGTCGCCCACGCCCTGGCCCCCTCGGTCGCGGCCGGAAAGGTGGCGATGGTGTTCGACAGCGACGGCCGCCGCTACGGCGTGGCCCGCTCGATGGTGCGCGACGCCAAGGGCGCGGTGCGCACCAAGGAGGCCAGGCTCGACGAGCTGGACCCGGCCGCGCCGCTCGACCAGGTCTTCGACGCGGTGGTGCGGCCGATCGCCGAGGGCGAGAACGTCACCCCGGAGGCGCAGCGGGTGACGGGCCTTGAGTACCGGTTCTTCACCCAGTGCGTGGTGCTGCCGCAGGGCCGCTTCGCCGAGTTCCTGCACGCCGCGCCGCGCGAGCGGCAGGACCTGCTGGTGCAGCTGCTCGACGCCGACGTCTACGAGCGCATCCGGCAGAGCGCGGCCCGCGAGGAGGAGGCCGCCAAGCAGGCCGCCTCGTTCGCCCGCGACCAGCTCGCCAAGCTGTCCGGCGCCACCGACGAGGCCGAGCGGGAGCTGGCCGACCGGCTCGCGGCCCTGCGCCGGCTGTCCGACACCATCGGCTCCGACCTCGACCTGCTGCGCTCCCGCGAGGACGACATCCGCCGCGCCGAGCAGGAGCGGGCCGCCGTCGCCGAACGCCGGTCGGTGCTGGCGTCGCTGCGCATGCCCGCCGCGGTGCCCACGCTGGCCTCGGCCGGCCGCGCCGCCACCGAGGCGGCCGAACGGCTGGCCGCCGAGGTCGAGACCCTGGAGGCCGACGACCACGAGGCGTACGAGGCGCTGACCGCGCTGGGCGACCGGGGCGCGCCGCGGGCGGCGCTGGCCGCACTGGACGCCCGCGAACGCCTGGCCGCCGAGGCCGCCCGCACCCGCGCCGAGGCAGGCGGCGCGGCGGCGTCGCTCGGCGAGCTGGCCACCGCGCGGGAGACGGCCGAGCAGGCGCTGGCCGCCGCCGAGGCCCAGCGCGAACGCCTGCGCGACGCCCACGCCGCCGCCCACCTGGTCGCCCGGCTGGCCGTCGGCGAGCCGTGCCCGGTCTGCCGGCACCCGGTCACCGAGCTGCCCCGTCACGACGCGCCCGCCGACATGCGCACCGCCGACCGGGCCCTGGCCGGCGCCCGCGAGCGGGCCGAGCGCGCCAGGTCCGCGCACGCCCGCGCCGAGACGTCGGCGTCCATGCTGGCGGCGCAGGCCGACCGGCTGGAGTCGGAGCTGGCCGCGCTGCCCGCCCCCGTCGACCGGGCCGCGCTCGAAGGCACGCTGGCCGCCATCGCCAAGGCCGAGGAGGTCGCCGGCGAGGCCCGCCAGGCGCTGCGGGCCGGCCGCGCCCGCCTCGACAAGGCGCGGGCCGCCGCCGCGCAGGCCGAACGCCAGGCCGAGACCGCCTGGCGCGACCTGGAGGCCGCCCGCGACCGGCTGCTCGTCTCCGGCCACCAGGACGACCCGCCGCCACCCCTCGACCGCGACGACCTGCACCACGCCTGGACCGACCTGCTGGGCTGGCGCGACCGCGCCGCGCAGGCCGCCCTGGCCGCGCTCACCGAGCGCGAGGAGCGGCTCACCCGGGCGCGCGACCTGCTCGCCGCCGATCGCCGCCGGCTGACCGAGCGGCTGGCCGAGCACGGCGTGGTCGCACCTCCCGACGCCTCGCCCGACCAGCTCGGCGCCGCCGTCGCCACCGCCGTCGCCCGCGCCGACGCCGCCCTCGAACGCCTGCGCGAGGAGCGCAGGCGTGCCGCCGACCTCGAACGCCAGGTCGCCGCCAAGGAGCACGAGGCCAAGGTCGCCCACGAGCTGGCCCTGCGGCTGCGGGCCAACGCCTTCGAGCGCTGGCTGTGCGCCGAGGCCCTCGCCGTGCTGGTCGCCTCGGCCTCCGACACGCTGCGCGAGCTGTCCGACGGCCAGTACGAGCTGGCCCTGGCCGACAAGACCGGCGACATCGAGGTCATCGACTACGGCGAGGCCGGCATGCGGCGCAGCGCCCGCACGCTGTCCGGCGGCGAGACGTTCCAGGCCGCCCTGGCGCTGGCGCTGGCGCTGTCCGGCGCCGTCGCCCGCGGTCTCGACTCGATCTTCCTGGACGAGGGCTTCGGCACGCTCGACCCGGCGACCCTCGACACCGTGGCCACCACCCTCGAACGTCTCGCCGCCGGCCAGGAACGCATGATCGGCGTCGTCACGCACGTGCCCGCCCTGGCCGACCGCGTGCCGGTGCGCTTCGAGGTCAGGCGCGACGGCAACGGCTCCCACGTGCGGAAGGCGGCCATCGCTCCATGACGGGCTTCACCGTCGACCCGTGGGATCCCGGCTACGCGGCCGCCCTCGCCGTCGAGAACCTCTCCGAGATGGGCTCCACCAGCGCCGAGCTGGTCCTCGACATCGAGCGGCCGGCCGGCGACTGGAAGCCCGTCACACCCGGCCCCGGCGCCTCGGCCCCCGGCACGCTGCTGGTGGCCGACGGCGTGCGCAGGATCGACGCGCGGGTGTGGGTGCACGACCCGGACGCGCCGATGCCCGTGCCCGGCATCGCCGCCTCGTACGCGGCCGGGATCGTCCGGTGCGGGCCCGGCGGCGCCGATCTGGTGGACGTCCAGGTCAACCGGACGCTGATCTCGGCCTCGCCGCACGCGCCCGAGGTCAAGACCACGCACGCCACCTACCAGCCCGGCCGGGCCGCCGACGCGAGCTTCGAGGAGCTGTCGCTGGCGCTGCAGCGGCAGGTCACCCAGCTGGAGGTGGACCTGGCGGTGCGGCACCGCTCGCACGGCGACGACCTGCTGCTGGTGGACGGGCCGCTGCGGGGGCGTACGCACCTGCCGCGCACGGTGGGCTACATCAAGACGCACCACACGGCGTACCTGCCGCCGGCGCAGTCCGCGGTGGTCGGCGCGCTCGCCGCCGGGCAGCGCACACCCGTGTTCCTCATGGGCACGAGCTGGCGGCGGCACGCCTGGTACGTACGCCTGCCCGTCCAGTCGTCCGCGCCGTGGGCGGGCGTGGCGCGCTGCGAGGCCGGCGCCGACCTCGACCCGGCCGAGGCGGTGCGGCTGGCCGATGCGGTCACCCTCGCCCTGCCGCCGCTGGCCGGCGTCGACTACAAGGACCCCCGTGCGCCGCAGAACCTGATCCCGATCGGCGGCCTGGAGAAGCTGCTGCGCCACCACCTGGGCGACGGCCGGCTGCTCTATCGCGCGCTGCGCACCGCGGCCGGATAGTCAGGGCTCGATCAGTCCGGCCCGGATGGCGTGGCGGGTCAGCTCCAGCCGGTCGCGCAGGCCGAGCTTGGCCAGGATGTTGGCGCGGTGCCGGTCGACGGTCTTGACGCTGATCACCAGCATGTCGGCGATCTCCTTGCTGGAGTGGCCCTCGGCGATGAGCTTGACGATCTCCTCCTCGCGCGGCGTCAGCACGGAGTCGGGGATCGTCTCGCCCTGCCGGTGACGCTGCAGGTAGTCGCGGATGAGCGCGGTGATCGCCCCCGGGTAGAAGAACGGCTCGCCGCGCATGGCGGCCCGGCACGCCTCCAGCAGGTCGCGGTCGGCCACCGACTTCAGCACGTACCCGCAGGCGCCGGCCTTGAGTGATTCGAAGAAGTACTGCTCGTTGTCGTACATCGAGAGCATGAGCAGCCGGATGCCGGGCGCGCGGCGGGAGATCTCGCGGGCGGCCTGGATGCCGGTCAGGCGTGGCATGGCGATGTCGAGGATGGCCAGGTCGACGTCGGCGCCGGCGTGGGTGGCCAGCTCGATCGCCTCGGCGCCGTCGCCGGCCTCGGCGACCACGGTCAGGTCGGGCTCGGCGTCGAGGATCATCCGCAGGCCGTGGCGCACCAGGGCGTGGTCGTCGGCGAGCAGGATGCGGGTCGCGGCGGTCACGACGACACCTTTCCGGTGGGAAGGGGAACGGTCAGCCGCACTTCGGTGCCGCCGCCTGGGCGGGCTTCGACGGTGAGGTCGGCGCCGATGAGCATGGTGCGTTCGCGCATGCCGCGGATGCCGGTGCCCTCCTCGATGGGGCCGCCGCGGCCGTTGTCGGCGATGCGCAGCAGCACGGTGCCGTCGCCGGCCGTCAGGGACAGCTCGGCGGCGGAGGCTCGGGCGTGGCGGGCGATGTTGGTCAGTCCCTCCTGGGCGATGCGGTAGATCACCAGCTCGACCTCGCCGCCGAGGCCGGGCAGCCCCGGGTCGAAGCGGCGCCTCACGGGTACGCCGCTGACGTCGGTGAACTCGCCGGCCAGCTGGTTCATGGCGGCCATCAGGCCGAGGTCCTCCAGCACGCCGGGCCGCAGCCGCCGGGCGATGCGGCGTACCTCGTCGAGGCTGGCGCGGACGGTCTCCTGAGCGGTGCGCAGCTCCTCGCGCAGCTCGGCGGGGGCGCGGTCGAGGGTGCGCTTGAGCCCGAGCAGGACCACGGTGAGGCTCTGGCCGATCTCGTCGTGCAGTTCGCGCGCGATGCGCTGCCGTTCGGCCTCCTGGACGGCCAGCGCGTGGGCGGCGCTGGCGCTGCGCTCGGCCTCCAGCCGGTCGAGCATGGCGTTGAAGGTGGCGATCACCGCTCCGAGGTCGCCCGTCCCGCCCTGGGCGATGCGGGTCTTGGGACGCAGCAGGTCCACCCGCTCCATCAGCGTGGTCAGCGCGCTCAGCGGCGCCAGGCTGCGGCGCAGCAGGTACGCGTTCGCGGCCAGCATCAGGGCGAGCCCGGCGGCGAGGATCGGCAGCTCGGTCAGCAGCACCGGTGAGGACACCGTGGCCGGCGACAGCGCCAGCACCGTCAGCCCGGTGGTGAACACCAGCCCGTTGATGAGGGTGATCCGCCGGAACAGCGCCGAGGCCGTCGGACGCCCGCCCGCGTCATGGCGGGGTGCGGAGTACCGGGTCGCTGCAGCATTCATACCCTCCACCCTGCCCGTGACCAGCGGGTACTGTCCATCCGAGTCATCCCCCATGCCGCACGCCGTCTCTACATATCCGGCACCGGCCTGAATGGGTGGCAGCACCGATGGCGGAGGTGGGGTGTGGTCCCTGAGACTGGCGGGGGGATCCCCACCAGAACGGACAGAAGGGGCCCAGGCAGAAGGGGCCGGGAGAACGCGCGTGACTTTGCAGCAGTTGTACGGCGTCCTGCTCGCCGGGGGCGTGGTCCTGCTGGCCTCGATCGCCGCCGCGCGCACCGCCGCGCGGCTCGGGCTGCCGAGCCTGCTGCTGTTCCTGGCCCTCGGCCTGTTGCTCGGCGAGGACGTCCTCGGCATCGACTTCGACAACGCCCAGGCCGCTCAGACGCTGGGCACCGCCGCGCTGGCGATCATCCTGATCGAGGGCGGGCTGAGCACCCGGTGGAGCGACCTGCGCCGGATGCTGGCCCCGTCGGCGCTGCTGGCCACCTTCGGCGTGGCGGTCAGCGTCGTGGTCACCGCGGCGGGCGCGCACCTGCTGCTGGGCATGGAGTGGCGGCTGGCGCTGCTGCTGGGCGCCATCGTGTCCTCCACGGACGCCGCCGCGGTGTTCGCCGTGCTGCGGGCGCTGCCGCTGCCGCGGCGGCTGGCCGGCATCGTGGAGGCCGAGTCGGGGTTCAACGACGCGCCCACCGTCATCCTCGTGCTGGTGTTCAGCACCACGGCCGGGCTGCCCGATCCGGCGGACGTGGCCGGGCAGGTGAGCTACCAGCTGGCCGTGGGAGCCGTCGTCGGGCTGCTCGTCGGCCGGATCGGGGTGGCCGCCCTGCGGTACGTGGCCCTGCCGGCCAGCGGCCTGTACCCGCTGACCACACTGGGGCTGGGCATCCTCGCCTTCGCCGCGGCCGGTGCCGCGAACGCCTCGGGGTTCCTGGCCGCGTACCTGGCGGGGATCGTGCTGGGCAACGCGGTGCTGCCGCACCGGGCCGCCACCCGGTCGTTCGCCGAGGGGCTGGCGTGGCTGGCGCAGATCGGCCTGTTCGTCATGCTGGGGCTGCTCGTCGACCCGAGCGAGCTCGGCTCGGCCGTGGTGCCGGCGCTGCTGGCCGGGCTGGTGCTGCTGCTGGTGGCCCGGCCGCTGTCGGTGGTGGCGTGCCTGGCGCCGTTCCGCGTGCCGCTGCGCGACCAGGCGTTCATCTCGTGGGCGGGGCTGCGCGGGGCGGTGCCGATCGTGCTGACCACGTTCCCCATCGTGGCCGCCGTGCCGGGCAGCGGCACGCTGCTGAACATCGTGTTCGTCCTGGTGGTCGTCTTCACGCTGGTGCAAGGGCCGACGCTGCCCGCCGTCGGGCGGTTGCTGGGGGTGGCGCGGGCCGACCAGCCGCAGGAGGTGGACATCGAGTCGGCGCCGCTGGACACGGTCGGCGCCGAACTGCTCACCGTGTCCGTGCCGCCCGGCTCGCGGCTGCACGGCGTGGAGATCTTCGAGCTGCGCCTGCCGAGCCCCGCCGTGGTCACGCTCGTCGTACGGGAAGGCCGGACGTTCGTGCCGGACGGCGGCACCCGGCTGCTCCAGGGCGACCAGGCGCTGATCGTCACCACCGGCGCCACCCGCACGGCCGTGGAGGATCGTCTGCGCGAGGTGGGCCGGGGCGGGCGGCTGGCCCGCTGGCACACGGCCACCTCCACAAGCCGGAACCCGCGCCCGCCTCGCCCCCGGCCCCCGTCCGGCGAAGCGGACTTTCCGGCCCCGTCCGGCGAAGCGGGCTTCCGGGCCTCATCCGGCGAAGCGGGCTTCCGGGCCTCGGCCGGTGGTGCCGGCTCCCGGGCCGCAGCCGATGGGGCCCCTTCTCCACCGCCGGACCGGACCGCCCGTTCGGAGCGGCCCGGCGCACGCCCGAGGGGCCGAGGCGGAGAGTGAAGGGCTTCCCCCGGCGGCGCGTCCAGGACAGGCGCGTCAGGCAATGATGAGGTCGGCGGCGCGTTCGGCGATCGCGATGACGGTCGCGTTCGGGTTCGCCGCGACGATCGACGGCATCACCGAGGCGTCCACCACCCGCAGGCCGTCGATGCCGTGGACGCGCAACCTGGTGTCCACGACGCCGAACAGGTCGTCGCCGATGCGGCACGTCCCGACCGGGTGGAAGTACGGCCCCGTCACGCTGCGCACGTAGGCCGCGAGCCCGGCGTCGTCCTGGACGGCGGCGCCGGGCAGCTCCTCCTTGCCCCGCCACCCGGCCAGCGCCTCGGCCTCGCCGACCTCCCGCGCCATCCGCAGCCCGGTCACCATCGTCTCGACGTCCCGCTCGTCGCCGAGGAAGTTGGGGTCGATCAGCGGGGCGGCGGCGGGGTCGGCGCCGGTGAGCCGGACGCTGCCCCTGCTGTGCGGCTGCATGAGGCTGAACCCGATCGTGTACCCGTGCTCGGGGTCGATCAGTGTCGGCGGGTGGTACATGATGTCCAGGAAGATCAGTTGGAGGTCGGGGGACGTCAGCTCCGGGCGGGTGCGCACCATGGCGATGAGGTCGCTGTGCTGGTTGGCGGTCGGCGGGACGGGCTTGGTCGCGGAGTAGGTGATCCCGGCCAGCGGGTGGTCCTGGAGATTGCCGCCGACCCCCGGCAGGTCGGCCAGGACGTCGAGGCCGTGCTCGCGCAGGTGCGCGGCGGGGCCGATGCCGGAGAGCATGAGCAGCTGCGCCGACCCGATCGAGCCGGCGCTGAGGATGACCTCGTGTTCGGCCCGCGCGCTGCGGAGATCGCCGTTGATCGAGTACTCGATCCCGGTGCACCGGCCGTCCCTCACGACGACCCGGTGGACCAGCGCGCTGGAGATCACGGTGAGGTTCGGCCGGGTGAGGATCGGGCGCAGGTAGCCCTCGGCGACGGAGAAGCGCCGCCCGTCGACGATGTTCGTCTCCAGCCAGGCCACGCCCTCCTGGTGCTCGCCGTTCAGGTCGGGGGAGGTGGCGTGGCCGGCCTCGACGGCCGCCTCGAGGTAGACGTACGCGAGAGGGTGGCCGCTCCTGGGCGGCGCCACCGTCATCGGGCCGTCGGCGCCGCGGTGGCGCGGATCGCGCCCGGCTGCCCGCTCGGAGCGCTTGAAGTAGGGCAGCAGGTCGTCGTACGCCCAGCCGGTCGCGCCGTTCGCCGCCCAGGCGTCGTAGCTGCTGCGGTGACCGCGCAGGAACGCCATGGCGTTGATGCTGCTGCTTCCCCCGAACACCTTGCCCCTGGGATAGGGGTGAACGACGTCCATCGTGCCGGACTGCGGCACGGTGACGAATCCCCAGTCGGCCGAGCTGCCGATCAGCGTGGGCCAGGCGGGCGGGACGGCCATCGACTCGGGGCCGTCCGGCGTGCCGGCCTCCACGAGGAGGACCCTGGTCTGCGGGTCTTGCGACAGTCGTGCGGCGACCACACAACCGGCGCTCCCCGCCCCCACCACCACGTAATCGAAGGAGTGCATGTCTCTCCAGTCTCAGGTCCCCGGCGCTGGCTCCCGTGCGAACCCCCGCAGGGCACGGCGAAGCGGCCGGGCGACGGGTGCCCCGTGCACCCGGATCTCCAGCCAAACAGAGAGATCAACGTCATCGGAGGACGAGGATGCGCCCATCGTTCATAGGACCCGCAGAGCTACTCTTTGGGACGAACGGGGACGACAAGGCAGGTGAAATACGGTGAAAGCGGTCACGCTGGGGGAATTCCTGCGCACGCGGCGAGCATCGGTGGTGCCTGACGGGGAGGTCATACCGGCCGCCCGGCGGCGGGTGCCGGGGCTCCGCCGCGAAGAGGTGGCACAGCGAGTCGGGATGAGCGTCGACTACTACACACGGCTCGAACAGGGGCGGAAGATCGCGCCGTCGGAGAGCGTGCTGAACGCACTCGCCGACGTGCTGCAGCTGGATCCCCCGGCCAGGGAGCACATGTGGGACCTGGCGTGGGGGCATGCGGGTCCGGCGCGGCAGAGCGGTTCGGGGGTCCAGCACGTACGCCCGGGGATGCTGCGTCTCATGGAGTCGTTCGGGACGGTGCCCGCCGTGCTCACGGGCCGGCGGATGGACGTCCTGGCGGCCAACCGCACCGCGCGTGTGCTGCTCACCGACTTCTACGCGCTGCCGGCGCGCGAGCGGAACGCGGTGCGCTGGGCGCTGCTGTCGGAGGAGGCGCGCCGCAGCCACGAGGACTGGGAGAACGCCGTGGCGGGACTGGTGGGGATGCTGCGCATGGACGTCGGCAGGTATCCGGACGACCCTCGCACGGCCGAGCTCCTGCGCGAGCTGAGGGAGAAGAGCGCGGTTTTCACCCGGATCTGGGACAACTGCCACGTGGCCACGAGCGTGGTCCGCGAGCGCAAGGCGATCGTGCACCCGGTCGCCGGCCGCATCAGCCTGGAGGTGGAGGTGGTGACCTTCCCCGGGGACCGGGACCGGTTCCTGCACGTGCTCTTCCCGGCCTCCGATCCCGCCTCCCGGGCGGCCATGCGCCGGTTGGAGGCGCTGGCCGATGTCTGAGCCTGGGGTTGTGAACCCCTTCTTCGTGTCGGGGCCGCTCTCTAGGCTGCTGCGGCAAGCATCCCAAGACGTGTCGGGACGCCCGGCGAACCCAGGAGGGCGGTGACATGGCACGACCGGAGATCGCGGTCATCGGAGCGGGGGCCATCGGCGTCGTCGTCGCGGCCGCCGCGGCCGAGAACGGCGGCCACGTGCAGCTGTGCGTACGCACCCGGCCCGAGCAGGTGGTCGTGGAGCGCGACGGCGAGCTGCACCGGCCGCCGCTCGACGTGGTCGGCGAGCCGGGCACGGCCGGGACCGCCGACTGGGTGCTCGTGGCCACGAAGGCCCAGGACACCCCGGGCGCGGTGGCCTGGCTGCGCGCGCTCACCGGCCCGGACACCGTCGTGGTCGTCCTGCAGAACGGCGTCGACCAGCGCGAACGGCTGGCGCCGCTGCTGCCGCCGGACACCCCCGTGCTGCCCGCACTGGTCTATGTCAACGCGGAGTCGATCGCCCGCGGTCACGTGCTGCACCGCGAGAAGAACCTCGTGGAGCTGCCGCCGGACCCGGACGCCGAACGGTTCGCCGCGTTGCTGGCGGGCTCGGCGCTGTCGGTGCGCACGGTGCCCGACTTCACCACCGCCGCCTGGCGCAAGCTGCTCATCAACGTGGGCGCCAACCCGGTCACCGCGCTGACCCTGCGCCGGATCGGCGTGCTGCGCGAGCCGGAGGTCCGCGCGCTCGTCGAGGGCCTGCTCACGGAGACCGCGGCGGTGGGGGCGGCGGCCGGAGCGGCGTTGTCCGGCGAGGACGTGGCGTGGGCGATGGCGTTCTATGACAGCCTGTCCCCCGACGCCGGGACGTCCATGTTGTACGACCGCGTCGCAGGACGGACGACCGAACACGAGGTGATCACGGGTGCGGTCGTCCGCCTCGGCTCCGCGCACGGCGTTCCGACGCCGCTCAACCAGACGCTGCTCACCCTGCTGCGCGCTCTGGAGATCAACGCTTCGGCCACAAGGGCGAGCTGAGCGCCGGTCAGCGGGCGTGGACGGGCTCCGGGGCGGCCAGCATCATGTGGCGGGCGACACCGGCCATCCAGACGAAGGTGAAGGCGATCACGGTCGGGTTCTTGATCGCGACCACGACGGCCGTCACCCACTCGCGCGCGTCTTCCGGGGCCAGCGCGTGGATGGCCAGGCCGGGCACGAGGTCGAAGAGCGCGAAGGCGGCGCCGAGGACGGCGAACTGGATCAGGAAGTCGGCCCGCCGGTGATCGACGAACCACGCGACCCGCTGCCGGCGTTCGCCGAGCCCGGCGACCTCGGGGTCGCGGACGAGCGCCAGGCGGCAGATCAGGAAGAGCAGCAGCGCGCGGACCGCGCCGGTGAGCACCTCGCCCGCGACGCCGGCGGCGGCGGGCAGCTCGTCTCCCCAGGCCACCGCGACGAACCGCTGCACCGTGGGGATCATGGACAGCCCGACGATCATGCCGGCGTGCCATCCGTGGAAACGCAGTCCCCAGCGCGCCGCCTCGCGGCTGAGGAGTAAGCCGGTACGTAGACTCATGTGACGGAGACTACTTCAATACAGTGAAATATTCACTTCATCGAAATATCGGAGGGCTGATGGACGGTGCGGAGCTGGGCCGGGAGCTGAGCACGGCGGTGGTGCTCTTCCACGAGGCGGTCGCGCGGCGGCTCGGCCTCAACGCCGCCGACCACAAGGCTCTGAGCATCATCACCAGGAACGGCCCGCTGCCCGCCGGGGCCCTCGCGGCGGAGCTGCGGCTGGGCGCGAGCGCGATCACCGCGCTGGTCGACCGGCTGGAGCGGGCGGGTTACGTACGGCGGGTGCCCGACCCCGGCGACCGCCGTCGCGTGCTCATCTGCGCCGAGACCAGCGGAACCCCCGACCTCGGCGCCATCTTCGCCGATCTCGGCCGCGAGATGAGCGCCCTCATGACGAAGTACGACGAGCGCGAGCTCACCGCGATCGCCGACTACGTCGTCAACACGATCGCCGTGCTGAAGGCCCAGACCGCGCGCCTGTCGGAGACCGAGTGACTCATCGGCGGGGAGCCGCCAGCTCGTCGCCGAGAGCGCTGCGGCGGTAGAGGACCTGGCGGCCGTCGCGGGCGCGGGCGACCAGGCCGGCGGCGTACAGGACGCGCAGGTGCTGGGAGACGGCGCTCGGGGTGACCCGCACGCGGCGGGCCAGCTCCACCGTGGGCAGCGGCTCCTCGAGCAGTCGCAGCAGCCGCGCCCTGGGCGCGCCGAGCAGCGCGGTCAGCGCGGACGGGCCGGCGGACGGCGCCGCCTCCCACAGTGTGGCCACCCCGCGGCTGGGGTAGACGAGCGACGGCGGCTCCCCCGGGCTGACCGGCGGGGCCGGCTTGTGGGCGAACACCGAAGGGATCAGCAGCAGCCCGCGGCCGGAGACGACGACGTGATGCCTGCCGATCATCTTGTCGATGTGCAGCACCCCCTCGTGCCAGCGCAGGTTGGGATGCATGTCGGCGAACAGCAGCCGCGCGCCGCCCACCGCGAGCTGCCGGGCGCGGTAGGTCATGTCGGCCTCCAGCAGCAGCCGCATCCGCTGCCACAGCGGCGCGACGAACGGCTCCCAGAAACGCGCCAGCGCGTCGCAGACGGCGTCGCGGAGCCGGGCGGCCGCGGCGTCGTCCTCGGGGAGCGGCCCGGCCACGAGCGCGGCCTCCAGGTCGTGGCGAACGACGTGCGGGGCCGTGCGCCGTACGATCGCGAGCTCCTCGTCGAAGGACGGCGCGAAGACGGCGGGCCGGGGCGTGAGGAAGTCGGGCAGCGCGAGCTTCTCCCCCACCACGGACACCAGCAGGGCGGCGTCGGCCGGGTCGAGCCGGGCGAGCGCCGACCTGCGCCACGGCAGGTGCAGTGCGTGGAGGCCGGGGTCGCGCAGGACCCGCAGGCTGGAGATCGTCTCGTGGAGCGGCGAGATCGCGAAGCGGGTGTCCGCGAGGTCCTCCACGCTGAGCTCGAAGCTGATCATCAAGCCGTACGCTACATCCGTGGGCGGCCGGAGGACATCGCGCGCGGAACGATCTCGTCGCCTTCGCGGGCATGACTACAGTGGAGCCCCGAGGAAAGCAGAACGACGGGGGACGACGGGAGAGACGGTGGATCTCGCTGAACTGGGGGCGTTCCTGAAGTCGCGCCGAGGCCGGCTTCGCCCCGACGACGTCGGCCTGCCGCCAGGCTCAAGGCGGCGGGTCCCCGGCCTGCGCCGCGACGAGGTGGCGCGGCTGGCCAGCATCTCCGTCGACTACTACTCCGAGCTGGAGCAGGGCCGCGGGCAGAACCCGTCCGATCCGGTCCTGCACGCGCTGGCCCGCACGCTGCGGCTCGACGGCGACGAGACCGACCACCTGTTCTACCTGGCGGGGCGGACGCCGCCGTTCGGCTCGGAGCCGCTGCAGATGCAGGCGGCGCTGCGCCAGCTCATGGAGCGGCTCGACGACACCCCCGCCATGGTGATCACCGATATGCACCAGGTCGTGGTGCAGAACCACGCCGCGCAGGTGCTGGTCGGGCCGCAGTCGGGGCTGAGCGGGATCGAGTCCAGCTTCATCTACCACTGGTTCACCGACCCTGACACCCGCGTGCTCTATCCCGCGGACGAGCACGACTACCACTCCCGGCTGCTGGTCTCCGACCTGCGGGCCGCGGTGGCCCGGCGCGGGCCCTCCGACCGGGTCAGCGGCGACCTGGTCCGTCACCTGCTGCGCGCCAGTCCCGAGTTCTCGGGGTTGTGGCAGGCGCGGGAGGTGAGGGTCCGCCACGAGGAGGACAAGCGGATCGTCAATCCGGTCCTCGGTGTCCTCCATGTCATCTGCAACAACATCATCACGGTCGACGCCGCCCAGCGGCTGCTCTGGTTCGTCCCGGACGACCCCGCGATCGTCCCGCGGTTGCGGGAGCTCGATCCGGCGCAGGTGTGGCGGCACACCCGTGGGCCCGCGTTCGGCAGGGTCCCAAGCTGGGGTTGACCACCCATGGCTGATCGTCTTCGGCGCGGTACGGGTGCGGCACGCTGGATGAGGCGGATCCGCGGGGCATGACCCCTGACATCCCAGAAGAACGGTGACCGGAGTCTCTCCGATCAGCTTTGGCCGAGGAGGAATCGATATGCGTGCAGCACTCGCCACCGCCGTGGGCGCCCCGCTGACTCTGACCGAACGGGACGTCCCTGAGCCGGGTCCCGACGAGGTCGTGGTGAAGGTGACGGCCTGCGGCGTCTGTTTCACGGACCTCAACCTGATCCGTGGGCATTTCCCGTTCGCGCGATTCCCGGTGGTCCCCGGCCATGAGATCACCGGCACGGTGGCCGCAGTGGGCAGCGGCGTGTCGGGCCTGTCCGTGGGCGACGCGGTGGGGGGCCAGTTCTTGTACGACTCGTGCGGGCACTGTGACTACTGCGTCTCCGGCGACCAGATCCTCTGCCCGTCCAAGCGCATCACCGGCATCGTCAAGGACGGCGGCTACGCCGAGTACGCGCTGCTCAAGGCCGGCTTCGTGACGCCGCTGCCGGCCGGGCTCGACCCGGTGGCCGCGGCGCCGCTGATGTGCGCGGGGCTGACCGCGTTCAACGGCCTGCGCAGGGCGGGGGCCACGCCGAGCTCGCGGGTGGCGGTCGTCGGGGCCGGCGGCGTCGGCGCGCTCGCCATCCGGTACGCGGTCGCCATGGGCGCGCGCGTGGCGGTGGTAGGCCGGTCGGCGCGCGGCGAGGCGAGCGCCAAGGAGCTCGGCGCCGAGCTGTACATCGCCGGCGGCGAGACCGACGCCGCCGCGGCGCTCAAGGCGTGGGACGGCGGCGCGGACGTCATCCTGAACGCCGCCCCGTCCAACGCGGCTGCCGCGGCCGTGCTCGGCGGGCTCGCGCCCGACGGGACGCTCGTGCTCTGCGGCTACGACAACACGCCGCTGACCCTGCAGGCCCAGCCGATGGTGCTCAACCGGCTGCACGTGATGGCCTCGCCGTCGGGCTCGCCGCACGACACCCGCGACACGCTGGCCTTCTCCGCGCAGCACGGCATCCTCCCGCCGGTCACGCCGATCACCCTGGAGGAGGCCCCCGCTGCGCTCGACGCCATGGCGAGCGGCGCCGGCGGCGGCCGCCGCGTCATCACCTTCGACTGACACCACGCCGGCGACGGACCGCCCGTAAGGGCAGTCCCGCCGCCTTCACGCCCGGCGACGGGACGCCTGCGTCACCGTCCCGTCGCCTCCCGCCGTCCTTCATCGGGCGGGGGAACGCGTCGCCGCGGGGGCCGGTCCTGCCCCGGCCCGCTCGGCGGCGGATGTGTCGCAGCCCAGGGCCGAGCGTGCCCAGGCCAGGGCGGGCGACGCCGAAGAGCCGGTGACCGGCCGGGACAGACCTGACCCTTTTGTCATGCGGAGGCCGCCATCCCGGCGGCCTGACCGGCCTGGGCCGGAACGGCGCCCGACCGGCGCCACCCGGGCCCGAGCGGGAGCGACACGCAAGCTCCCGAGATGGCCGTCAACCCGCTCCTGCCGGTCACCGAGCGCCGGCCTGGAGCACGTCACCGACGCCCAGCCGGGCCCGAGAACGGTGGCACGCCATCGCGAGCCGTTCTCCGGAGTGAGCACCAGGCACCTGACCGAGCTGCGATCACGGTACGCGCCGCCGTCCCCACCGGCCCTTCCGCCGCCAGGTCATCCTTCACCGGGCCGGTAGCGGAGACTGTCGATCAGCAGGCCGGCGAGTCGCCGCGCCTGCTCCCGCTGCTCCGGCGCGCCCGCCACGAGCGCGATCCCGCTCAGGGTGATGAGCACGTCGTGAGGACACCATCCACGCCGGTCCGGCGACGCGGCGACCCGGGCGCGCGTGCTCGCCGTCCTGTGCGCCTGGCTCGCGGCCGGCCTCACCACCGGCCTGACACGTTGTGCGGACCGGGCCGGCGGATGTGGGACGCCGCTGCCCAACGCGGTGCCGTTCCCCGTCCAATGGGACGGCACGACGTGGCGGTGCCCGTCGTGGCCGGCCTGATCGGCTGGGAGGATGTCCGGATGCGAGAGCTCGGTGAACTGATCGACGTGGCAGAGCCGGCCTGGCCGGTGTTACAGGAGGAGTTCGCCAGGACCTCCGTACCGCTGGAGGTCCTTCCCGGCGATCCCGGCCAGGGCCGCGCCTGCCTGCTGCAGCTGCAGGTGGGCGCCGGATCGGCGCTCGGCGCGATGGCCCTGCACTGCGGCGGGCTCGTGCTCGACGGCGGGTGGCTGCGGGTCTTCGGCGGCACGACGGCCGGCGCGCTGCCGGGGCTGGCGCGGGTGAACGGCTTCCCCGAGGCGTTCGACCCGGCGTGGCGTCCGCCGGACGGGCTGGTCGTGGCCCACGACGTGCTCGGCGGGGTTTTCGTGCTGAACGGGCCCGACCCGGCGGCGGCGGGACGCCCGGGCGTGCCCGGGCAGATGCTCTACTTCGCCCCCGACTCCCTGGAGTGGGAGGCTCTGGAGATGGGCTACGGCACGTGGCTGACCTGGCTGCTGTCAGGCCGGCTCGACCTCTTCTACGACGGGCTGCGCTGGCCGGGCTGGCGCGACGAGGTCTCCGCCCTGGCCCACGACCAGGGCTTCGCCTTCTACCCCTTCCTGTGGTCGGAGGAGGCCATGGCCGACCTGGCGGGCGCCACCCGCAGCCCTGTCCCGATGCGGGAGCTGCTCGGGCTCAACGCGAGCTTCCGCGACCGGTCCGGGCTGCCGGGGCCGGGGTTTCTCGGCGACGTGTGAGGCCGCTCACGGCTCCCCGGCCGGCAGCAGGCCGGTGTGGTTCAGCCGCTCGCGGGCGGCGGCGATGGCCTCCGGGGTGGTGGCGAACACCTGGCCGGCCGCGTCCAGGCGGGCGATCACGCCGAGTGCCCGCAGCGGCTGGTGGTGGCCGTCGCGGATGCCGGAGACGTACACGGTGATGCCGCGGCGTTGCAGCCGGTCGATGGCGTCGCCGAGCACCAGGGCGCCGCTGGCGTCGATGGTCGTCACGCGCGACATGCGCAGGATGACCACGGCGACGTGGGCGACCTCCGACAGCTCCAGCAGGAAGCGGTGGGCGGCGGCGAAGAACAGCGGCCCGTCCAGCCGGTAGGCGACGATGTGCTCGGCGAGCAGCTCGTGCTCGGCCTCGGTATGGTCCTCCGGCAGGTCGGGGCGGAGAGGCACGGTGTCCAGGCGGACGTTGCGCGCGATGGCCCGCAACGCGAGCGCACCGGCGGCGATCAGCCCGAGGATGACGGCCTGGACCAGGTCGAGCGCCAGGGTGGCGACGGCGGTAAGCACCAGCACCACGGCGTCGCCCCGGGTGGAGCGCACCATGGCCTTGACCGCGCCGACCTCGACCATCCGGATCGCGGTCGCGAGCAGCACACCGGCGAGCGCGGCCAGCGGGATCCTGGCGACCAGGCCCGCGGCGGTGAACACGATCACGGTCAGGATCGCCGCGTGCGCCAGCGCAGCCAGCCGCGACTGCGCGCCGGAGCGCACGTTGACCGCCGTACGCGCGATCGCGCCGGTGGCCGGGACGCCGCCGAACAGCGGCGCCGCCAGGTTGGCCAGCCCCTGCCCGAACAGCTCCCGGTCGGGGTCGTGGCGGTGGCTGACGCTCATGCCGTCGGCGACCGCGGCCGACAGCAGCGACTCCAGCGCGGCCAGGGCGGCGACCGCGACGGCCGGGGCCAGCAGCGAGCCGAGGGCGGAGACGTCCAGGAAGGCCAGTGAGGGCGCGGGCAGGCCGGCGGGCAGCTCGCCGATCCTGGCCGCGTCCAGCCCGGCCAGCTCGGCGGTCAGGGTCGCGGCGACGACGGCGATCAGCGAGAACGGCACGGTGGGCCGCCACCTGCCGCCGGCCAGCATGAGCACGGCCACGCCGGCCGCGATGGCCACGGCCTGCCACTGCGGCTCGGCCAGGAAGTCGAGCACCGCCTGCCAGGCCACCGCCACCACCTGGTCGCCCTCCGGGGTGGGCACGCCGAGCGCGGCCGGGATCTGCTGCAGGCCGATCACGCAGGCGATGCCGAGGGTGAAGCCCTCGACCACGGGCGCCGGCACCAGCGCCATGTAACGGCCGGCCCGGGCCAGCGCCAGCCCGACCAGCATCACCCCGGCCAGCAGCCCCACCGTCAGGACGCCGGATGCGCCGTGTTCGTGCACGATCGGCACCAGCACCACGGTCATCGCCCCGGTGGGGCCGGACACCTGCAGGCCCGAGCCGCCGAACACGGCGGCGAGCGCCCCGGCGACCACGGCGGTGGCCAGCCCTGCCTCGGCGCCCAGGCCGGAGGAGATGCCGAAGCCGAGCGCCAGCGGCAACGCGACGATCGCGACGGTGAGCCCGGCCAGCAGGTCGCGGCGCGGGCGGCGGCCCATGGCGGCCAGGTCGTCGCGCGCGGGCAGCACGGAGCGCAGCCGGGCCAGGCCCGCCGCCATCAGGGCGCTCACCTGGCGCCGCTGTCCAGCTTCTCGGCCAGCAGCTCGCCCAGCAGCTCGTTCTGCCCGGACAGTTTCTGGGTCAGCAGCTCGCGCGCGGCCCGCAGCAGCTCGGCGACGCCGCCGCCGGCCAGCGCGTACACGACGGTGGAGCCCTCGCGCTGGGCGGTCACCATGCCGGAGCGGCGCAGGACGGCGAGATGCTGGGACAGGCCGGTGGCCTCCACCTCGATCTCGGCCAGCAGCTCGCGCACCTGCATGGAGCGGACCTGCAGCAACTCCAGCACCCGGATGCGGACGGGGTGACCGAGCAGCCGGAACAGCTCGGCCTTGGCCTCGTAGAGCGGGACGGACATCACGCGCTCAGGTCGTCCTTGCCGTCGGTGATGTCGCCGAGGTTCACGCCATGGGCGCGGGCGAGGCGCTGGACCTCGTCCCAGTCGTCCGCGGCCAGGAGCATGGCATGAGCGTCGTTGTCACGGCGGGCTTCTTCCAGCGACCGCCAGACCGACCGTGCCCGCTCGCGGATCGCGGCCGCCACTGCAGTGGTCATGTCACCCCTTGTACTCGCTTTATCAATGCAATTACGAAACTTCGCAATTACGATACCCGCCGGGAAGACGGCCCTGACGTCCGGGTACCTCCGGCAGACCTGGCCGTGACCCGCGATCACCGTCGACGGAGAAGACGATCACCGGATCAAGGCGCCGGACGCCGAATCGGTGCCGGCGACCGGCAAACCCCTTGTCCGCCCTTCGCGCGGTTCAGCAAGATCGAGCATGGACGTGACACGGGAGCTGCTCGCCTACTACGAGCAGGACAGGGAGCACGACCGGTTGCGCGAGGGGCACGGCCGGCTGGAGTTCTGGCGCACGCAGGACGTGCTGCGCCGCAGGCTGCCGCCGCCACCGGCCCGCGTGCTCGACGTGGGCGGCGGCACGGGTGTGCACGCCGAGTGGCTGAGCGCCGACGGCTACGACGTGGAGCTGCTGGACCCCGTACCACTGCATGTGGAGCGGGCGCCGGCGCTGGCCGGCGTGCGGGCCCGGCAGGGCGACGCGCGGTCGCTGCCGGCGGCCGACGCGAGCATGGACGCGGTGCTGCTGCTGGGGCCGCTCTACCACCTGGCCGAGCGGGCCGACAGGGTGCGGGCCCTGGCGGAGGCGCGGCGCGCCGTACGGCCGGGCGGCCTGGTGGCGGCCGCGACCATCAACCGCTACGCGGGCATCCACGAAACCGTCGGCCGGGGCAGCTACCTACGGGAGAACGAGCGCCGGGCGGCGCACGCGGCCGCCGCGGACGGGATCATGTTCTCTCCACGGCGCGGCTTCACCGCCTACTTCCACCATCCCGAGGAGGTGCCGGGCGAGTTCGCCGACGCCGGGTTGCCCGAAGTGGCGCAGTACGGGCTGGAGGGCGCGTTCTGGCTGATGGGCGACGTCGGCGACTGGCTCGACGATCCCGAGCGCCGGGCGCTGCTGCTCGACGCGCAGCGATCCGTGGAGTCGGTGCCGTCACTGCTCGGCGTCAGCGGCCACCTGCTGACGGTGGCGCACCGCCCCCGCTAGCGCCGCCCCCGCTGGCGGCCGCCTGCCGAGGCCGGCGCGCCGCTCTCGGCCAGCCAGCCGGCGATCACCTCGCGCCCCTGCGGGATCGCGAGGTCGAGCAGGCCGGGGAAGCGGGCGTCGAGGTCGTCGCGGCGCAGCCGGTTCAGCCGCCGCGTCCCCTCGTCGCGTTGGCGGATGACGCCGGCCTCGCGCAGGACCTTGAAGTGGCCGCTCTGGGTCGACTTGCTGACCGGCAGCGCGAACGTCGTGCACGCCAGCTCGCCGTCGGGTCCGACGTCGGCGAGCCGGGCGACGATGGCCAGCCGGATCGGGTCGCCCAGGGCGGCCAGCACGGCGGAGAACCGCGATCCTGCTGACCGGGACGAATCTGGCCACCCCGCTCTACCGCGGGTACGAGGTCCGCTTCGGGTTCTCGCCGCTGGTCGTCACACTGATCTTCGCCGCGTACGTGGCCGTGCTGATCCCCGCGCCCCGGACCGCGGGCGTCGGCCACGGCCTGGCGTTTCTCGGCGGTCTCACCGCGGTCGACCAGGCCGCACCGGCCGACCGCCGCGCCGGGGTGCTCTCCGGCTTCTACATGATCGTCTACCTCGAGGCCGGGGCGCTGGTCATCGGCGTCGGCCTCCTCACCACCATGACCGGGCTGCTCGCCGCCGTCCAGTCGGTCACCTGCGCGGTGGCCGTGCTCTGCCTGGTGGCCCTGCTCATCCGTACCCGCGTACGTGCCCAGGGAGAGACCATGAACACGACCGCGCTCCGCACCGCCTACGACGGCCTGCTCGCCGTGGCCGAAGCGATCGGCGCCGCCCCGCTCACCGCGGACGTGAGGTCCGCCGTCGACTGGACGCTGAGCCACGTCGCGCTCAGCGACCGCCTGCTCGCCGCCGCGGCACGCGACGTGCTGTCCGGCCGTCCCGCGCCCTGGTCGAGGCGATGCCCGACGAGGCCGCGGCCACGCCCGTACGGATCCGCCTGGTGGGTCGCGACGGCCGGGCGCACCCGGACCAGCGGATCACGTGGAGCGAGCTGATCCGGCTCCGCGCCGAGGAGCACGTCCCCGGGCATGCCGCCCGGCTCAGGGCACTCGCCGCCGGAGGCGTGGGTCAGGAGCGCTCGGGCTCGTAGTGCAGGGCGGTGATCCCGCAGTCGAACGGGCGGGCGGCGACCAGGCGGAAGCGCTGCCGGCCGTCGGGGAAGACGGGCAGGCCGCCGCCCACGGAGACCGGGTTGACGAAGAGGTGGAGCTCGTCGATCAGGCCCCCCGCGATGAGGTCGGAGACGAGGGTCGCGCCGCCGTACGTGATGAGGTCACCGCCGGGGCCGCTCTTGAGCCGGTTGACGGTCTCCGCCAGGTCACCGCCCTCGACGACGGCGTTCTTCCACGGGGACTCGGTGAGGCTGCGCGAGATCACGACCTTGGGGGTGTCGTTCATCCAGTCGATCGACTTCTGCTCCTCACCCTCCGGGCCGGACTCCCACGCCGGGATGAACCCCTCGGCGAGCCTGCGGCCCAGCACGATGCAGTCCACCGAGTCCGTCAGGGCGTCGACGTGGGCGTTCATGTCGTCGGTCCACGGCATCGTCAGCCAGTCCATCTGACCGTCCGGGCCGGCCATGTAACCGTCGATGGTGGTCTGGACCTGGAGCTTCAGCTTGCGCATGGGGTCGTTCCTTTCAGGTTGTGCGGTGCCTCATGTGCCTTCAGCGTCGCCGAGCCCTCTTACGGCGCCCTTACGGTTTTCTTCCCGCCCACCGATGCAGCCGGTGCAGTGATGCATCTGCTGTAGCATGTGGCGCCGTGGGCGAGGAGCCGGGGCGCCGGGAACGCAAGAAGCAGCGCACGCGCGAGGCACTCGTCGCCGAGGCGATGAGATTGTTCGAACAGCAGGGCTATGACGAGACCACCGTAGCCGAGATCGCCACGGCGGCCGACGTGTCCACCCGCACGTTCTTCCTGCACTTCCCCACCAAGGAGGACGTGCTCCTGGCCAACACGCAGGTGCGCGTCGACCTCGGCGCCGACGTGATCGCCGGCCGCGGCCCCGGCGAGAGCGCCGCCGACGCGCTGGGCCGGGCGATCGAGGAAATGATCGTCAACACCTGGAACACCGACCTGGCCAGCGGGCTGGCGGGGCTGCGGGCCGGCCTGCTCACCTCGTCCCCGGCCGCCCAGGCCCGGCTGCTGCAGCGTTTCCTCGCCGCCCACGCCGACCTCACCGAGGCGCTGCTGCGGGCGTACCCGGACGAACTCGACCCGATCGAGGCCGCCGCCCTGGTCGGCGCGGTGGTGGGCGCGGTCGGCGCCGCCGCCCTGACGAGCCTGCGCCACGGCGACCCGCCGGAGCAGGTCCGCGACGCCATGCGCCGGGCCACCGCCCTCGCCGTCCACCCCCGCTGACCGGCCCCCGGGACCGCGGCGAGCCGCCGCACGTACGCGGTCTCGTCGGGATGCAACAGCAGGGCACGGGCCGGGCTGTCGACCACCTGGGCCGAGGGGTGGCGGTCGCGGCCCTGCTCAAGCCGCAGGTAGTACTCGGTGCTGATGCCCGCGAGCAGCGCGACCTCCTCGCGCCGCAGCCCGGCGGAGGGCAGGCCGACGTCCTCAGGACGGACCCGTTCGCGCCGGGAACGCAGGTGGTCGCCCAGCTCGCTCGCTCGTGCCATGCGCTCCACGGTATGCGCCGGGCGCGTGGCGTTCCTGTCCCCGTCACCACCACCCGCGGGCGGCGCCGGGGAGACTACAACCTTTCGCCCGCCGGGCAGCGTTGGGTACGGGCGAGAGGAGATCATCACATTGGATCGTCACGACGGCTTCCGCGAGTTCGTGCTCGCCCGCCAGCAGGCGCTGATGCGGACGGCGTACTTGCTCACGGGAGACGCCCACCTCGCCGAGGACCTGCTGCAGACCGTCCTGGTCAAGGTCGTGGGGCACTGGGCCAAGCTGTCGCGGTCCGGCAACCCCGAGGCGTACACCCGCAAGGCGCTGGTCAACCAGTACATCTCGTGGCGGCGGCGGGAGCGTCCCGAGCTGCCCAGCGCCGTGGTGCCCGACCGGGCCACGGGAGGCGACGAGTCCGCGCTGGACCGCATCGTGCTGCGCCAGGCGCTGGCCAGGCTCGCGCCCCGGCAGCGCGCCGTGATCGTGCTGCGCTTCTGGGAGGACCTCACCGAGGCGCAGACCGCCGACGTTCTCGGCTGCTCGGTCGGCACCGTCAAGAGCCAGACCCACCACGCGCTCGCCCGGCTGCGCGTGATCGCCCCCGAGCTGGCGCACCTGCTGGACGATCCCGAGATCGTGGAGGTGGCCGGGCCTGTCTGACCGTACGGGCCGGTGCGACCGGCACCCGGCAGCCGACGGCCAGGACAGGCGGCCGTCCCGTGCGCGGGACGCCGGGCAGCGGCGGCCACCGCGAGGGCTCAGGAAGAGGGGCCGCGCAGGAGGTCGGTGACCGTGCGGGCGCGCATCACGCCCGGGTGCAGCACCTCGGCGCGGGCGCGTGGCATGCCACCGGCCAGGGCGGCCTCCACGAGCGCCGCGGCCACCCACCGCGTGTCGGCGGGGCCGATGAGCGGCTCCCCCAGCGCACGCGTGCCGGACAGCTCCCGCAGCAGGGGCCGGACCGGCTCCGGGACGGGAAAGGCGACCAGGTCTCCGTGGCCGTCCCGCACGGTGACGAGAGCGGGCCCGCCGTCGTCGGCGATGCCGCGCAGGTCCTGCACGGTCAGGTCGGCCAGCGCCGCCACGGGAGCGCCGGTGGCCTCCAGCAGCGCCACGGCCACGGCCTCGGCGGCGCGCCCGCCGGCGGCCAGCCGGGCCACGCCCCGGCGCAGCAGCCGCCGGTCGTCGCGGGTGAGCGGCCGCGGCTCACCGGCCGGGTGGACGGCGTGGGACACGGCGCCGGTCCGCCAGGCGAAGGCGTAGAAGGACGACAACACGGCGCGCCTGCGGTTGACCGTGGCGCCGGACAAGGGCTTGCCCGGCCTGCGCACGCCCACGGTCAGGGTGCCGGTCAGCGCGGCGTCGCAGTAGGCGTCCAGGTGGGCGCCGGTGGCCGCGAGCGGGTCGAGGGCCGGCTCGCTCGCGTTCAGCCAGCGCAGGAACGCGGCCAGCACCTGCAGGCGGGCCTGCCGCGCGGCGGCCGACGGCCGGTCGAGCAGCCAGGCCCGCACGACCCGCCTGGCCGCGGGGGTGAGGCCGTCGACCAGGTCGACGTCGGGGCCGGACACCTCTCCCCCGTCGCCGGGACGCCTGCGCGGCCGCAGCCCGGCGATCTCCCCTACGCTCTTCGGGGCTGGGGCCGCGCAGGCG
>NZ_SMKQ01000072.1 GCF_004348995.1 Nonomuraea terrae
GTGGTCCATCGTGTCCGCCGGATTCTGCACCGGCCTCAACCCGGGTCTGTACGGCTGATGCCCTACCACGAGATCTTCGTCGGACTGGGCGTCCTCGTGGCGTCCGTGGTGTTCGTACGGGAGGCCAGAAGGCGCGGGGCGCTCAACGAGCAGTCGCTCGTCGCGGTGGCCGGCGCGCTGGTCGGCGGAGCGATCGGGATGCGGCTGGCGGGCTGGCTGGAGACGCTCGATCCGCAGGACCTGTGGCTGTACGGCTCCCGCAGCATCCTCGGCGGCCTCACCGGCGCGTACGTCGGCGTGCTCGTCGCAAAACGGATCATCGGCTACAAAGAGCGCACCGGCGACCTGTTCGCCCCCGCGGTGGCGCTCGGCATGGCGGTCGGGCGGATCGGCTGCCACCTGACCGAGGCGCCCGGACGCCCCACCGACCTGCCGTGGGGCGTGCACGCCCCGCCCACCACCCCCGAATGCCCCGGCTGCCTGACCGGCCAGGCCATGCACCCGTCGTTCGTCTACGAGATCCTCTTCCAGCTCGCCGCCTTCGCCGCGCTCATGTGGGCGCGCCGGCGGCTCACCCAGCCGGGGGAGCTGTTCACGCTGTACGTGGCCGCGTACGCGGTGTTCCGTTTCCTGGTCGAGTTCACGAGGGCCAACGAGACCGTCTGGCTCGACCTCACCCGCCCCCAGTGGTTCCTCATCCCGGGAATGCTGCTGCTCACCGTCAGGCTCGGGTACGGCTGGCGGCGCGGCTACTACCAACCCCTCTTTCGGCGAAAGGTCATGACATGAGCGCAGGGATGGGTCTGCGGGGCGACCGCATCCTCCGGTACGTCAACGCGTTCTGCCCCCAGTGTCACGGCGCCGACCTGGAGCAGGTCGAACGGCTGAGCGGCTACTTGGCCGAGCGCGACGGCCGCGTGTGGCTGGAACGCGGCTGCCGCAAACACGGACTTATCCGCACTTTGTACGACGAAGATCCAGAAATCCTCGAATATCTGGAAGAGTGGACCGCCCCCACCAAGCGGCACCTCCCGGACCTCGCCGGCAACTACGATCCCATCCCCGCCGCCTACCTCCGCGGCCTGCCCGAGATGCAGACGCAGCACACCTGCATCCTCCTGGAGGACATCGCCGAGGCCTGCAACCTGCGCTGCCCCACCTGCTTCGCCGACAGCTCACCCGACCTCACGGGGATCGTCCCCGTGCGCGACATCCTCGCGAACGTCGACCAGCGCCTCGAACGCGAGAACGGCAAGCTCGACGTCCTCATGCTGAGCGGCGGCGAGCCCACCTTGCATCCCGAGCTCAAGACCCTCCTCGCCGAGCTCGCCGACCGCCCGGTCACCCGCATCCTGATCAACACCAACGGCGTCCTCGTCTCCCGCGACGACGCACTGCTCGACCTCCTCACCGAGCACCGCGAGCGCGTCGAGGTCTACCTCCAGTACGACGGAAGCGCCGACGCCTCCCGCCACCACCGCGGCGGCGACCTGACCCGTCTCAAGTCCGATGCCCTGCGCCGCCTGTCCGAGCGCGAGATCTTCACCACGCTCGTCATGACCACGGCCCAGGGCGTCAACGACGGCGAGATCGGCGACGTCGTACGCCTCGCCCTCGACACCCCGTACGTCGGGGGTGTGTCGCTGCAGCCGCAGTTCGGCTCGGGCAGGTCGGGGGCGATCGACCCGATGGACCGTCTCACCCACACCGGCGTGCTCAAGCGCCTCGGCCCGCAGACCGGCGGCCTGGTGACCTGGCGCGACCTGACCGCCCTGCCCTGCTCCCACCCGCACTGCTGCTCGGTCGGCTACCTCATCCGCGACGACGGCGGGCAGTGGCGCTCGCTCACCGGGTTGATCGGCCACGACCGCCTCAAAGAGCACCTGGGCCTGGTCTCCAACCGCATCGCCGACAGCGAGATCCCGCGCGAGCTGCGCCTGGCCGTCCAGGAGTCACTGCTCGGGCTGCTGTCGGAACAGTCGTCGCTGTCGCACCCGCAGATCGGCGACCTGTGGCGGACGATCTGCGAGAACTGCGACCTCGGCGTCTCCACCCTGCTCACCCTCGCCTCTGCGGCCCTGCCGGGCCGCAGGAAGAAGCTTCGGCGGATGCTGGGCGAGCGGGTGGTGCGCCTGACGATCAAGCCGTTCATGGACGTCTCCACGATGATCGAGGAACGTCTCACGCAATGCTGCGTGCACGTCGGCACGCGGGCGGAGCAGGACCAGTGCGCGCCGTTCTGCGCCGTACAGGCCTGGCCGCAACTGTCCCGCCAGCGTCTGTCGGCGGTGGCCGCGGAGCCGGGAAGGGTGATCGCATGAAGCAGGAGCCGTACGACCCGCTGCGGTTGTGCGTGTACGCGACTGTCGCGCTGCTCGCCTGGCTGCTGGGGCCGTGGGCGGTGCTCGGGTTCGCGGCGCTGGGATTCGCGGGGTACTGGAAGGCGCGGCGAGCCGGACTGTCCCGGAGCAAGTGCTTTCTCCGGGACACCCGGCTCGTGCTGGCCTACCTCGGACTCATCGGCCTGGCGGCGCTCGCCGCGATCATCCTGTGACGGCCGCCGGCCGCCACGCGCCTTGACTCGCTGACCCCGGCCATCGCCCCTTTGCCCAGGTCGTACACCACGGCCGCCGGCGAAGGCCCCTGCGTGTACACGCTGAGCGGCAACCGGCGCCGACCGCGTCCTCCATGTCGCCGGACGTAGCCGTACCGGAGAAGCGCGTCGCCCCGGGTCTGGGCGAGCTCGTCGAATACCTCCACGAGCCCAGGGGTCACGTGACGCCGGCCTCTGCCGCACGCCGGAGAGATTTATTCGGCGGGAACGTACAGGACGAGCGTCTCGGCGATGCAGGCGGCGCGCCTCTCGCCCTCGATCTCGACGGTCATCTTGAGGTTGGACAGGTAGCCGGCAGGAGTGCCCTTGACGTCGGTCAGCTCGCCCACGGCCCTGATGCGCGCGCCGACCGGCACCGGCCTCGGGAAACGGACCTTGTTCAGGCCGAAGTTGACGCCCATGGCGATGCCCTCGACCTTGACCAGCGAGAACATGAGCGCCGGCAGCAACGACAGCGTCAGGTACCCGTGGGCGACAGTGCCGCCGAACGGGCCCTCCTTGGCGCGGTCCACGTCGACGTGGATCCACTGGTGGTCGTCGGTGGCGTCGGCGAACAGGTTGACCTGCTCCTGGGTGACGGTGCGCCACTCGGTCGGGCCGAACGTCTCGCCGACGGCCGCCTTGAGCTCCTGAACATTCGCGAAGGTCCGCATGGCCGGAAACGCTATTGCGCGGGCGGGACGGCTGCCAAGTTCAGGACCCCCAGCGTGCCGCGCTCGTTCTCCCAGTAGAGGATCGAGCCGGATCCCGGGGCGCCGCCGTCGGCGAACCAGGCGCCGTCGACCGCGTCGATCGAGGCGACCTTTCCGGTGGCGATGTCGTAGACGCCGCCGCCGACGTACACGAACCTGTCGAGCGCCGGAGCCTGGGCCAAGGTCTTCGAGACGCCCAGGGCGTCGAGGCGGGTCACGGCTGTGCCGTCGAAGCGCTGGAGGAAGCCGCCCTTGTCGTCGTGTCCCGTGCACCAGGTGCGGGCGCACCGCAGCCCTTTCGCACCCGGCGGCACGGCCACCGCCGTCTTCGTGCCGCCGTCCAGGTCGGCGATCAGCGTCTGGTTGCGGACGCTCGGGCCGGGGTCGGCGGCCACGTCGCCGGCCACGGGCCAGTCGACGAGGTGCAGGCCGTCGCTGCCGGGCAGCCTCTGCGGGGTGCCGCCCGCGAGGGGCATGCGCCACACGCCGCCACGGGAGCGTTCCGACCACGTGACGTGGTCGCCGTCGACCTGCATCATGTCGATGTCGGTCCCCGGGCCGCTGAACGTGGCGAGCAGTTTCGCCTCGCCGGGCAGCGGGGCCGTCCAGATCTGCCGGAAGCCCGTGCCGTCCTTCTCGCTGTACGAGGTCCAGACGAGGTTCTCGGCGTCGGCTGCGGCGACCTGGACGAGTGGACCGTTCATCTCGTCGGTCCGAGGCGTCGTGACCTCGCGGGTCTCGCCCGTGACGGAGTCGTACACCTCCAGCCGGCTGCTCTTCTCGCCCGGCCCGGACGCGACGAGCAGCACCTCCGAGGTGCTGATCCCCATGATCGGACGGCGCGTCCGGCCGTCGGCGTCCCGCGCCGGCATCGAGAGGTACGCCCCCGGCCAGAGCTCCTCCACGGGCACGGACGCGGTAGGCGGCGGCACGGTGCCGACCGGCTGCGGAGGCGGTGTCACCGTGACGGTGGGCGGTGACCCGACACCGGTCGGCGGCGGCACCAGCGGTGACCGGGTCGCGAGGAAGGCCGGGGCCACCGAGTCGACCTCGGCCGGGCCCCACACGACGGCCCTGACCCCCATGCCCAGCACGACCACCGCCGCTGCGGCGGCCAGTGCGCTCACCCGCTGGCGGTTCCTGCGCCGCCTGCGGCGCGCGACCGCCGCGAGCAGGCTCTCGTCGCCGGGAGCGCGGTCGGCCGCCGACCGCAGCGCCCCGACCAGTTCGTCCTCTGTCCTCACGTCCGTCCCCTTTCGAACACCGCAGGCTTGACGCGCAACGCGTTGAGCGCGTGGAACGCCTGGCTGCGTACCGTTCCGCGGGAGATGCCGAGGATCTGCGCGATCTCCTGGTCCGGCAGGTCCTCGTAGTAGCGCAGCACGATCACGGCGCGCTGCCCGCGCGGCAGCGCGGCCAGCTCCTTCCACAACTCGCCGAACGCGTGCTCGTCGGTGTAGGAGCCCTCAGGAACGTCGTCCGTCAGGTGCTCCCTGCGCCGCCTGCGCCACCAGCTGACGTGCTGCCTGGCCATGATCGTGCGTACGTACGACTCGGGGTTGTCCTTGTTGCGGACCCGCCGCCAGGCGTCGCTCAGCTTGAGCAGCGCCTCCTGCACCAGGTCGGCCGCGTCGTCGGCGTTGCCGGTGAGCACGTAGCCGTACCGGAGCAGCGCCGAGCCGCGCGCCCGCACGAAATCCTCGAACTCCACATCACCGAGACGCTCGGCGGAGCCGGGCTGTTGCAAAGATCTTTACCCGAAAACATCGCATGGGTGTTCGAGTCCGCGCTACAGTCGTAGGCGTCCGACTCGAACAAGGGTTCGGCCTGGTGGAGAGGGGTGTGTTCGATGACGGTGCTCGCGACCGCCCCTGCTCGGACACGCCGTAGCGCTTTCTTCCCAAATCTAAGACGGCCGCTATATCCGGCAATAGAGTCGCAGAGCGTGGACCCTGTGCGCAATCCTTATGCCCCCGGCGCCGGGCAGCGTCCGCCGGAGCTCGCCGGGCGCGATCGTGAGCTGCAGCAGTTCGAGGTCGTGCTGGAGCGGGTGGCCCGTGGCCGTCCCGAGCGCAGCATGGTCGTGACCGGGCTGCGCGGCGTCGGCAAGACCGTCCTGCTCAACACGTTCAAGTCCATGGCCATGCAGCGGCTGTGGGGCACGGGCAAGATCGAGGCCCGGCCCGACCAGTCGATCAGGCGTCCCGTGGCTGCGGCGCTCCACATGGCCATCCGTGAGCTCGCCCCCCGCCACCGCGCTCCCGAGCGCATCGAGGAGTTCCTCGGGGTGCTCAAGGCGTTCGCCATGCGCGATCCGGCGGCGGCCAAGGGCACCTCCCACTGGTCGCCCGGCATCGAGGTGCCCGCCAGCCGCGGGCGCGCCGACTCCGGCGACCTGGAGATCGACCTCACCGAGCTGTTCGTCGACGCCGCCGCCGTCGCCACCGACCTGGCCGTCGGCATCGCCCTGTTCATCGACGAGATGCAGGACGTCCCGCCCGCCGACGTCTCCGCGCTCTGCGCCGCCTGCCACGAGCTGTCGCAGACCGGCGGGCCGCTGATCGTGGTGGGCGCCGGGCTGCCACACCTGCCGAGCGTCCTGTCGGCCAGCAAGAGCTACTCCGAGCGGCTCTTCCGCTACGCCCGCATCGACAAGCTCGACCGGGAGGCGGCCGACCTCGCGCTGATCCTGCCGGCGCGCGAGGAGGACGTCGAGTTCACCCGGGAGGCGCTCGACGCCCTCTACGAGGCGGCCGACGGCTACCCCTACTTCGTGCAGGCGTACGGCAAGGTCGCCTGGGACCTTGCGCCGCGCACGCCGATCACCATCGAAGACGTCAAGGTCTCCGCGCCGGAGGCCGAGCAGGAGCTCGCCGTCGGGTTCTTCGGCAGCCGCTACGAGCGGGCCACCCCGGCCGAGCGCGACTACATGCACGCCATGGCCCAGATCGGCGACGAGCCGGTCCCGACCTCCGAGGTGGCCGACGCCCTCGGGCGCAAGCCGTCCAGCCTCTCACCCGCCCGCGACAGCCTCATCAAGAAAGGGCTCATCTACAGCGCCGAGCGTGGCCTGATCGCGTTCACGGTGCCGCATTTCGGGAAATTCCTGCGCGCTCAGCCCGTCTGAGCGGTGCCCCTAGACCTCTATTGGGCTGTCTAGTGGGGAAGCTAGACAGCCCAATAGAGCTGTATCGCGCTGCCTGTCGATCGAAGTATCGGCCTGTCTAGCGTCAGGCCGATACGGACGTATATTGCGGCAGAGACCCGCTGTCCGCCCCGCCGACCACCGCGACCCGCACCGCCGGGCGCCGCCCGCTCAGGTAGACGGCGAAGACCACCTCGTCCTCGTCGCGGTTGCGGAAGGCGAAGAACCGCCAGCACAGCTCGCGCCAGCTGTCGTACGGCTCGGTGGTGGCCAGCTCGGCCTGGTAGGCCCGCCAGGTGCCACTTGAACGCAGCCTGGCCAGCGTCACCGACTCGGCCGGCCCCGGCCGCTGCTCGCACGGCGCGCGGTAACGCAGCCGGTCGACCAGCTCCTCGATCTCGGGCGACAGCAGGGCGAGCAGCGCCATCCCGGCGGCCACGTACATCCACGAGGGGCGCATGACGGCCGCCCACCCGGTCACCGGCGCCCACACCGTCATCAGGGCCATCCCGGTCAGCACGACCGTCCTGCCGATCGACCGCACGCCGACGGGCGCCGAGCTCACCTCGCCGAAGCAGCCGCAGCCCGCGTCGGGCCGCCGCCTGCGCAGCTCCAGCAGCACGTACGTGGACATCGCGAAGAACGCGACCGTCCCCCACCGGAAGAGCGGATGTGTCGTCACCAGCAGCCCGGCCGCCAGCGCCAGCTCGCCGACCGCACACGCCAGCAACGCCGGGACCTGCATGCGCCCCAGCACCAGCACCGCCGGTCCGAGGCGCGACAGCGCGCCGGGCTCGCGCCCGGACACGACGGTGGACACCTTGGCGATCGTGCCGAGGACGAGCAGCACGATCAGAAGCGGGAGCTGCGAGGTCAGCACGCGCGTGTCACCCCAATCCGATCTGAGCGTTGAAGCATCCCTTGACCAGGTCGCCGCCGAGCTCCACGAAGGAGGCCGGCGACAGCTCCGCGATCCGGCCCCGCGGAGAGGTGTCGCATTCGACGCAGCGGTCGCAGAACCGCCCCGCCAGACATCCGCACGCCACCACGGGCACGTTGGCGGTGCGGTCGGAGCAGACGTTCTTCACCTGAAGCAGGGACCCGACCGCGAGGTACGGCAGGCCCGCGCACGACACGCCCACCTGGGCGCAGCCGGTGTCAGAACGTTCCAGCATGGGGTACGCCGCGCCCCGCTCCTCCTCGTCGAACGTGTCCGACCAGGTGGCGGTGCCCGCGATGCGCGACTGCATCCCCGCGTACGCCGGCGGCGGGGGCGGCACAGAACGCGCCGGGTAGGCGGGCTGTGACGTCGCGGGAAGCAGGGCGAGGCTCGCGCCGTCGCGCCGGACGCCGATCGCGTCGAACAGGTAGCCGGGCTCGAACTTGGGATGGCGCACCTGGAGCCGTCCCGACGCCCGGTAGGGGATGACGATCGTACGGTGGCCCCGGTGCGGGCCGGAGTCGAGCTCGATCGTCAGGTCCCTGCGGCCGTCGACGGACAGGATGGTGCCGGTCAGGCGTGTGGTGTCGGCCCAGACGCGATCGACGACCCGGCCGTCGCGCAGCGTCCGCATGATCACCATGGCGCCGACGGGCAGGTCGGCCGGGGCGGTGTCGCCACCGTGCCAGGCCGTGGCCCACGGCGCGATCACCAGCCGTTCCTGGGCGCCGTCGGGGGTCTCGATGGTCATCAGGTGCGGGCTGACGTCGAGGATCTCGCCGACGACCGCGCGCAGGGGCTCGCCGCTGCCCGGGTCGGGGCCCTGGACGCCGCTCTCGCGGCCGAGTGCGGCTGCCGCGAGCACCCGGCGGCGCTCAACGCTCGGATACCCCATCCGCCCCTCCCTCGTCGGATATCAGATTCACACGACTTGGGGGCGGCCCACACCTTAGCGGCCCAGACGAGAGCAAAATACGCATCCTGGGGGAAGGGACTTCACTCCCGGCGGCGTACAAACCGCCACCGACCTAGACGGACCTTTGTCGTGGGCGGGCCGAAACCTGAATTGTGGTTCGGGGCCAAAGGGGCATCAAGCTGCGATTCTGGCCACGATGCAGACCACCGGCCGGGAAGACGAGTTCCGCGAGTACGTGTTGACGCGCGGTCCTGCCCTGCTGCGTGCGGCACACCAGCTCACCGGGCATCCACTGGACGCCGAGGATCTGCTGCAGAACGCGCTGACCAAGACGTACCTGGCCTGGGACCGCATCGAGGACCGCAAGGCCCTGGACGGCTACGTACGGCGGGCCATGGTCAACATCAACATCTCGCAGTGGCGGCGGCGCAAGCTGGAGGAGTACCCGTCGGACGAACTGCCCGAGGTGGCCGCCGGCCACGGGGCGGCGACCGCTGACGTGACCTCCGAGGTGCAGGAGGCGCTGGAACGGGCGCTGCAGGAGCTGCCCGAGCGCATGCGGGCCGCGATCGTCCTGCGCTACTACGAGGACATGACGGAGCCCGAGATCGCCAGGACACTGGGGATCAGTGTCGGCACGGTGAAGAGCACCGTCTCGCGGGCGATGGCCAAGCTCAGGAGCGCGCTGGGTCTGCCGCGCTGACCTCGTCCCCAGTCGCGCCGGCGGTGGCGCAGGGGCGGACGACTGCGCGGATCTTGCGCAGGCTGGCCAGGAACCGCTCCAGCTCGGGCCCCTCCAGCAGGCCGGTGAAGCAGTCGTCGATGTCCTGCAGATGTTTGGGCAGGACGGTTTCCAGCCGTTCCAGCCCGGTGGGGGTGAGGGTCGCGTACGAGGCCCTGCGGTCTGTCGAGCAGGCCTCGCGCACGACGAGGTTGTCGCGCTCCAGCCGGTCGACGACCCGGGTCACCCCGCTCGTGGACAGGCCGGTCTGCGCGGCCAGGTCGCTCATGCGCAGCTGGTGACCGGGGGAACGGGCCAGGCGGAGGAGACATTCGAAGTCGATCTCCGATAGGCCGGCGTCGTTGAGGACGGGCTGGAACCTGTCCATCAAACCTGCATGCACCTCGGCCAGCAGTCCGAAGGCGGTGAGCCGGGGGTCGTCCAAGTTCAGCACGTTCACACCCTACCCGACGTTGGTTGACGGCGGGAATATTCCTCGTGTAGACAGTTGTTGCCGCAGACATCCAACTGAGCCAACCTTTCCCTGAGGAGAACCCCATGAGCACCCGTACCTGGGAGAACCTGACCGTTCCCGCCCCCGGCACCTACACCATCGACGTGACGCACACGCACATCGGCTTCGTCGCGAAGCACATGATGTTCACGAAGGTGCGCGGCTACTTCGGTGGCTTCAGCGGCTCGGTCACGGTCGGCGAGAACCCCCTGGAGTCGAGCGCCGAGCTCACCATCCAGGCGAACACCATCGAGACCGGCATGCCGGACCGCGACAACCACCTGCGCAGCGACGACTTCCTGTCCGTCGACAAGTTCCCCGAGATCACCTTCAAGAGCACCCGCGTCGTGGGCCACTCGGGCAGCGACTTCACCGTCGTCGGCGACCTGACCATCCGCGACGTCACCAAGGAGGTCGAGCTGAACGTCGAGTACGGTGGCGTCGGCGCCAACCCGTGGGGCGTGCAGGTGTGGGGCTTCTCGATCACCACGGAGATCGACCGCGAGCTGTTCGGCCTGACCTGGAACCAGGCCCTGGAGACCGGTGGCGTCCTGGTGGGCAAGAAGATCAAGATCGAGGTCGAGGGCGAGGCCAACCCGGCCGCCTGAGTTATCCACAGCCAGAAAGCCCGTCTCAGCTGGGCGGGCGTTCATCCACAGGTGGTTACCCACAGGCTGTTGATGACACCTGGCGAAGGCGGCGGGCGCGATCGCTTTGCCGCCTCGCCAGAAGGCCGGTACTCTGTCCTGAGCCACTAAAGGCTTCCAGGAGGATTCGCCTAGTCAGGTCTATGGCGCCGCACTGCTAATGCGGTTTGGTCTTACCGGCCATCCGGGGTTCAAATCCCCGATCCTCCGCAGGTGAGAGGCCCTCTTCCCGAATACGGGGAGAGGGCCTCTTTGATCTTCAGGGCGTCATGGTCGACCGTGACCGGTCGGCGGACGATGTCCTGGTCGTCCTCACTGTCGAGTTCGCGGCCGAGGTGCCCTCTGTCGGTTGACCGGCCAGGGGCCGGCTGGCTGGCCACTGGCCCTGGCGAACGCCACCCCGGTGATCGTTTCGGTCGCATTACTGAGGATGACCCCAGAGAGCGGGGGCGAGCCGCTGCCCTGCATCGCGCATCAGGGGTGTGGATACGTGGGTGTAGCGCTCGGTGGTGGCCACTCTGGTGTGGCCGAGGACTCGCTGACCGACCCGGATGTTCACACCCTGCTCGATGAGGAGAGTTGCTGCGGTGTGTCGGGCGTCATGGACTCGAACGTCCCGAACGCTGGCCTGCTTGAGGATGCTCTTCCAGACCTTCCGGACCTCAGTGCGTCGATGGGAGCGCCGTGCTTGGTCGCGAACACTTGTCCGCGTGGCCGGTGCAGTCCTTGAGACAAGGCCGCTTGTAGCAGGCGTGGCCTGGCTTGGCGCAGCCGCAGGGGCGCGGGTCGGCGCAGCCATGCCGCCACTCCTGGTGCTGTACCTGGAACCAGGCCCGTATCTCGCCCGTGTCCATGTCGATGTACGACCAGCGGACGTCACGACTTGGCCGGTGCCGGGACGACGTCCCACCTGAACGTGGAGTCCTTCAGCAGTCGCTCCGTCGCCCTGATCCCGGTCAGGTGCTCGACGAGCAGGAAAGCCAGCCGGCACCGACAGGCACAGAACCCGTCGTCAGGGGATGACGGGGGAGCATGTGTGCCGCATAAGCGACGTGATCGGCGTACTCGACGAACGCATCGAAGGATGAGGCTCGCAGGTAAGAAGGATCATGGACTATGAGAGCCCGCGGGTGATCGTCACCGCCGCATCGGCGGTGACGCGCGGGCCGTGGGCTCAGCGAATGCTGGGGCGGTAGGCGTCGTTGACATCCATCGGGGCGCCGCCGGCGCGGTTGCCTCCGCCGGGGATGTAGATGGTGTCGCCGACAGCGGCGGCTGCGGTTCCGTGCCGTGGCACCGGCATGGGGGCCAACCGCTGCCACCGGTCGCGGCGGGTGTCGTAGGCCTCTGTCTGGTCGAAGACGGTGTGCACGCCGTCGACCACGTTGCCCTCCCCGCCGAAGGTGTAGATCACCCCGTTGACGGCGGCGGCCGCGATACCGCCACGCGGGGTTGGCATCGGGGCGCGTTCGACCCACCGGCCGCCGCGCAGGTCGAGGGAGTAGACGGTGTCACGCACATTGAGCTGGCCTCGGTCGCGACCGCCGAGCACGTACAGGGTGTGGTCGATGACTGCGCCACCCACATGGTCGCGGGCCTCGGGCAGGTCAGGCAGGCTGGACCAGCGACCGGTGGTGATGTCGTAGGTGTTGACCGTGGCCACCGTGTCCTGGAGGCCGCCGGGGCCGGGGGTCAGGGTGCGCATGCCGCCGGCGAGATGAATGCGCGTGCCGTACACGCCTACGGCGGCGCTCCCTCGCTCGCTGCCCTCGGGCATCGGGGGCAGCGGGGTCCACGTGTTCTTCGTGGGTTCGTAGACATAGCTGTCGCGCAGCGCCTGCCAAGAAGCACCGCCGGACAGGCCACCGAGGACATAGAGCTTGCCGCCGACCGCCGCCAGGTTCGGATGGTTCATGGCCACCGGTAGCGGAGCCGCCCGGCGCCATGTGTTCTGCCGGGTGTCGTAGACCTCCACATCGCGGACGGTGGTGACCCCACCGGCTTCGTCGGGCCGAATGCCGCCAACGATGTAGACGTCCTTGCCGATCGTTGCGACGCTGTGCTCCTGCCGCGGGCCGCCGGCTATGGGCTTCAGCGGCTTCCAGCCGTGGGTGTACACCGGAGTCGTCACCGGCGCGGTCGCGCCGGGTGTCGGCTCTGTGGAACGCCCCGGGTGACCGGGGTGCGCTTGGGCCACGTCGGTGTGCAGCCCCAGCGCCGAAGTCAGGATCAGGCCGGCGGCTACCGCAGCGGTCCGGCGCGCCATTCGGGCGGGGGTGTGCGACGCGACCCTGTCGGTGTGTCGTCCGAGGGGCTGGGGGAAATTCATGAGGTTCCTCCTCGTACTGGTCGCGGGTTATATGAACGTCGTCGACTTTTTGCTGGTCCGGCCGCTACGTCGATGGCCGCGCAGCCGGCTTCTTGCTGGATCAGATGACCGCCGCTCCGTCGATGGCTTTGTCGCCGAGGTGGCCAATACGGTGGTCATCACTCGATGGCGACTTCCATGCTGAGCGGTCTTGTCGAGATTGCGGTTGGAGGGCTTTCCCGTGGCATATGGAGCGCCCGGGCGTCGAAGGGAACTCCCATGGTCAGCGGAGGAGCTTGTCCAGGGTGAGAGGGAGGTCGCGGACGCGGATGCCGGTGGCGTCGTAGGCCGCGTTGGCGATGGCCGCCGCCGTGCCGATGATGCCGATCTCGCCCGCGCCCTTGGATCCCATCGGGTTGATGTGCGAGTCGCGTTCGCCCAGCATGTGCACCTCGATCGAGCCCACGTCGGCGTTGGCCGCGAAGTGGTATCCGCCCAGGTCGTTGTTGACGAAGTTCCCGTAGCGGTGGTCGATCGCGGTCTCCTCGTGCAGCGTCATGGAAAGGCCCCATGTCATGCCGCCGAGCAACTGCGAGCGGGCTGTCACCGGGTTGATGACCCTGCCCACGTCGAAAACGCCCAGCAGGCGCGGCACGCGTACCTCGCCGGTGTCCTCGTGCACCCGGACCTCGGCGAACTGGGCGCCGTAGCTGCCGAACTCGTACTGCTTCAGCTTCGGGTCGTCGGGCATGCCGACCGTGACCTGCAGTCCTTCGGGCGGGACCGAGCCGCCGTTCTCGTCCAGGGCCGTGTGCAGGGCGCGTGCGGCCGCGTAGATCGTCGTGCCCCAGCTGTTCATGCCCGAGGAGAAGCCTCCGCTGGACGCACGCGGGTATGCGGAGTCGCCGATCTGCAGGGTCACGCGGTCCAGGGGGACGCCCAGCGCCTCGGCGGCGATCTGGGCGAGCGTCGTCCAGGTGCCGGTGCCGATGTCGGCGGCGGCGATGCGTACGGTGTAGCGGCCGTTCTTGTCGAGGCGGGCGGAGGCGGTGCTTCCCGGCAGGCGGGGCGACGGGTAGGTCGCGGCGGCCACGCCGGTCCCGATCAGCCAGCCGTCCTTCCTGCGCGCCCGTGGCTTCTTGTCACGGTGCTTCCAGCCGAACCGGCGGGCGCCTTCCTCGAAGCACTTCGCCAGGTGGCGGCTGGAGAACGGCTGCCCGGTCTCCGGATGGGTCTCCGGCTCGTTGCGGAGGCGGAGCTCGATCGGATCCATGCCCAGCTTGACGGCGAGCTCGTCCATCGCCGGCTCCAGCGCGAACATGCCCGTGGCCTCACCGGGACCACGCATGATCGTCGGGACGGGGACATCCAGCAGGGCGATCCGCGTGCTCGTCCGCCGGCCGGGCGCGGCGTACATGGACCGGCTGGCCTGCACCGTCTGCTCGGCGTACTGCTTGGCCTTGGCCGTCTCCTGGACGGCGTCGTGCGAGATCGCCACGAGCTTGCCGGCGGCGTCGGCGCCGAGCTGGACGCGCTGGATGGACGCCGGGCGGTGGCCCACCAACGTGAACATCTGCTGCCGGGTGAAGGCGAGCTTCACCGGCCGGCCGGGGACGAGCTGCGCGCCCATGAGCGCCACCGTGCCCCACAGCGCGGAGAAGTCCTTCGAGCCGAACGCGCCGCCGACGTACGGAGAGATCAGCCGCAGGCGCCCCGGCTGCAGTCCGAATGCCCTCGTCAGCAGTTCCTGAGGGGTGGAGACGCCCTGCGAGCCGCAGTAGAGGGTGATCTCGTCGTCGGTCCAGGTGGCGACGGCGGCGTGCGGCTCCATGGGATTGTGGTGCTGAACGGGGGTCGTGTAGGTGGCGTCCACCCGGTGGACCGCCGAGGCCATCCCGGCCGCGAAGTCGCCGACGGTCGTGTCGGCGGGCGAGCCGTTCATGAGGTCCCCGGGAAGCTGGCCGAAGCCCTGGGCGTGCTCGGGTTTGCGGAGGTCGTCGCGGTCGGCCCGCAGGTCGACGTCGACCGGTTCCGTGGCGTACTCCAGCTTGACCAGTCCGGCCGCGTACCGAGCGGTCTCGATGCTGTCGGCGATGACCGCGCCGACGATCTGCCCGTGGTAGGCCACCTTGTCCGACTGCAAGACCGCGACCTCCGGCTCCTCGGCCCAGGCCAGTCGGGGAGCGTTCATATGGGTCAGCACGCCGATCACGCCCGGCTCGGCCAGCGCGTCGCCCGCGTCGACCGCGGTGATCCGGCCGGAGGCGATCGTGGAGAGCAGCGGATACAGGTAGGCCGGGTTCTCGACCGGCCACTCGAAGGCGTACGTGGCCGCTCCGCGTACCTTCAGCGGGCCCTCCACGCGCTTGAGCGCCGCGCCGATGCCGCCGGCGGCGCCACCACCCACGGCGGACGGAGCCGTGGCCGGGCCTGCGGCGTGGGCCGGTTCGGCCATGGACGGCAACATGGCGGCGCCCAGACCGCCGACCCCGGCCTTGAGCACGGCTCGGCGAGAAGGCTCGTTGGTCTCGTTCACGCTGGTCATGCCTCCTCCGTAAGGGTGCGCAGCATGCTGACGATGGTGTTGCGGGCGAGCGGCACCTTGAACGCGTTGCCCGCCAGCGCCTGCGCTGCGGCCAGCTCGGCCTCGGCGGCGGCGCGGAAGTTCGCCTCGGTCGCGGGCCGGCCGAGCAGCGCGCGTTCGGCCGTGGCCGCCCGCCACGGCTTGTGCGCCACGCCACCGAGGGCGAGGCGCACCTCGGTCACGGAGCCGTCCCGCACTTCCAGCGCGGCGGCGACGGACACCAGCGCGAAGGCGTAGGAGGCGCGGTCTCGCACCTTGCGGTAGCGCGACGTGGCCGCCACCGGCGAGGCCGGCAGCTCGACGGCGGTGATGAGCTCGCCGCGCTCCAGCACGGTGTCGCGCTCGGGCCCGTCGGCGGGCGACCGGTACAGCTCGTTGACCTGGATCGACCGCTCGCCGGAAGGCCCGACGGTGTGGACGACCGCGTCGAGCGCGGCCATGGCCACCGCCATGTCGGACGGATGCGTGGCGACGCAGGAGTCGGAGGCGCCGAGGACGGCGAGGTCGCGCTGGTGACCGTCGCGGGCGGCGCAGCCCGTGCCGGGCTCCCGCTTGTTGCACGGCATGGTGACGTCGCGGAAGTAGGGGCAGCGCGTGCGCTGCAGGAAGTTGCCGCCGACCGTGGCGAGGTTGCGCAGCTGATACGAGGCCCCCGCGAGCAGCGCCTGGGACAACACCGGATAACGGCGCCGGATCCGCCGGTCGGCGGCCAGCTCGTTGTTGGACACACCGGCGCCGATCCGCAGGCCGCCCCCGGTCAGCGTCTCGATCCGACGGGAGACGAGGTGCCGGACGTCGACCAGCAGTTCGGGCGTCAGCACCTCCATCTTCATCAGGTCGACGAGGTTCGTGCCGCCCGCGAGGAAGCTCGCCTCGGGGCGGCCGGCCACCGTCGTGACCGCCGACGACACGTCCACGGGGCGTTCATAGGCGAAAGGCTTCATGATCGCGCCACCTTCTCGATCGCCGACACGATGTTGACGTACGCCGCGCACCGGCACAGGTTGCCGCTCATCCGCTCGGCGATCTCCTCGCGGTCGAGCACGACCCGGTCGGCGTCGAGGTCCTCGCTCACCACGCTCGGCCAGCCCTCCTCCGCCTCGCGCAGCATCGCGACCGCGGAGACGATCTGGCCGGGCGTGCAGTAGCCGCACTGGAAGGCGTCCTCGGCGATGAACGACCGCTGGACGGGATGCAGGTCGTCGCCATGCGCCAGACCGGCGGCCGTGACGACCTCGGCACCGTCGTTGGCCACCGCGAGCACCAGGCAACTGGTCACCCGCCGGCCGTCGAGCATGACCGTGCACGCCCCGCACTGCCCGTGGTCGCAGCCCTTTTTGGGGCTGGTGACGCCGAGGCGTTCGCGCAGCGCGTCCAGCAATGTCGTACGCGCGTCAATGGTGAGCGTGCGCTCTTTTCCGTCGACGCGCAGAGTGATTTTCTGCTCCATGATGGTCTTTCTTGCTAGTTATCGGTACGCAAGAAGGGTCGTGCAATCCGCCGGCACGCCGATGAGCGCGGGCGTCGCTTGGAATTCGCAGGCTGGTCAGGGCGCTTCGGCCTACCGGCAGGACAAGCTATTCACATGCAGGGAAGACATCACACCGGAGCATAGTGTGCGTTTTCCTTAATACCTCTCGGAAATGGCCGTTCATCCTGGTGTCATCGACCCGTGGATGCCAGAAAGGGATTATGTTGTAATCAGCGCCGTTCACGGCGATATCAGTTGTCCACGGGCGGGGTGCGGGCCGCTCTGCCGTACCCCGGCGACCTGGTGTCCGGGCACAGCCTGGTGGCGGCCACGTGCCGCAGCAGCACTGTCAGCCGATGACGCCGCTCATGAGCGGGCCTCTGATGGTCGCCGGGGGCAGCACGACGCCGGTCAACCGGGCCGCGAGGAGAAGCGCTCCGGACACCGGCGACGGCGCTTCAGCACCGGATCGGGGTACGTCATCGGGGTCGAGGCCGACCTCCCTCATCAGGTCGTTGAGCCGATCGGGATCACTTCCGTGCCGCCATTCCGGGATCTTGGGGTTGAAGTACGTGACCAGTTCCCCGTCCACCGCGTAGACGAAGGCGTCGGATGCGTAGTCGTGCCGTAGCACCACCACGGCGACGGTCCCGGCCGAAAGTGCGTGGGCTTTGTCGGCTTCCGTGCAGGTCCACCCGCTCTCCTCGAAGAGCACGGTCCAGTCGCCCACTCGCCCCGCGAGCACCGTCTCGGGAAAGAGGCCATCGTCTGTCAACTCGTCATAGGTGAGCGGCCGGATGCTCTCCTGGTCGGCACCCAGTCGGACAAGCGCCTCCACCTCGCTGACACCACGCACGAAGGTCAGGCACCACAGGTCGCCCAGCTCGTCGTCTTCGGCAAGCCAGGCAACATCGGCGCAGGTGAACGCCATCCGCAACACCTCATCTGTTGATCATCGTGCCGTCAGCGTGCCATTGAGGGGCGAACAAGAGGGCCGGGCAGGGGGTGAGGCGTGATCTACGGCTCACCGATGCCGGGCCGAGGCAGGTCCCGGTCCGTGATGCCGTCTGCCCCCTATCGTGCTGGATGAGCAACTCGACTGCGGCTGCCGTGCTCACGGCCACCGATCTGGCCGAGGCGATACGTGCGGTGCGCACCTTGTTGGGCACCTCGAGTGGTGGGCGTCGGCGGGCAGTTAGCACGGCTCGTCGGAGGCGGTCAACTCCCAGGACCTTCACCAGCCAGGTGTGGTGGATTGTGGTGCTTTACCCATTTGTAGGCGTTTTGTAAGTTGGCTTGTTTGGCAGGGTACGGGGGTGGTTCGGAGCGGAACGGAGCTTTAGGGTGAAGATCGACCGCTGGTAGTCCCACATAGCGAGGGAGTGTTATGACCGCGGCTGCAACGCCCGACATCCTCTCGGATGAGTTTGCCTTAGACCCCTACCGCGCCTATCGCCAGATGCGCAACGATGAGCCGCTCATCCGGCAGGAGCAGGGTGTACCGGGCTACATCATCTCCCGATACGAGGATGTCCAACGTGCGTTCAATGACGACACGTTCACCACGGCGAACTACGACTGGCAGCTCGAGCCTGTCCACGGGCGCACGTTCTTGCAAATGAGCGGGCGCGAGCATCAGGTGCGGCGGGCGCTGGTGGCGCCGGCGTTCCGCGGCAGGGAACTGCAGGAAAAGTTCCTGCCTGTGATCGAGCGCAACTGCCGTGAGCTCATCGACACGTTCAGGCACGCCGGCGAGGCAGACCTCGTAGCACAGTTCGCCACGAGGTTCCCGATCAACGTCATCGTGGACATGCTCGGTCTGGACAAAGCAGATCACGCGCGGTTCCACTCCTGGTACACCGCCATCATCGCCTTCCTCGGCAACCTGAGCCAGGACCCGGAGGTGACGGAACGAGGGCTGCGTACACGCGAGGAGTTCGCCGCCTACATGATCCCCATCATCCAGCGCCGCCGCGATCACCCCGGCGACGATCTGCTCTCCACACTCTGCCAGGCAGAGATCGAAGGCACCCGGATGAGCGACGAGGACATCAAGGCGTTCTGCAGCCTGCTCCTCACCGCGGGAGGGGAAACGACCGACAAGGCCATCGCGGCTATGTTCGCGAACCTGATCGACCATCCCGACCAGCTTGAGGCAGTCCGTCAAGACCGGAGCCTGATCGCGCGGGCGTTCGCCGAGACCCTGCGTTTCACGCCCCCCGTGCACATGATCATGCGGCAGCCGTCCGAGGACGTGAAGCTGAGCGGCGGTGTCGTCCCCGCAGGTAGCACCGTCATCTGCCTGATCGGTGCCGCCAACCGCGACGAGCGGAAATACACCAACCCTGACTCCTTCGACATCTTCCGCCCCGAGCTGAAGGAGACGACGGCGTCCACAGCTGCCGCTGGACACCTGGCATTCGCGCTGGGCAGGCATTTCTGCGTCGGCGCGCTTCTGGCCAAGACCGAGGTCGAGGTGGCGACCAACCAGCTCCTGGACGCCATGCCGGATGTACGGCTGGCTGAGGGCTTCCGCCCGCAGGAGAAGGGTGTGTTCACCCGCGGGCCCGCCTCACTCAAGGTGCGTTTCACTCCTGTCGGGTGACGGCCGGGTGGGCGGCCGCCCGGCAGGGCGCAGGCGGCGGCGCTAGCGGCCGGCTTGGTGGGGTGGAAGCGTGGGCGTGAACACCACTGGCAGGGTGAACAAGCCACGCATCCACACCGAGGGCCGCCACTGCAGGTCGTCCGGCGGCGCGGCCAGCGTGACATCGGGGAGCCGGTCGATCAGAACCTCGACGGCCGTCTTGGCAATGGTCTCCGCGAGTTCGGGTGCCGGCCATGGGCATCCGTGCTCGCCGTGACCGAAGGACATGTGGGCGCGGTTGTTCCCGGAATCGCTGTGGGAGTGCGGCAGGACTTGGGGGTCGGTGTTGGCCGCGGCCAGTCCCAGGACGAGCAGGTCGCCCTTGCGGATGGTTCGGCCGCCGAGCTGGCAGTCCTGCACGGCCCAACGTCCGATGAAGTTCTGCGTGGGGGTGTCCTTCCACAGGACCTCGTTCAGCGCCTGAGCGGCGCTGCTGCGTCCGCCCTGCAACGTGACGGAGAACTCGTCGTCGACGAGCATCAGCCGCAGAGTGTTGCCGATCCAGTTGCCCGTGGGAGCCTGGGCTGCCGCCATCATCACCAGGAGGTCGATGACGACTTCGTCGTCGGTGAGCTGTGCGGGGTGGGCCAGCATCCGGGAGGGGACGTCGCGGCCGGGGTGCGCGTGCTTGTCGGCCACGAGTTGCTGCATTCTGGCGTGCACTCGCTGATGTGCTTGGGCGGCGTTGTCGTCGCTGTCGAGCGAATCGAAGACGTCTTGCACGAGCGCGGGGACGTCGGCGTCCGGTAGGCCGAACAGCCGGGCGATGACCCGGGCCGGGATCTGGTAGGCGTACTCGGTGATCAAGTCGGCGGTGCCGTTGCCGACGAATCCGTCGATCAGCCGGTCAGCGACCTTCGCGCAGGTGGCGATCAGCTCAGTGCGATTGACCTCGTGTAAAGCGTCGCCGATGGCCCCCGCCCGTCGATGGTGTTCGGCACCTTCGGCGAACATGACCGACGGGGTCCAGCCAACGTACGGGATGAGCGGCCAGTCGCCAGGGATCTGGTCATAGATGTTCCAGCGCCGGCAGTCTCGGGCGAACCACTGCGGATTGTTCGTGATGTGGTGGACTTCTCGATATCCCAGGACGAACCAGGCAGGCATGTCTCCGTCGAGCAGAATGGGGACGACCGGTCCCCGTTGCCGCATCTGCTGATACAGAGCGGCTGGATCCTCGGCGATCTGAGGTCCGTAGAAGCGGACTGCGTCGGTGTGGTCCGGATAGTGCGCCGCCTCCCGGGTGATGGCGAGGGCGGACTCGGTGGCGGAGGAACGTTCGGTCACAGGGTTCTCTTTCCGGATGAGGCAGAGTGCACGCTGATGAGGTACCGGACCAGTGCGATCAGCACGCTCTTGCAGGACTCACGATCCCGGGCGTCGCAGTCGAGCATGGGCACCTCCGGCGCGAGGTCCAGCGCATCGCGGATGCGGTCGAGCGCGGGTCCGGGGTCGGAGTCGAAGCGATTGACCCCGACGACGAATGGAGTGCCGTGGTGCTCAAGCCGGTCGATGGAGTACCACGACTCTTGCAAGCGGCGGGTGTCGACCAGGACGACCGCCCCCAGGCTGCCGCTGAACAGCTGATTCCACAGGAACCAGAACCGTTCCTGCCCCGGCGCTCCGAACAGGTAGAGCACACGTTGCTCGTCAAGCGTGATGCGGCCGAAGTCGAAGGCCACCGTGGTGGTGCGCTTGTTGAGCACGCGGCTGACGTCATCGATTCCTGCTGAGGCCTGCGTCATGTACTCTTCGGTGCTCAGCGGCCGGATCTCGCTGACGGCACCGACCATGGTCGTCTTGCCCACCCCGAAGCCGCCCACGATGACGATCTTTAGCGCCTGGCTCGCAGTCGGCAGCAGCGGGTGAACGTCCGCCGGTTGGTCAAAGGTTGCGGAGGCCATTGAGTACCTGTTCAAGAACTTCAAGATCAGGGGCAGATGATGGTGCGGACACCGGATGGCGGGCCGTGATGTGGCCGCGGTCCAGCAGTTCGCACAGCAGGATTTTGATCGCGGTGACGGGCAGGCGCAGTTGAGCGGAGATCTCCACCACAGACATCGGCCGCCGGGTCAGCTGCAGAATCCTTGCATGTTCGGACTGCTGTCCCGGTTGAGGGTCGCATTCGGCGACGATGAGGGTGACCGTGTCGAACGCCTTTTCGTCGGCGCGTGTGCGCCCGCCGGTGATGGTGTAGAACCGGTCGGGGTTGTCCTGGTGTATGAGCCGCTTGCCGGGCTGCGGACTGCTCTGGCGGGGAGCCGGATGAGCCCGGGGATCGTCCCGGCCCGGGGGCTGATGTCCGCTCATGGGCGGCTGCCGTGATCCGCGGAATGACGGGGAGCCGCGGTGAGGAACCCTCCGATCTGCTCCACCAGTTCGTTCATCTTGTGTGCGACGATCCCCACGTCGGCGCCTTCCTCGGCGATGACCGCCAGGTGCGCACCCTCGCCGGCCGGGACCATCAGCAGCATCCCACCACCGAACTCCACCATGGCCTGTCCCGACCCGCTGGCATCCCCGAACGCGGCCGAGGCGGCCAACGCGAGGGCCTGAATGCCGGCGGTGGTGGCAGCGAGGTGGTCGGCGTGGTCGGTATGCAGACCGGAGGTGCCGCACATCGCCAGTCCGTCCCGGGAGGCCACCAACACGTGCATGACGCCCGGGGTGTTGTCCCGGAGGTTCTCCAACAGCCACCCGAGCTGGTTTCTCATGGAATCTGTGGCGCTCATCGCAGCGACGGGGCCTCATGTGCACCCGGCGAAGCCGGCTGCCTTGGCCCCTTGCCTCCCATCGGCGATCGGTATTGGTGCGGGTTGTGTGACGCGGCCGCGTACGACCGTGAGGGGCAGGACGTCTCGCTAGTCGTCCTCGCGCGACTGCGGGGGCGGCGGTGGTGATGAGGGTTCAGGCCGAGCGCTCCCACGCGCGAAGGCGGCCAGGCGGCGCGCGGCGGCGCCACTGTCCGATGCGGGCCTGGTGGTGGCCGGAGTGGAGGCGGCAGGCGCGGCTGCCCTGAGGGTCTCCCCTCGAGGACGTCTGGGTAGTTCGCCGTCAGCGGTGGGCGGTATCTGATGCCGGGGAGCAGGTGGTGAGAAATCGGTGAGGGCTCTCGAAGACTCCTGTCCGGTCAGTGGTTCCTCCGTATGCGGATACACGATCATCTGCCGGGGGATCAGCGTCACGACGCCGACGCCGCCGCGGGAGGACGGCCGGAAGTTGACTCCAAGCCCATACTTGCCGGCCAATCTGCCTACCACGGCCAGGCCCAGGCGGGTCCCGGACAGCGTGGCCAGATCCATCGGCTGGCTTACCAGGTCCTCGGCAATGCGCCGTTCGCGGGAGCGCATGCCCAAGCCGCTGTCTTCGATCGTGATGACGATGCCCGCGTCCTCTTCTTCCACGTAGACGTGGACACTCGTACTGGGAGGGGAGAACGAGGTCGCGTTGTCGATCAGTTCGGCCAGAACGTGAATCACGCCCTCAGCGGCGTACCCTTCAACCGCTGCGGTGCTGGTGGAGTGCGTTTCGACGCGGCGATAGGCGGCGATGCGGCCGATCGCCCCCCTCAGGACGCTTTCCATCCCGATCGGCTTGGGCCAGCGGCGCCCGGTGCGCCCTCCGGCCAGCACCGCGATGTTGTCCGCCAGCCGGCCCAGGCGAGTGATCTGGTGGTCTAGTTCGAGCAGGTCCGCGAAGATGTCGGGCTGCTTGCCGTACTGGTGCTCCCGCTCCTGGATGTAGGCCAGTGTTTCCGTCACATCAGCCTGGATGCGGGCCGCGACGCTGGCGCACGCTACCATCGCCGCCGCTCCTTGGCGGTTCGCGGCTTCCAGCTCGCGTGCGATTCCGACCCACAAGTGCTGCACGGCCGGCTGGCTGAGTCGCTTCACTTCGGTCAGCGTGATCTCTGCCGCGCCGTCGCCCACTCGCATCTGCTGGACCAGGGCGGGAAGCTGCTCATCGGCCAGCTTTCCGAGCTCATCCTGCATGGCGGAGCAGGCGGCCAAGGCGCTCGCCCGCGTGCTTCTCTCCCGGTCCAGCACCTGCCCGAGCGCGTGCAGGAGTCGCTTGGCCTCCGGGTGGGACGGCCGCTGCTGCTTGGCCAGCACATCGGGCACCGTACTGGTCTGGCGTCGCCAGAGCTCCGGCAGCGTGCCCTCGGTCAGGCTGCGGATATCCCTCTCAAGGAGCCCTGCCGCTGCCTCGATGCGGTGACTGCGCTCGCGCCAACGACCGGCGGTCGCGGCGAAATACGCCGCGACCGCGACTGCTCCCGATGCAATGGCGAAGACCACTATGCCGCCTGGCATCACGAGTGTTCTTTCCACCGGAGAGATCTGGGCCAGGGCCCATGCGCCGGCCCCGCACAAGATGAACGCCGTGACGGCGAAGGAACCTAACGCTCGCTTCAACGGTGACAGCTGAAGCCTCGGCCGGCTTGGGACGTGTGCTGACATCGATCAGGTCCTCATGGCGAGTTGACGGCCCGGCACCGCAGGCGCATTCACCTACTGATGCGGTAGATGGCAAGCAAAGTACAAAAGCGAACGTGTGACGCAACGGTCCGCATGGGATCAAGTACAAACCGTAGCACCACCTCAAATATTAGGGGGTCTGCACACATCATTCACAAGCGATCGCCTGTGCCCAGACAGCAGTCAGCCAACCCTTCGGTAGCCATTCCGGCATATCGGATTATCGCGACATCGAGCAATACTGCTTGACATATAACTTATGGACCGAGCAAATGTGTCAGTTTGGGGTGTGCGGCATTTCCTCGCACTGGTAGGGCGTAGTACTCCTCAGCTGCCATGGCGCGAGGACTGGAGCCGGACTGGGAGATGCCGGGGGCTCAAGGTTCGCCCATCGCGCAGATGATCACGACGTGCCTTGTCATCATCGGGCGAGTCACGGGCGAGGAAATAAGCGCCGAATGGCTGCGAACTCCACATACGCGTTATGTCATCCCGCGGCCCGCCGGATGTGGCTGCACAGCGACGCCGAGTGGTGCGAATGGCGGTACGGCGAGGCGCTCAATGGCGCCGTTCTCGCCGAGCTGCGCCTCATGAGCCCCGATGAGGGAGGGCGCACGAGACCCGTGCCCTGCCGCGCGGAATGTGGCGCCCGGAACGGAGCTGCCGCACAGTGACCGGCGATAAAGAGCCTCACCCCGAGCGTCGATCTCTCCTACGCCGGCGTCTTTCTCCTGGAAAGCCAAGGGGAAGTCGACTACGTGACAGCCTCATGGGCGGGGTGGCGAGACGAGACGCTCGATCCCGTTCGGCGCAGCCACTTCGTCGGCGCGCCGTCGCGCAGATCCGGCCTCATGTCGCAGACTGCCGGCTCGAGAACGTTCCCATCGCCGTCTGATGCCCGGGTCTCTCATCGCAGGAACGGGATGGAGACGGGGTAGTCGTACGGGGTGCCGCGGGTGGCGGTGGTGGTGGCGAGGATGCGGAAGACGATCGCCGCTATCCAGATCACCAGGGCGAGCGGGATGGCGAGCAGGGCGCCGAGCCCTCCGGTGGTGTAGACGACCATGACGAGGACGGCGGCCGTGATGAGCTCCGTGAAGGCGAAGTTGAGCGACTGGCGGGCGTGGCGCCGGACGAAGGGATCCGTGCCGCTGGGGCCGTTCAGGATGACCAGGGGTGGGATCCAGAGCAGGAGCGAGCTGATGCCGCAGGTGAGCAGGCCGCCGACGTCGAGGAGCAGGGCGCCGAGGTGGGTCCACATGGCCGTGCTGCGGGCTTGCGCGGAGGGCGATGCCGTGGCTTGGCCGGAGGGGGATGGAGTGGTCCAGGGCTCCGGTCTCGTCCACCACGACCAGTAGGGCGGTGGCGCGGGCCAGTCCGGCTCGGGGCCGCTCCACACCGCCGTGGGGACCCAGCCCGGAGGCGGGGTCGGCCATCCCGGTGGCGGGTTGAAGGACCACTCAGAGGACGGTCGCGGGGGGATGCGCAAGGGGTCCACCGATCGGGGGGAAGCGGGACGGGATCCGTCCGTTGCGGGACGCAATCCGCCAATTATGCACAGGCCGATATGGGGGTCATGACGCGCCGAACATCAGATGCGGTGGTCGAGGCGGGATTGGGCGAGTTCGCGGAAGGCGGCGATCAGAGCCCACTGCTTCAGGACGAGGGTACGTCCGGCAGCAGGGTGAAGGACGGGACGTGGCGCGGGCGGATCTGCGAGAAGTCGTGATGGTCGAGGGTGGCGATGTGGGTGACCGACAGCCGTTCGGCGATGGCGACGACGGACGCGTCCGCCGAGTCGAGACCCTTGTGGAGCTGGACGAGCTCGGCCATCCGGTGGACGTCCTGCGGGATCAGGTTGACCAGCTCGAACTCGTCGGTCACCTGGTCGAGGAACTCCGCGTGGACGGACGCGCCCAGCTGCCGGTTGATGATCCAGCCGGCCTCGATCAGCACCGTGGACGGGAGCAGCAGCGGTCCGTCGAGCGTTCGCAGCAGCCGGACGCACGACACGTGATGCTCGTCGTCGCGATCGACCACCGCGATCAACGGTCCTGTATCAAGAAGAACAGCAGTCACACCGACCGATTGAACCGCTCCGCCAGCAGATCTTCGACCCGTTCGGAAAGATGGCCGTCACCGGACGCCCCGATGCCCGAAATGGACAGGCGGCGGCGTACGGGCCCGTCGTGCGGGAGGCCGGCCAACTCGGTCTCGGCCCACCGCAGGAGGCGGCGGGCCTGGGCGGGCGACAGCCGATCGACCAGGCGGTGCAGCTCCTCGTGCGCGGCGCTCATGGTCGGCCAGTGTACGACCGTGCTCTCCCGGCTGTACGACGCCGAAGCACGTTCGCCGGCGGTATGCCGCTGCTGCCCGGGTTCGGGCCGCTCGCCGTGTGGCTGCTGGATCATCCGCACGGCCGCCCGGCGGCGGGCGACCTGGTCGGTCGCCGGCCGCCGCCCGTCCGTAGAGGGTCACTCCTGCAGGACCGACAGGACGTTCCCCGCCGGGTCGGTGAACCACGCGATCGGTGGGCCGTCGCCGCGGGCGATGCCCTTCTCGTCCTGGGCGAAGCCCTCGTAACGCTCGAAGCGCACCCCGCACGCCGTCAGCTCGTCCACGGCCCGGTCGATGTCGTCGACGGGGAAGTTGAGCACCGTGAACGTGGCCGGCACGTGGGCGTCGCCCTTCGGGTAGACGAGGACGTCGGCGCCGCCGCCGAGGTGGAGCGTGAGCATCCCGTGCTCCTCCGAGACGCGCAGGCCGAGTGTCTTGCCGTAGAACGCGGTCGCAGCCGCGACGTCGTCGACCGAGAACCCGCTGAACGCTTTCGTCGTCGCGAACATCGTCTACATCTCCTTCAGGTGTTCCTCGCTGAGCTGGATGATCTGCACGTAGTTGCCGTCCGGGTCGATCGCGGTGGCGAACAGGCTGCCGTCGCGGTCTTCCAGCTCGGCCAGCCACGAGACGCCCGCGCGTTCCATGCGCGCGGCGACGGCCCGGGCGTCGTCCACGTTGAAGTTCACGATCATCCTGCCGGGTTCGGGGTTCTTGTCCCCGATGTCGGCGCGCGTGTCGATGAACAGGAAGACCTCCCCGAATTTCAGCACGCCGTAACCGCCGACGTCGGTGTTCTGCTCCGGGTCGAGGGCGGTGACGTACCAGGCGCGCAGCCGCTCGGGGTCGGTGCTGGACAGCAGCAGGCCGCCGAGGACGGGTCGGGTCATGGCGATATTCCTTTCTCTCGTTCGATGTGCAGACCACGCCGCCGTCCGGAACTCATCGAAAAGAGCGCGACCAGCACGTACGGCAGGGTCAGCAGCGCGAACGTCACCCCGTGCGAGGCGTACGGCGAGGCCGCCCCGTAGGCCGCGTACACGCCGAGCGTCACCACGTTGCCGCCGATCCCGGCCAGTGACGTTACGGTGGCCCGCGCCGAGCCGGTGATCCGCTCCTGAAGCCGCGCGTCGGCGAGGATCCCGGCGAGCTGGAACCCGCCGAACGCCACGGCGATCAGGACGAACCCGGCAGGATGCCCGCTGAGCGCCCCCGCCGTCATGGCCGCCGCCGCGAGCGCGAGCATCAGGCCGTACGCGCGCGGCGGCATGCGCTGGGCGGCGTCTCCCAGCAGGCCGCCCGCCGTGGCGCCGAGCCAGACCAGCAGGATCACCAGCGGGACGGCGGTCTTGGCCACGCCCGCCTCGACCGCCAGGTAGGGCACGTACTCCTCCAGCGCCCCCCAGATCGCCGTCACGAACGCCACCAGCAGCACCGCGTGCAGCACCCGGCGGTCGGCGCGGGCCAGCGTGACGCCCTCCTTGAGCACCGCCAGGTAGCGGCCCTCGTCGGCGGCGCCGCGCGAGCGGTGCTCGGGAAGCGTCAGCGCCGTGCAGGCGCACGCCACGCACGCCAGGACACTCGCCACGCCCACGACCGGGTACCCGCCGGCCGCCATGACGGGGGTGGCCAGGGCGATCGCCGCCGCGTTCGCGACGAGGCCGAGCGAGGTCGCCCGGCCCATGACACCCGCGTACCGGTGGGCCTGGCCGCGCCGTTCGAGCTCCTCGTAGGAGAGGGCCTCGTACGCGCCCGAGACCAGGGCGCCCTCGGCGCCCCACAACACGAACCCCAGGGCGAAGGCCCAGTAGGACGGGAACAGGATCCACAGCGCGAAGCCGAGACCGGCCAGCAGCGGGCCCAGGAACAGCAGCAGGCGGCGGGAGACCGCGTCGGCCCACGCGCCCGACGGGACCTCCAGGACCATGCCGGTCACGGACCAGATGACGAACAGGGACGAGGTCTGCGCGACCGAGAGCCCGGTGTCGGTGAACAGCAGGGTGTACACCGGGTAGAGCAGGACGAACTCACTGAGGAACGCATAAGCGTAAAGCGACGCGACAAGCATGAGGCCTTCCAGGGCTGGACGAGTGGGGACTCCGAGTGCGCGTCGCCTCGGAGGCCCGCGCGCCCCGCGCCGGCCCCTGGTTATGCATCAATGTCGCCAGGTCATACCGACGAGTCTAAAGCCTGATGTCCCCCATGCGCGCGCGGAAAGGACGGCGTTCCAGCGCCTCCGCCGCCGCCGTCAGCACCTGCGCCAGCGGCACGGGCAGCTCCGCGTCCAGCTCGCGCACCGCGCGTTCGGTGGCCGCCCACTCGGCCTCGATGAGCGGCAGCGCCGCCTCCGCCTTGGCGGTGAGGCGGACGATGCGGTGGCGGGCGTCGGAGCCCTTCTCCAGGATGACGAACTCGCTGCGGCGCATCTGGACCACGGTCTGGCTGGCCGCCGAATGGGTCACGCCGATGGCCCGAGCGAGGTCGCCGATCGACATCGGGCCGTGCGCCACCAGCGTGCGGACCACGGGTGAGAAGCGGGGCCGGTATTCCGGCAGGCCGTGCTCGGCGTAGACCTCGGCGATGGCGCCGTCCATGAGCTCGTGGACGTGGCGCATGAACGTCCCCAGTCCGATCATGAGGTCAATTTAGTCGGCCGCCTCGGCTACGCTGCCGGACGTGGCACTGGCGGTCTGTGTGGTGGTCCGATATCGCAAGGCGGTGACGTACGGCGTCCATGCGCTGCTCGCCGCCCTCGACACGGCGGGGGTCGAGCACGAGCTGCGCCTCGGCACCACCGCCGAGGAGACCGCCGACCACATCCTCGCCACCGGCGCCGACCGCGTGCTGGTGCTCTGGTCGTTCTACTCGCCCGACGCCGAGGCCATGGCCGCCGAGCTGGCCGCGGTCAGCGAGCTGAGCGGCGGGCGCGGTCTGCACATCGCGGGCGGCGTGCACGCCACCGCCGAGCCCCAGCAGGTCCTCGACTCCGGCTGGGATCTCGCCGGCATCGGCGAGGGGGAGTCGACGATCGTCTCCCTCGTCCGCGCGCTGCAGCAGGACGAGCCGCTCACCACGGTGCCGGGCCTGGCGATCAAGGACGCCGACGGCGTCGCCCTGCGCACGCGTCCGGCGCCGCAGCTGCCGCTCGACGCCTTCCCGTCGTTCGCCGGCCGCAGCGGGCCGATCGAGATCACCCGCGGCTGCCGCTACACGTGCCGCTTCTGCCAGACGCCGTTCATGTTCGGCGGGCAGTTCCGCCACCGGTCGGTGGCCAGCGTCCGCGCCCACGTGCGCGAGCTGGTGGGAAGGGGGCTGCGCGACGTGCGCTTCATCACCCCGACCTCGCTCTCGTACGGCTCGCCCGGGCCCGACCCCGACCTCGGCAAGGTGGAGGAGCTGCTGGCGGGCGTCAAGGAGGAGCTGCCGCCGCACGGCCGCGTCTTCTTCGGCAGTTTCCCCTCCGAGGTGCGCCCCGAGCACGTCACGCCCGAGGCGATGCGGCTGCTCAAACGGTACGTCGCCAACGACAACCTGATCATCGGCGCCCAGTCGGGCTCCGACCGGGTGCTGGCCGCCTCGGGGCGCGGCCACGACACCTCTCCGGTACGCGACGCCGTCAGGATCGCCGTCGAGCACGGCTTCCGGCCCAACGTCGACTTCATCTTCGGCATGCCGGGCGAGTCGCAGGACGACCAGGCGCAGTCGCTCCAGCTGGCCGGCGACCTGGCCGAGCTGGGGGCGCGCATCCACACCCACACGTTCATGCCGCTGCCCGGCACGCCGTGGCGCGACGCCGAGCCCGCGTTCATCCCGCTGGCGACCATGAGCGAGCTCGACCGGCTGGCCCAGCGCGGCGACGCGTACGGACACTGGCGCAAGCAGGCCGAGCACGCCGCCCGCCTGGCCGAGACGGCGAAGGCCTACCCGCGCCGGGCCCGGCGCCGGCGCACCACCGGTTAGAGCCGCCGGTCGTCGTCGCGTTCGAACGACTCGATCACGCGTTCCACGGCGTCACCCACGGGGCGCAACGCCTGCGAGAACGCGTTGACCAGCGGACCGAAGATCTCGCTCACCTCGGTCAGGATGGTGGGGCTCTTGTTCTCCGGAGGCGCCCAGCGCATGGCGTCTGCGCTCAGTGTCTCCCACTCGTCGACGACGCCGTCGATGGCGTCGAGCACGTGATCTGGATCGCTTGGCATGACCGTTCTCCGTGGAAGTCAGCCGTGGAGTCCTCCGTGGACGGAGGGGTCGATACCTCCACGGTACTTCAGGCGGGGACGGAGACGCCTATGCCGCCCCGGGTGGTGGCGCCGTACCGCTGCTTGTCGGCGTCCAGGTCGAGCGGGCGGACGCGGGTGCGGCCGGCGATGATCTCGTCGGTCAGCAGCGCGGCGGGCACCAGCCACGACACCTCGAACTCCAGCCCGTCGGGGTCGCGCGCGTAGAGTGCCTTGGTCGTGCTGTGGTCGGAGGCGCCGACGAGGGCGTCCAGCTCGGTGAGCTTGGCGGCCACGCGCTCCAGCTCCGCCAGGGTGTCGACCTCCCACGCCAGGTGGTAGAGGCCGACGGAGGTGCGGCCGGCCGGCGAGGGGTCAGCGTCCTCGCCGATCTGGAACAGGCCCAGGTCGTGGTCGTTCGTCGAGCCGGAGGCCTGGAGGAACGCCGCGCCCTTCATGCCCATGACGACCTCGAAGCCGAGCGCCTCGCGGTAAAAGGCGACGCTGCGCTCCACGTCGCGGACGTAAAGGACCGCGTGGTTGAGTCGCTGGACAGGCATGGTTGCCCCTTTCGACGGAATCCCCGGACTCAACTATATGAGCGTTCAAATACTTCGCCGTGACCGGTTACCGGTTTTGCCCGGTGGCATGGAACACGCGGGAGCCGAAGCGGTGAAAGTGTCGCCCGCAGGCCGTAGCGTTCTGCCGGTACCCGACCAAGGAGAGAGGCCGATGCACGACACCGATGAGGCTCTGTTCAGGGCGGTCCACGGCATCGCCGGCCGGTTCGCCGGTCAGCCCGTGCCTGTGGTGATGGAGGCGTTGCAACGCCAGCTGCCCAAGGCTCCCGGCCTCGAGGTGACGGAGATCCGCAAGATCGCCGAGGAGATCAGCGTGGGGCGCGATCCTTCGGGCTTGTGAACCTCTGATCGTCAGGGGAGCATCGAGGCGTGCCCCACCCTCCCCTGACGATCGCTGTCCCTGCCGGATGACGTTGTCGGGGGGACACATGTTCATCTGCCGTACGTCATCCTGATCCGGCGGTTTCAGGCGGAGTCGATCGGGTCGTGTTGTCGGTGGGCCATCGAGACCCGATCCGGGGATGGACCGTCAGGCTCGTCACTGGGCCGGGATCCGCTGCAGGGTCTCCCCTCTTGCGCCGGTGACGAGGAGCCTTCGCACGTCGGCTCCCGAGGGATACTCCACGGCCCACAGTCCGAGCCCCGCTCCGACACTTCGTGTGAGGTTCCCTGGAAGCTTCCCCCCGTCCTTGGTGACAGCCGTCACCCCGTGAACATCGTCCTTGGCCACGCCGAACCAGACGTCTGTACCGCGAAGCCTGCCCTGCGTGCGGGCGAACTCGCCGGCGGTGAGTGGAGGAAATCCGGCGCAGGAGCTACCGTTCGGCCCGCTCTCGCACAGCATGAGCTCGTTCTTGCGGGGCGCTTCGCTCAGCCACATGACGAGCGGTGGCACGGAGGCGATCTTTCCCTTGGGGGGATACTCCTTCTTCAGCTCCGCGAATCCCTTGTAGGTGGGCCGTGGCGTGGCTGTGGCGGACGGCGCGGCTGTGGCGGACGGCGCGGCGGGCACAGCGACGGCGAGGCCGTCTCGCTGCCCCGGCCACGGGCGCATCGCCACGGCAACGGTGACGGCCGCGACCGTCACCGCCGCCGTGATCCCGGCGACGGCCGCACGATGACGTCTGCGCATGGCGCGTCCCGCCGCGATGGCACGGTTCACGTCCACCCCGGTAGGCGGTTGCTCCTCGCGCGCCAGCGAGTCGAACACCTGCTTGGCATCCATCAGCATTCCTCCGCACGTGCTAGACGGGATTCCGGCTCGCCGAGCAGCGCGCGCAGAGTGGCGAGGCCGCGGGCGGTCTGGCTCTTGACGGTTCCTGTGGAGCAGCCCAGCGCGTGGGCGGTCTGCTCCACGCTCAGATCGCAATGGAAGCGCAGCACGAGGGTGGCGCGCTGGCGCGGAGGGACGGCGGTGAGGGCCCGGTGGATGTCCATGGCCATGTCCCGATCGCCGCTTTCGAGCGTCTGGTGGGATGTCGCGGACGAGAGCCGGACCCGCGAGAACCACCCCCTTCGCTGTTCGGCGAGGAAGACCCGGATCAGAATCACCCGTACGTAGGCGTCGAGGTCGTCGGCCACCCGCGCTTGGCGCCATTTGACGTAGAGCCGCGTTATCGCTGTCTGTACCAGGTCGTCCGCGCGGTGCCAGTCCTGGCACAACGAGTAAGCGATCTTCCGCAACCAGGACAGCCGGCCTCTCACATAGGCGGTGTACTCCTCATCAAGGCTCATGGGACTCCCAGATAGATGGCTTCACACCAGAGGAGATGCCGCCGGCCCGGACGCGGGTTGCATGGAACGGGGCCGGCCACGGAGTTTCCTCTCCGGAGGACGCCGTACCACCAAGATCGGCATCGACAGCGTGATCAACTCAACCGGAACACCGACAGCTCCACTGCAACGGACAATCGCCCGCATCCGGTCCCGCGGGGCTGTGGGGACGTGTCGGGCGCGGATACCATTTCTGGCATTCCATCCGGCTGGTGCTGGGCCACTTGTTAGGAGTACGTCCGTGACGCTTGTCGCTGGGGTCGATTCCTCCACGCAGAGTTGCAAGGTCGTCATTCGGGAAGCGGAGACGGGCGCGCTGGTGCGGCAGGGCCGTGCCCCACACCCCGACGGCACCGAAGTCCACCCGTCCCACTGGTGGACGGCGCTGCTGCGGGCCTTCGAGGAGGCGGGCGGGCTCGACGGCGTGGCGGCCGTGAGCGTGGCCGGCCAGCAGCACGGCATGGTGTGCCTCGACGAGTCCGGCGAGGTCGTCCGCGAGGCTCTGCTGTGGAACGACACCCGCTCCGCCAAGGCCGCCGACGACCTGGTCGCGGAGCTGGGCGGTCGGCAGATGTGGGCCGACGCGGTCGGCTCGGTGCCGGTGGCCTCGTTCACGGTGACGAAGCTGCGCTGGCTGGCCGAGCACGAGCCCGGCAACGCGCGGCGCACGGCGGCGGTGTGCCTGCCGCACGACTGGCTCACGTGGCGGCTGATGGGCGCGCTGGCCTCCGGGATCCCGTTCGGGGTCGAGGCGTGGCTGGACGCGCCGCGGCCGCCGCTCGACCAGTTGGTGACCGACCGGGGTGACGCCTCCGGCACGGGCTACTGGTCGCCCGCGACAGGGGCGTACCGTACGGACCTGCTCAAGGTCGCGTTCGGGACGGTGCCGCTGCTGCCCCGGGTGCTCGGGCCGGCCGAGGAGGCGGTCGCGGCGGTGGCCGGGGGATCGGGCGCGGTGCTGGTCGCGCCGGGCACGGGTGACAACATGGCCGCCGCACTCGGCGTGGGCGCGCGCCCGGGCGACGTGGTGGTGTCGCTGGGCACGTCGGGCACGGCGTTCGCGGTCGCGCCGTCGCCGAGCGCCGACGCGACGGGCGCGGTGGCGGGGTTCGCCGACGCGACGGGGCGGTTCCTGCCGCTGGTGGCCACGCTCAACGCGGCCCGCGTCCTCGACGCCGCCGCGCGGATCGCCGGGGTCGGGCTCGGCGAGCTGAGCGACCTGGCGCTGCAGGCGCCTCCCGGGGCCGGCGGGCTCACGCTGGTGCCGTATCTGGAGGGGGAGCGCACCCCCAACCGGCCGACCGCGACGGGCTCGCTCCACGGGCTCACGCTGGCCACCTCGACCCCGGCCCACCTGGCGCGGGCGGCCGTCGAAGGCATGCTGTGCGGCCTGGCCGACGGGCTCGACGCCCTGAAGCTGACGCCGGAACGGGTGCTGCTGATCGGCGGCGCGGCCCGCTCGGAGGCCGTGCGGCGCATCGCCCCGACGATCTTCGGCGTCTCGATCATGGTGCCGCCGCCTGCCGAGTACGTCGCCAACGGTGCCGCCTTCCAGGCCGCCACGCTGGTGACGACGCCGGAGTGGCGCTCGGAGGAGACGGAGACGTACGAGGGCGAGGCGCTGCCGGAGATCCGCGCCCGCTACGCCCGCGCCACCCAGAACATCCTCGACTGACCGTGCCCGCTCGTCGGGCCCGGCGGCAGATCAACCGCCGGAGCCCGCTGCGGCCACGCGTCGGCCACGGGCCAGGCGGGCAGGCGGGCGGCGACTGCCTGTCCGTCGTGGAGCTCCAGACGCTGCGTCCAGGGTGGTGAGGCACCGGTGCAGGGTGCCTTCGTGTGTGGGCGCCCATCGTCCTGGACGGACCCGTTGAGCCGCAGCAGGCGGGCGCTGAACGGTCGCCTGCGTTCGCGCCGGATGCTGAGCGCCTCGTCGAGCGAGGGGTGTGCCTCGCGGTCCCATGCGATGCCGTCCCAGCCGGGCGCCTCGTCCCATGGCAGGTCCCACCGGTGCCACGCCCGCCGCTCCAGGACGGCCCACGCCGTACGGAACCCGTCGGCGTCGTCGGGGCGCATTTTCGCGCGCTCGGGCATGCGACGGTCGAGCTCGGCCTCGACAAGTGGCCGATTCACGGTCGAGGTATGCCGTTGGGGGGACGGGAGGCGGTTGGGGCGCTTGGCGAGCCGGGATGGGCGTCGTCGGCAGGGGTGCGGTCGGTCCACTGGGCGAGGAGGCGGAGGGCGTGCTCTGAGGGGCTGCCTGGTTCGGTGTCGTAGACGAACAGTGTCTGGTCGGGGTCGTCGGCTGGGGTGAGGGCCTGGTAGGTGATGGTGAGATAGCCGACGAGGGGATGGTGGTAGTCCTTGCTGCCGGTGGTGCGCTGGTGGACCTTGTTGTCGGCCCAGTAGCGGCGGAACTCCTCGCTGTGGATCGACAGGTCTCCGATGAGGGCGCCGAGAGCGGGGTCGTCGGGGTGGCGGCCGGCGTCACGGCGGAGCATGGCGGCCGTGTCGGCGGCGACGGCGGGCCAGTTCCCGTAGAGATCGCGGGCGTGGGGGTCGAGGAAGACGAAGCGCGCCTGGTTGCGCTCGGCGGCGGGCAGGGCGCGGAAGTCGGTGATGAGACGTCCGGCGAGCCGGTTGTGGGCCAGGACGTCGAGGCGGCAGCCGAGAACGAAGGCGGGCCGGCACGCTGCTTCCAGGGTGTCGAGCAGCCGCCAGGTGGCGGGGTGGACCCGTTGCGGGCGCGGGCGCCGTCTGCGCTGGGCGGGCATCGGGCGCGCGAGGGTGTGCAGGTGCTCGCGTTCGGCGTCGTCGAGGTGGAGGGCGGTGGCCAGCGCGTCGAGCACCTCGGGTGAGGCGCTGCGGCTGCGGCCCTGTTCCAGGCGGGTGTAGTAGTCGACGCTCACCCCGGCCAGCCTGGCCAGCTCCTCGCGCCGCAGTCCGGACACGCGGCGCCGTCCCAGCAGGGGCTCGTCCAGTCCGGCCTCGTGCGGGCTGAGCCGGGCGCGGGCCGAGCGCAGGAACGCCGCCAGCGGGCTGTTGGTGTGGTCACGATCCATACCACCCAGTCTCGCTTCTTCTCGGGGGGCGACGGTTCGTGAGGGTGGCCCAGTTCTTCCCCCGATCGTTTGGGCCCTTTTGAGGCCCTTCTTCGCTGTTCAGCGCTGGTTCAGTGGAAATCGGGCCGGGAGGCGGTACATGCCCCGCGACCAAGATCCGGTCCTTCTTCTCATCAGTACGAAGGAGCATTCACATGTCCACGTGGTTCATCACCGGCGCCTCCCGCGGCCTCGGCCTGCAGATCGCTCGCGCCGCCGTGGCGGGCGGTGACGCCGTGGTGGCGGCGGTCCGTGACCCGGACGGTCTGCCGGCGGACCTCCGGCAGTCCGGCCGGGTGCTCGGAGTCGCCCTCGACGTCACCCGCGACGAGGACGTCCACCGAGCCGTCGAGGCGGCCGTCCGGCGTTTCGGCACCATCGATGTCCTGGTCAACAACGCGGGCCGGGGTCTGCTCGGCGCGCTGGAGGAGATCACGGACGCCGAGGCGCGTGCCCTGTTCGACCTCAACGTCTTCGGGCTGATCAACCTCACCCGCGCCGTCCTGCCGGTGATGCGCGCGGCGGGCCGCGGCAAGATCGTCAACATCGGGTCCCGCTCCGGGTTCGAGGGCGAACCCGGGGTGAGCATGTACGCGGCCACGAAGTCCGCCGTCGCCGGCATCAGCGAAGCGCTGTCGGCTGAGCTGGCGCCGTTCGGGATTCAGTGCATGGTCGTCGAGCCCGGCGTCTTCCGCACGGACTTCCTCGACACCAGTTCGCTGTCGATCGCCTCCCAGCGCATCGACGCCTACGACGGCACTCCCGCCCACGACACCTTGGACTGGGCCGGCGAGGCCAACCACGCCCAGCTCGGCGACCCGGTGAAGGGCGCCGCGCTGATCTACGAGGTCACCTGTCAGGACAAGCTGCCGGGGCACCTGGCGCTGGGCCGCGACGCCGTCGAACGCCGGCAGGTCACGATCGCCCAGCTCCTGCACGACCTGGCCGCCTGGCAGGGCAAGTCCGTCGCCACCGCATGCGACGACGCCCGCTGAGCCCTCGACCACCGACGAGAGGAAATCGCATCTCATGACGTCCTTCCTCGCCGGCCGGCTGGTTCCAGTCCAGGGTGATGCTCATGGCGTGCTCCTCGGATGAGTCGGTTGTGCCGCCTCTGATCGACTTCAGGGGCGGCTCAGCTTCGCCCCGCGCCGGGAAACAGGAACAGGCCGCCATATTCCCAGGAGGCGGGCAGCCACGATCCGACACCGCGCGCCAGAACCCCGAAGGCGGTCATGGGGGCGCCGTCGCGGCGGGGCGGCGGTGAGGCCGGTGAGCGTCTCCCTGGAAGGTCGGTCAGCCGCGTCGGTGGGTGGTGCCCACCGGGCTCCGCCGTAAAGGAAGGACGCCGGCGAGGGGGAGAGGTCCGTGCGGTGCCGCAGGTGAGCGGGAGAGTCCATAAGGGAAGCCGCGGGGGGCGGGAGAGTTCGTAAGGGAAGCCGCAGGAGAGAGAGTCAGGGTTCGGTCAGGGATCGGT